>JBGFRZ010000070.1:0-18628 GCA_041694835.1 Ignavibacteria bacterium
GGCACTTGTATCTACCGTCTTTAAGCCTCCATGCCCAACAGTGAGAACATTGGGGACATTGTCGTTTCACAATGTCTTATTTTAGCATAATTTTAGTCCGTTTTCTTTGGCTATTACCTTATTCTTTGGCACCCCCTTTAATAGCTATTAAAATCTCAGATTTTTGTTTTTCAGCCCTTTTGAAGTGAATATTTTACCACCATTGTCGACAACGATACACTCGGCGTTTTTCTGATTTTCAATCAATTTCAATCCATGTTTTGTGCCAAGAACGAAAACTGCGGTAGCGAGCGCGTCGGCGAGCATGCAGCTGTCAGATATAACACTAACGCTCATTAATTCGTCAGCGGGATATCCGGTCTTTGGGTTTATTATGTGATGATATCTCTTCCCGTTTTTTATGAAAAATCTCTCGTAGTCGCCGCTTGTCACTATACTTTTGTTTTTTAAGGTTAGTATACCCAGAAGTCCATCTTTCTTTCTTGGATGTTGAATTCCTATCTTCCAGTATTTGTTTCCGAATGCCCGAATATCGCCGCCTGCGTTGACAATCCCGGTTTTAACTCCGTTTTTTTTGAGCGTTTCGACGGCTTTGTCGACGGCATATCCTTTCGCAAATCCCCCGAGATCTATGCGGACACAAGAATCTTTCAGCAGGGTCCCGTCGGCCAGAGATATTTTCCGATAGCCCGTATTTCGAAGTTTGTATTTTATTTCATCGTTGGTCGGTATTTTATTTTGTTCCTTTATGTCCCATAATTTCACAAGGGGAAAAATTGTCAAATCGAACACCCCCTCCGAAATGGAAGAAATGCCGATGGAAAACAGGATTAAATCGCGTGTCTCACCGTCCACTTTGATTTCTTCAGATTTCGACGAGTTTATTCTAAAAACTTCCGAGCCCTCTTTGTGAGCGCTGAATTTCTTGTCGATGCGCTCCATTTCGTCAAAGGCCTTTTTAACAGCGCTTCCGTGTCGCGCGTGAGTTTTTATCTCAACGATTGTGTCCATGATTATTTTCGAATCGGAGGTTGTCATCTGCTCGCCGCATCCGGAAAAAATAATCAGCGTTAAAAGAAGCGGAATATACATAATTTTTGGTGCGGAAGTATTGAATCCCGCTAACGGGATGAAGTGAGGTTTTTCAACGGTATCAGTGTATCAAAAATTTGACATACAAATCAAAAAGACGCACAGTCAGATTTTGCATGATTTGATTCGACGGGTTGACTATTTTTTAAATAAATTGTATAATTTTTTCCGGTTTATGGGAAAAGTTAGTTTAAGTTTTTCAGGCGGTGTTCATCCTCCCGAAAACAAATCAACAGCGGCCGAAAAAATAATTGAAATACCGCTACCAAAAAGGGTCATAATACCTCTGATACAGCATGTTGGCAGTCAGTCAAAACCGCTCGTGTCTGTCGGCGATGTCGTAAAGAGGGGTCAGAAAATAGCCAGCCCCGGCGGGGACGTATCTTCATCCATTCACTCATCAATTTCGGGAAAAGTTTCAGCCATTGTTCCGTGGATGCATCCTGTCCTATTAAAACCGTCTGAATCTATAATTATAGAATCTGACGGCGAGGATGTTTCCGAAGCGCCGCAACTAAACTTCTCCGATTACGTAAGACATTCGAGAGACGAGCTTAAAAAATTCATAATGGAATCCGGCATCGTCGGACTTGGTGGGGCGTGTTTCCCGACTCACATAAAGCTCTCGCCTCCAAAGGGGACGGAAATCGATTATCTCATCTTAAACGGTTGCGAGTGCGAACCATATCTTACCTGTGACGATGCGCTCATGAAGGAAAAAGCAAAAGAAATAATTGAAGGTATTAAGGCGACAATGTTCATTCTTGACGCTTATCAATCTATAATTGCCATAGAGGAAAACAAAAAGGAAGCAATAAAAACACTCAAAGAAATAGCTTTTAATGAACCCAACATAACAGTTTTGCCGCTTCCCGTGAAATATCCCCAAGGCGCCGAAAAGCAACTCATCAAAGCGACCACCGATAGGGAAGTGCCGACGGGAGGATTGCCTTTTAATGTGGGCGTCGTTGTCCAAAATGTCGCAACCACTTATGCGATTTTCAACGCTATAAAAAATGGAATTCCTCTCTATGAAAGAGTTTTAACTGTAAGCGGAGATGCAGTCAAAACCCCCGGGAACTACAAAGTTAGAATAGGAACGCTTCTCTCTGAACTTTTGGATTTTTGCGGCGGTGTCGACGAATCAATATCTAAAATTGTGACGGGCGGTCCTATGATGGGTCTTGCTCAGGGCTCCCTTGAGGTTCCTGTAGTCAAAGGAATATCCGGCGTTCTGTGTATGAATGATTTACTTTCGTCGGAGTTTCTAAACTGCATACGATGTTCAAAATGCGTCATGGTCTGTCCGATGAATCTGCTCCCGAACATGCTCAGCGTTTATGCGGAAAAAGAACTCTATAGTAAAACGCAGGATTATTATCCGCTTGATTGCATAGAATGCGGATGCTGCTCCTATGTGTGTCCTTCAAAACGCCCGATAGTTGCACAGATAAAATTGTCCAAGGCATATTTATGTTCAAAAAAAACCTGAGCGTTTCGCCCGCTCCTCACATACACAGCGGCATGAGTGTTACGAAAGTCATGTGTGATGTAATAATAGCGTTAGTTCCGGCTGTTGCTGCATCGGTCTATTTCTTCGGCTATTATGTAATTTTGATAGTCGTTGTTTCTGTGGCGTCTTGCACTTTATCCGAATATGTTTGGCAAAAGCATGTAATAAAGACTCCTTCATCCGTCGGAGATATGAGCGCCGTTTTAACTGGATGTCTGCTGGCGCTTACCCTTCCTCCGACTTTACCTCTTTGGCAGGTTGCCGTCGGTGGATTTTTCAGCGTTATCTTCGCGAAACAAGTTTTTGGAGGCATTGGTCACAACCCTTTCAATCCTGCTCTTATGGGCAGGGCGTTTTTGCAGATTGCATGGCCGAAAGAGATGATTACATGGCTCACTCCGCACAACTTGTCTATTACTTCAGCAACACCACTTGAAGCATCAAAACTTAACCAAACGCCTCTTCCGTCATATTCGGATTTATTTTTTGGGAATGTGTCGGGAAGTTTGGGAGAGACATCGGCATTTGCGATTCTTATTGGGGCGGTTTATCTCATATTCCGCGGGCAGATTAAAATGACGATACCTCTTTCGTATATTGTTGGCGTGGCGATGGTTTCAGCAGCTTACGGTAAAGATGTTTTATTCCAACTGCTTGCCGGGGGTTTAATGCTTGGCGCATTTTTTATGGCGACGGATCCTGTGACCGCTCCAACGACCAAAAAGGGAATGTTTATTTTCGGCATCGGTTGCGGTCTTCTTACCGCTCTGATAAGATTCAGGGGTGGTTTTCCCGAGGGTGTTTGTTTTTCTATTCTTATAATGAATATGACCGTTCCCATAATAGACAGATTGACGATACCAAAGCCGTTTGGATTTAGGAAAAGGGCTCAATGAATTGATGAATAAACCGAACTATTTCAAGTATGGTTTTACATTGTTTATTGTCTGTGCGATTTCTGCTCTTGGCGTGACATTTGTTTATTTAAACACAAAAACGGAGATTATAAGAACTCAAGAGTTGAGAATTAAGCAAATGCAAAAAAAGTTGCTTCCCTCAGCCACATCGTTTATGGAAATTACAAAAACCATCACAGAGTGCTTTGATGAACATGGAAATTCGATTGGGCACATTGTTTTTGAAAACCCTCAAGGCTACGGCGGATTAATAGAGATGGCTGTCGGTATTGATAAAAAAAGGGAAATCGTCGGGCTCAAAATCCTGAAACACAAAGAAACGCCGGGACTTGGAACAAGAGTTTTTAGAGATGATTTTCTCGGAGCATTTTTGTCGCTTGGAACAACTGAACAGATATTTCTTAAAAAAGATGACCCAAGAGGCATAATAGACGCTATTACCGGGGCTACTGCCACCTCAAGAGCCGTAACGCAAGGCGTCAGAGAGGCAGTGGAAAAAGTGAAAGAGTGAAAAAGTAGCAGTCGCATTGTTATGCGATGTCGTTGAGATTGAATTGCTATTCGCCAAATTCCTATTCGTGATTCGTGGCTCGTTGTTCGTGGTTTGTTTCCTCCAGTCACCGGTCACAAGCCACTAGTCACCAATATTATGTTAAAGAAAACACTTTTGAACGGCATAATTGAAGAAAATCCGATAATGATTCTTATGATAGGGCTCTGCCCTGTCCTCGCATGCTCCTCTAGCGCTACCGATGCTCTCGGTATGGGGGTTGCTGCGACTTTTGTCCTTTTATGCTCGAATATAATGATATCTATGGTAAGAAAACTAATCCCGGATGAGATACGAATTCCTATATTTATAGTTGTAATAGCGACATTTGTTACGATAGTAGACTATGTTTTGCAGGGATATTTCCCCTCGCTTAGTACGAGTTTGGGAGTTTTTGTGCCGCTTATTGTTGTAAACTGCGTCATACTTGGTCGAGCGGAGGCGTTCGCATATAAAAATTCAGTTTTTCTCTCAGCTCTCGACGGAATTAGTATGGGAATCGGCTTTACGCTCGGGATTGTGGTTCTTGGCATTTTTAGAGAGTTTCTTGGCAGCGGCACACTATTTAATATCCAAACATTCATGAAAAATCCCGCCACGCTCTTCATTCTCCCTCCGGGAGCGTTCATAGGCATAGGAATCCTTGTCTCGCTGTGGCAGTATCTCAAAAAATCAACCGCATCTGCAAAGGCATCACCCTGCCAAAGTTGTGGTATGGCGGCCGTGTGTTTCAAAAATAACTCAAGGGGAAGCAAATGAATTTTCTCAATTTATTTTCAATATTCCTCGGCGCCCTTCTCATAAATAACATAATACTGATGAGATTTATCGGGCTTTGCTCTTTTTTTGGCGTCTCGGACCGCCTTAAAAACTCATTCGGGATGAGCGCCGCAGTGTTTTTCGTTATGACGCTTGCCACTATCGTCAGTTGGCCGGTTTATCAGTTTGTTTTAAAGCCGCTTAACGTAGAATTCTTGAGAACGGTTTCCTTCATATTGATAATCGCATCGTTAGTCCAGCTCGTGGAGATTTTTATGAAAAAATACTTTAAACATTTATATAGAGCGCTCGGAATTTATCTTCCTCTCATCACCACAAACTGCGCGATACTTGCTGTTGCTTTTCTCAACATTGATTATAAATACACCATATTAGAGGCAATTGTTTATACATGGGGCGTCGCTGCCGGATATACTCTGGCGATAATTCTGTTTGCCTCGGTCAGGGAGCGACTTGTTTTGGCCCCGATACCTAAATTTATTGAGGGTTATCCCGTGGTTTTATTTACGGCGGCAATGATGTCCATAGCATTTATGGGTTTTACGGGACTCTTCGGAATAAGATGATATGGAAACATTGATAAACGGCATTGTGTTTTTAGGTGGGGCGGGACTTCTTTTCGGATTGGGTTTAAGTTATGTGGCGAGAAAATTTGCAACGCCCCTAAACCCTATCGAGGAATCCCTCATAAAAATCCTACCCGGCGCAAATTGCGGGGCGTGTGGATTCCCGGGTTGTGGTGCATATGCTGAATCACTTGCAGTTGGTCAGAGTGAACCCGGCAGGTGTCCTGTAATATCTCCGGAAGTCAATAAAGATATCTCAAAGATTCTCGGAAAAGAGATTTTTGAAACTGGCAGAAAAACAGCGGTTATATTTTGTGGAGGTGGACTGAACTGCAAGGATAAATTTTCATACGACGGCATATATGATTGCGCCATAGCTTCGAATTATTTCGGCGGCGAGAAGGAATGCGAGTGGGGATGTCTCGCCTTTGGGACATGCTCAAAGGTCTGTGCTTTTGGGGCGATTACATGGGAAAAAGGAAAGGTCCCGGTTATTGATATAGATAAATGCACCGCGTGTGGATTATGCGTGAAGGCCTGTCCAAAAAAAATAATACACCTTCAAAAGTGTCAATTCAACTTTCATATAATGTGCTCCTCGCGGGATAAAGGTGCGAGAGTAAGGCAGATATGCAAGCCCGGCTGCATCGGATGCGGCATTTGTGTGAAAATATGTCCGAAAAATGATATAATGATGGAAAACAATCTGGCGTCTATGAAATACAACGTCTGCGACAACTGTGGTTTTTGCGAGCAGAAATGCCCGACAAAAAGTATTGTCAAAAATAAGAAGTTTGAGAGTTAAAGAGTTTAGGAATTAGAGAGTTGAAGAAAGTGGGTAGTGAGCGGCGGCTTGTGGCTGGATGAAACAAACCACGAACAACAAGTCACAAGCAACGAGCCGCGGGCGAACTCCTCAACTCCGAAACCGCACAACTCTTAATAACGCACACCGACTGATTTGTTCAGGGTTCCCCTATTTTACATCGGGGCCTGGACGGATATGACAGCGGTGGAGGAAGCCGTCGCCTCATCGGCGGTAGGCAAAAAACAAAGGAGGAAGTTGTATGGTTAACATTTCGATGAAAGCGTTGCTTGAAGCCGGAGTTCATTTCGGCCACCAGACAAGAAGATGGAATCCGAAGATGACCAGGTATATCTTCGGAGCCAGAAAGCTTACCGGTGGGAAGGACGCCATTCACATCCTTGACCTGCAAAAGACAGTGAAGGAACTCAAAAAAGCCACTAAGTTTGTGCGAGACGAATTGTCCGCTGGTAAAAGCATACTTTTCATAGGGACAAAAAAGCAGGCCGCTTCGGTAGTGAAAGAAGAAGCTATTAAGTGTGGTGCATTTTATGTCGTGGAAAGATGGCTTGGCGGAACACTCACCAACTTTGAGACTCTCAAAAAGTCGCTGCAGAAATATCAGCAGCTTAAGAATATGAAAGACGGCGGTATATTCGATAAACTTTCAAAAAAAGAAGCGTCGCGCAGGAATAAAGAGCTTCTTAGATTCGAAAAATATCTTGAAGGCATAAAGGATATGGATGAAATTCCGGGATTGGTTTTTATCGTCGACCCCCACGAGGAGTCGACGGCGGTGTCAGAAGCGAGAAGACTTCATATTCCGATAGTCGCTATCTGCGACACGAACTGTGACCCGGAGTTGGTAGATTACCCGATTCCGGGCAACGACGACGCGATAAGATCGATACAGCTTTTCTGCTCGATAATAGCATCTTCCGTTCTTGAAGGAAAAGATATTGCTCAGAAAAAGAAAGAGAACGCTCATGAATCGGCTGAGTCATATCTTCCGTCCGAAGAAGTGGCGTCGAGTCATAGGGAAATTCCAGTTGATTTGGAGAAGTAAAATCCCGTGCCACCAACCGCAGAGAAGTCCCGATACATGAGATTATTGAAAAAGTTCTTCTACCACACAAGACGCAAAGAAAAATGAGGACCTCACAGAGAAATTACCGACGAAGATGTGAGTTTTGTGTTATTAAAACTCCGAACCACGAAGACACGAAACAATCCCCCTTTATTATTTTTCGTGATTTCTAACTTTCGCGCTTTCGCGGTAAAGGTTTTTCTCTGTGAACTTTGCGGTTAAAAATATCATAGGAGATATAAATGGCTACAATAGAAAACATTCAGAAACTAAGGCAACTCACCGGAGCAGGAATAGTCGAGTGTAAAAAAGTCCTTCAAGAAACCCGCAATGATATTGAGAAAGCGGTCGAACTTTTGAGGAAAAAGGGTCTCGCCCTCGCCGACAGGAAATCATCAAGGACAACGAAAGAAGGATTGATAAGCTCCTACATACACGTCGGGTGCAAGCTCGGAGTGCTCGTCGAAGTGAACTGCGAAACCGATTTTGTGGCGAGGAATGAAGACTTCCAGAAACTCGTCAAGGAAATCGCGATGCAGATAGCTGCGTCGAATCCTCTCTGGATAAAAAAAGATGACGTCCCTGAAGAAATGGTCGAAAAAGAGAGGGAGATATACAGACAACAGCTCAAAGACGAAAAGAAACCCGAAAATGTGATTGAAAAAATACTCCCCGGAAAACTCGACAAATTCTATTCACAGTTTTGCCTTCTGGAACAGCCGTATATAAGAGACGCATCCGGCAAAAAAAAGGTCGGCGACCTTATAACGGAAGCGATAGCGAAGACAGGCGAAAATATAGTGATTAAAAAATTTGCGAGGTTTCATCTCGGCGAAGAATAAATGAAACGCAACAGAATACTTCTCAAACTCTCGGGAGAATCACTTGCTGGAAAATCGGGGCCGATAGATCTCGTTTCGCTCGACTATATCACCTGCGAATTGAAATCTGTCGCAGGGCTGGCCGAAATAGGTGTAGTCGTGGGTGGTGGGAACATCTGGCGTGGCGCGAGAAAAAACACGATAGCAAGGGTTCCGGCGGATTTTATAGGAATGTACGCCACAATACTCAACGGCTTAGCGTTGAAGGAGATGCTTAATAATTCCGATATAAAATCTGAAGTATTTTCGGCTGTCGGTTCCGGCTACGGGCTCAACACGGACTCGCCCGAGCTTTCGAGGAAGTGTCTGTCAGAAGGAAAAGTCGCAATCTTTGTCGGTGGCACGGGGCATCCTTATCTGACCACGGATACGGCCGCTGCTTTGAGAGCGCTTGAGACAGGGGCTCATCTTCTGGTCAAAGCAACACAGGTCGACGGAGTGTACGACTCTGATCCGAAGAAAAACCCGACGGCGAAGATATACAAAGTTCTGTCATACGACGAGGCACTTGGCAGGAAGCTTGAGATTATGGACACATCGGCGTTTTCTCTGTGTAGGGACAACGATCTACCGATAATAGTTTACAACTTCTACAAAAAGGGTTCTCTTAAGAAAATAATCGCCGGCGAAAGAATCGGAACGATAGTCTCGGTATGAGCGGCCGCTTCATCGTAGCGACAACCATTTAGAAATCAGAAGGATTTCATAGGAGGTTTTTATGGATCCAAAACAGATAATTGTCCGATGCGAAGAACTGATGAAAAAAACCGCTGAAAAGCTGCGAAGCGAGTTTGCATCGATAAGAACCGGGAGGGCATCGGCGGCCATACTTGACGGAATAAAAGTGGAGTCATACGGTTCAATGATAGCAATAAATCAGCTCGCCGCCATAAACATACCGGAGCCAAGAACTATAGAGATAAAGCCGTGGGATCCGTCGCAGATACCTGCCATAGAAAAGGCGCTCCTCAAATCCGAGCTTGGTCTTACTCCCCAGAACGACGGAAAAATTATCCGCCTTTCCATTCCCTCTCTGACGCAGGAAAGGCGAAAGGAGCTCGTCAAAATAGCTCACAAAACCGCCGAGGAATTCAGAGTTGCTGTAAGAAACGAAAGAAGGGATGCCGTAGAAAAGATTAAAAAACTTGAAAAGGAAAAAGCGATATCCGAGGATTTGAGAAAAAAATATGAAAGCGACATCCAGAAATTGACAGACGCCCATATAAAAAAGATAGACGAGTTGCTTTCCCTGAAAGAAAAAGAAATCATGCAATGAACATTCCAAAGCATGTAGCGATAATAATGGACGGCAACGGCAGATGGGCCAAAATGCGAGGGTTGCCCCGGCCGATGGGTCACAGAGCGGGGATACGGACGGTAAAAAAAATCATCAAATGCGCCAGTGAAATCGGAATAAATATACTGACGCTCTACGCTTTTTCAACGGAAAACTGGGCGCGTCCTAAAGGGGAGATAAAAACTCTTATGACTCTTTTGAAGCAATTTATAAAAAAAGAAGCCGTCGCCCTTAAAAAAAACAATGTAAAGGTGAATGTTTTGGGGGAGATATCGCCTATTCCGGCAAGAGCCGAGGTGGAAAAGTTGATAGAAGAAACCAAAGAAAACACGGGTTTGCTCCTGAATATAGCTCTTAACTATGGCGCCAGACAAGAGATAATAAGGGCTGTGAATAAAATCATCGCCGAAGGAATAAAAAATGTCGACGAAGAAACTTTTGCCGATTATTTATATACGAAAGGCATGAGCGATCCCGAACTTCTCATAAGAACTTCGGGCGAGATGAGGATTTCGAATTTTCTGCTTTGGCAGATAGCGTACTCCGAAATATATGTGACAAAAACTCTTTGGCCGGATTTCGAAAAAAAAGATCTTCTTGAAGCGATATCAGATTACAATAAAAGAGAACGACGTTTCGGCGGCATATGATTCTTCCGAGGATACTTACGGCTGTTATAGGCATACCTTTAGTAATACTCTCCGTCTACTGGGGCGGTGTGCCATATTTTATTCTTGTAAGCGGCATTCTATTGTTTTCTCTGCGGGAGTTTTTTTTAATTTCGAAAAAAGCGTCTTACAACCCCCACACGGTTTTGGGGATTATTCTCGGCTATCTATTTTTCGTTTCGATATTTCTTTCTTCCACTTCCTTTAGCCAGAAGGCGGATCATCAACTGGTCCCGATGGTTATAACTGTGATTCTGTTCGTCGTTATTCTAATTGAGATTTTTAAAAAAACTCCGCAGAAAGCCATCGAAAGAATTGGAATAACTTTCCTTGGGATTTTTTTCATTCCATGGGCGTTTGCGCATCTGGCCAGGATTTACTATCTCAAACCGTATGGCATGGAGCTTGTGTATTTTCTGTTTCTGGTCATATGGGTTTTGGACACGGCGGCATATTTCTTCGGGATAAAACTCGGGAAACGCAAACTCGCCGAATCGATCAGTCCCAAAAAATCGACAGAAGGATTTCTCGCTGCAATTATATCTGCTTCTGTGGTTTCACCTATCCTCTCGGGATTTTTTCTCAAATCTTATCTTGGTGTAGTTGAAAGCGTTTTGCTGGGGTTTTTCATCGCAATCTTCGGTCAGTTTTCCGACCTTGCCGAATCGCTGATAAAAAGAGACGCTAACATTAAAGATTCGGACATACTTCTTCCCGGTCACGGCGGCATGCTCGACAGATTCGACTCGTTTCTTTTCACCGCCCCTCTTTTGTATTACTACATAGTGTTCTTCAAATGAACCCCGTTAGAGATACGCTTTTCCAACTCAAGAGTGATAGTTATGATGACTGGAGGTAAATAAAGTTTGTCAGGCAAAATTGCAGATGGCACGTCCCGACAACTCGGGACTATCTCTAACGGGATGAAAAATATAGTTTTGCTTGGCTCCACGGGTTCAATTGGACAGAACGTCTTAAACGTAGTCCGTTCTCATCCGCAGAAATTCAGAATTATAGCCCTTGCCGCAGGGGGCTATTCGGAGTGTTTGCAAAATCAGATACGCGAATTTAAACCGGAGTTTGTTTCCGTCTCCGACTCCAGCACTCTACCTCCAAAAGTTTCTGGAGGGATAAAATGTCTGGCTGGGATCGAAGGATTAAAAAAACTGGCGTCGCTCAAGTCGGCGGATATTGTCTTCATATCCGTCGTTGGTATGGTAGGGATTCATCCGCTCGCTGCGGCGATTTCAAGCAACAAAAAAGTTGCACTCGCAAACAAGGAATCGCTTGTAATAGCGGGTGAGTGTATAAACCAGTTATTAAAGTTGAATAAATCTGCAAAAATAATTCCCGTAGATAGCGAGCATTCGGCGATTTTCCAGTGCCTCGAAGGAAACAAAAAAAAATACATCAACAGAATAATCATAACCGCTTCGGGCGGGGCGTTGTATGGTAAAAAAATAAATTTCCGAAAAATTACGGTTGAAGAAGCGTTAAGGCATCCCACATGGAAAATGGGAAAAAAAATAACCGTCGATTCCGCGACTCTTATGAACAAGGGGCTTGAGGTAATCGAAGCTCACGCGCTTTTCGGCATACCCTATGAAAAAATAGATGTTTTGATTCATAAACAGTCGATACTCCATTCAATGATTGAATTTATCGATGGGTCAGTGCTCGCACAGATGTCACCCGCTGATATGAGTTTCGCTATTCAGTACGCCATGGGTTATCCCGAAAGGTTGGGAACGAAACTCGGACGCCTGGAACTCCAAAAAACGAAAAGGCTCGATTTTGAAAAGCCGGATTTCTCAAAGTTCCCATGCTTTAATCTGGCTGTAGATGCTGGAAAATCCGGGGGTATAATGCCCGCTGCCATGAATGCGGCGAATGAAATCGCTGTGAACTCTTTTCTTAGTGGAAAAATAAAATTCGGAAAGATACCGGAAATAATATCAAGTACGATTTCTAAAATCAAAAACAAACAAAAGCCGACGCTTGACGACATACTTGAAGCCGACTTTTTATCACGAAAAATTGCAGAGGAGATGATATGATTGTGATTTTTTTGGTTATTGTGGCAATAGGCATAGTAATATTCGTGCACGAGCTTGGACATTTCATAGTCGCAAAAAAATCAGGCATAAAGGTCGAAAAATTTTATTTGGGTCTCGGACCGGAAATTTTTGGAGTCACATTTGGCGAAACCAGATACGGTTTGGCGGCTATTCCTATAGGCGGCATGGTAAAACTTTCAGGGGAAGAGATGAAAGACGAAAAACCCAAAGAGGGTGATTTCTTCTTTCAGCCATGGTACAGAAGGATTTATGTAGCTTTGGCCGGCTCCGTGATGAATCTTTTTCTCGCTGTATTTTTATTTTTTCTGGCAGTTTTCATATGGGGTATTCAAAAGCCCTCGGAAGAAGCTATGATAGGGGATTTGAACGAAAATTTTCCCGCATATAAATCCGGCATTCAGAAAAATGATTTGGTCATCAAACTTGATAATACAGAAATCAAAAACTGGAAGCAGATGGCCGAGTATATTCACGCAAGGCCCGAAAAGAATGTCAGAATAACGGTAAAACGCGGAGAAAAAGAACTGAACTTCAAGATGAAAACGGCAAAAGATCCCGTTAACAACATAGGGCTGATAGGCGTCACTCCAAGCATGATAACACAAAAAATAGGTTTATTAGATTCACTGAAGTTTGGAATTAACCAGTCAATCCTTTGGAATTATATGACGGTGAAGTATCTTTTGGAAAGGATAATCAAGTTGCAAAAACCCGAGCTCTCGGGCCCCGTCGGTATAATTCAGATTATGAGCAAAACGGCGAAAACCGGGATGGATAATTTTCTATTCATCGTAGCTATAATCTCAAATTCTCTCGCTCTCTTTAATCTCTTTCCAATACCTCTTCTCGACGGCGGGCACATATTTTTATTTGTGATGGAGGGTATCTTAAAGAGACCGCTCGACAAAAAGTTTGTTGAAAAGGTGAATATCATAGGACTTGCCATAATAATCTCCATATTTTTGTTCGCCACATACAGCGACTTAGTAAGAATATCCGTTGGTCCGAAATAAAAGGATGAGAACGTGTATACAAGGTTAAAGACAAAAAAAATCTTCATAGGGAATCTTTCGATTGGAGGCGGCGCCCCTGTGATAGTTCAGACGATGACAAAGACCGACACCGCGGATGTCAGAGCGACCGTAAATCAGATAAAACGCCTTGAGAGAATCGGCTGCGAAATAATCCGGGTCGCCGTGCCGGATATGACAGCCGCAAAAAAACTTTCGCTCATAAAGAAAAACATAAAAATTCCTCTCGTTGCCGACATCCATTACGACTACAAACTCGCTCTCGAGTCGATAAAACAGGGCGCAGACAAGATCAGGATAAATCCCGGCAATATGCCGAAGGAGAAGACGAGGGAAGTAATAAAAGCGGCGAAAGGTGCTGGAATTCCCATAAGGATAGGCGTGAATGTCGGCTCTCTACGCTCCGCCCACTCCCCGGAACTTGACTCCTATAAAAAAGCTGGCATGATAGTTTCAACTGCCCTTGAGCACATAAAAATGATGGAGGACATGGATTTTACCGACATAGTCGTGTCGCTGAAATCTTCGGACGTTCTTACTACGATAAAATCCTACGAGATGTTTGCTGAAAAGAGAAATTATCCCTTGCATATAGGCATCACGGAGTCAGGTCCCCCGGGGATAGGTACGATAAAATCCACCGTCGGGATTGGTGTGTTGTTGTATCGGGGTCTCGGAGACACATTGCGCGTTTCCCTTACGTCCGAGCCGGAGAAAGAGGTTGTTGAAGGATATCTGATACTCCAGTCTCTGGGATTGAGGAGCCGTGGATTTGATATTATATCGTGTCCGACATGTGGAAGATGCGGCGTTGACTTGATAAAAATAGTTGAAGAATTTGAAAGAAAAATAACTCATCGCTTATCGCACATTTCTCATCGCTCGCAACCAATAAGGGTAGCGATTATGGGATGCATAGTCAACGGGCCTGGTGAGGCGAAAGACGCTGACATTGGAATAGCCGCAGGCAAGAATGAGGGGCTTTTATTCAAAAAAGGGAAGCCGATCAAAAAAATAAAACCTGCCGAATGGGTGAAAGCACTGATGAAGGAAGTCGCCAGTTTATGAAACATATATATTTAACAAAAGAAGGTATGGAAAAACTCAAAGGGGAACTCTCAAGCTTAAAAGAGAGACGACCTCAGATGGTAAAACATCTCGAAGAAGCGCGGTCACTCGGCGACCTCAGGGAGAACGCAGAGTATCACGCGACGAAAGAGGCGCTCCTCAAGCTCACAAAGAGAATTGCCGATATTGAAGATAAAGTCAAAATCGCTCGGGTCATCGAAAAAGTTTCAAACGACACCGCACTCATCGGAGCCGTCGTTCACGTCAAGAATCTGAACTCTGGCGACGAGTTTAAGTATCAATTAGTGGATCCCGAGGAAGTTGACATAGATTCCGGCAAGATATCTATAAACTCTCCGATAGGTTCTGGGCTTTTTGAACACAAAGCCGGAGAAACTGTAGAGATAGAAGTTCCATCCGGCACACTGAAACTAACGATAATCAAGATAGAATGAAATACTCAAAACTCTTCATACCAACTCTTAAGGAATCTCCCGCTGATGCGGATAATGTCTCGATAAAACTTATGCTCCGCTCGGGAATGGTCAGAAAACTTTCTTCGGGAATTTACGAGTGGCTTCCTTTGGGATTAAAAGTCTTAAAAAAAGTTGAAAATATTATTCGTGAAGAAATGAACAAAATAGACGGCCAAGAGGTGTGGCTTCCTATTTTGCAGCCGAGAGACCTTTGGGAAGAAACCGGCAGGTGGGGTGTCTATGGGAAAGAACTTTTCCGTCTGAAAGACAGGAAGGAGTCGGATTTCTGCCTCGGACCAACGCATGAAGAAGTCATAACCGACATTGTCCGAAAAGACGTTCGCTCCTACAAAGAACTTCCGTTAATGTTATATCAGTTTGGAATAAAATTTCGCGACGAGATCCGCCCGCGTTTTGGAGTAATGAGAGCGCGGGAATTTTATATGAAAGACGCGTATTCTTTTCACGCTACCGAAGATGATGCCGAAAATTACTATCATAAGGTTTACAACGCTTATAAAAAAATCTGTGAGCGGTGCGGATTTAAATATCGCGATGTTGAAGCTATAACGGGTGCTATCGGTGGAAAATTTTCTCACGAGTTTATGGTTCTTGCCGAGACGGGAGAAGAAGTCATTGCGCATTGCGACTGCGGCTATGGGGCGAATGTAGAAAAAGCCGAATGTGTTCGTTACGAGCCACGAGCCATGAGCCACGAGCCACTAACCACCAAAGAAATTCACACGCCCAAAATGAAAACCGTAGAGGAAGTCGGCGCTTTTCTAAAATTGCCTTCAAGTCAATTCATAAAAACACTTGTTTACATCGCAAACAATGTGCCATATATTGTTTTGGTCAGGGGCGATTGCGAAATCAACGAATCAAAACTTGCTCAGCATCTTGGCGTGGCGGAAGTTGAACTTGCGCCCGCTGAGATTGTTCAAAAAATAACTGGTGCGGCTCTCGGATTTGCCGGCCCCGTCAATCTACCGTCTTCTGCAAAAGACATAAAAATTCTTGCAGATTACTCGGTTGAAAATATAGAAAACGGCGTCTCCGGCGCAAATAGGAATGATTACCATTTAGTAAACATTACTATTTACAGGGATTATACTCCGTCTGAAATTCTTGATTTAAGATGCACAAAGGAAGGGGATATCTGCCCGAAGTGTAAAAGAGGCAAACTTCAGTTTTCGCGGGGAATTGAAATAGGACACACTTTTAAACTTGGCAAAAAATACTCAGAGTTACTAAATGCGACTTTTCTTGACTCTGACGGAATGGCAAAACATTTCATAATGGGATGCTATGGCATTGGCGTCTCAAGAATTATAGCGGCAGCGATAGAGCAAAACAACGACAAAGACGGCATAATCTGGCACCTGAACATCGCACCCTTTCAGGTTGTAATATCGCCCGTCGATTATGCCGATGAAAGAATCCGCGCCGCATCATATAAAATCTACAACGAACTACTTTCCAACAACATAGAAGTTCTCCTCGACGACAGAGACGAGCGCGCGGGGATAAAATTCAAGGATGCTGACCTCTTGGGAATCCCTTTAAGAATTACGGTGGGGAAGAAAAAACTAAATGAAGGCAAAGTAGAACTCAAACTCCGTAAAGAATCTTCCGCAAAAGACATTCCGCTCGAATCCGCAACACAAAAAACCATAAAAATTCTTTCTGGGATTATTGATTAAAAAACTAATTTTCAGGACACCGGGATGGCAATTAAAAAGAGTCGATTATACAGTTCAATTTGGAATTACGAGATGGAATGGACGCATCAGAGTACAAGGATTATGTCCTTGTGCTTCTTTTTGTGCGTTATGTCTCAGATAACTACCCGGGGAAGAAGGATGAGATTGTTGTTGTCCCCGAAGGCGGCAGTTTGGGCGCTCTCGTTAAACTTAAGGGCAAAACAAATATCTGCTGCTTTAAGAGCGGACAAGAGGGCTCCGGGAGAATAGAAACAAAAAAACACAGTTGGGCAGGGTATGATTGTCAGGAGGTGTGTGTATGATAAACAAAATATCACTTATAACCATTTTTTTAATTTTTAGCATGAATAAATTGGCAGTGGCAAGAGATGTTCGTTCGCCTGCGGTTGCAGGAAGTTTTTATCCCGGTTCTCCGTCGGAGTTAAGAGAGATGGTGAATGATTTTTTAAGAAAAGTAATCCCAAAGAAAATTGAAGGAGAGATTATCGCTCTAATTGTTCCTCACGCTGGATTTGTTTTTTCAGGGGAAGTTGCCGCTTATTCTTACAAGCAATTGGAAGGAAAACATTTTGACACGGTTATTTTGCTCGGCGACAGTCACCGTGTCAGATTTTCCGGCGTTTCCGTTGGAAACTATTCCGCGTATCGTTCTCCATTAGGAGATGTTCCGATAGACAGAGATTTGGTAAATAAACTAATTAAAGAAAACCCCCAAATAAAATTTCATCCACAGGCACATCAACCAGAGCACTCTCTTGAGGTGCAACTACCTTTTTTACAGACGGTGCTTAAAGATTTTAAACTTGTGCCAATCATAATGGGTGAACGTAGTTTGGAAACCTGTAAAATTTTGGCTGATGCACTCATAAAACACACAAAAGGCAGAAATGTTCTTTTTATTGCATCTACGGATTTATCTCACTTTCATTCTTATGCTCGTGCGACAGAAATTGACAAAAGAGCGATTGCCACAATGAAAAAATTGGACGGAAAGTTGCTTTTTCAGGGACTTGAAGAAGAAAAATATGAACTCTGTGGCGGCGCTGCTACGGCAACTACAATGATAGTTGCTCAAAGATTGGGCGCCAAACAATCTATGCTACTAAAATATGCCAATTCAGGAGATGTGCCTTTAGGAGATAAATCCCGCGTAGTTGGTTATGCATCAATGATGCTCACTACTCAAACAAAGGAGAAGCGGACAGGGATAGAATCATTTCAACCTTTGGATGAGAAAGCACAAAGACATCTTATTAGAATTGCCCGTCAATCTATTCAGGGATATGCGACAACAGGGGCAACTCCAAAATTTGAACCACAAGATTTAAAAGTGTTAAATGAAAGACGAGGCGTGTTCGTCACTATTTACAAAGATGGAAGAATGCGCGGTTGTATCGGCACACACACATCTGACGTCCCGCTTGTACAACAGGTTGCTCGCACCGCTATTGATGCGGCATTTTTTGACAGACGATTCCCTCGTCTTACACCAGGAGAAGTTAATGATATAAAAATAGAACTTTCAGTGTATCTTTCCGGCTTAGTCAAAATAAACGATATTAGTCAGTACGAAATAGGTAGACATGGAATCATTATGAGAAAGGGTAGACAAGGAGCAACTTTTCTTCCCAAAGTCCCTGTTGAGCAGGGCTGGGATAGAAAAGAAACATTAGAACAACTCTGTCGGAAAGCGGGACTGCAACCTGATGTCTGGAGAGACAAAGATGTGGAGTTTTATATTTATTCAACCCAGGTTTTTGGTGAATAAAATGGCAATCGTGAAAATACAATAAATTTTTTTAGTGAAAAATAACTGAATATGAAAAATGAAAAAGTGAGTTGGTTGGAAACGGCGAAAAAAAAGCTCCTACATATCAACGATACACCAGAAAGAATTGCTTTAGGGTTTAGTGTTGGAGCGTTTATCGGGATATTTCCTACTTTTTATCTTGGTGGAATTTTAACCATTGCATTGTGAGAGTGTTGAAAAAGTCAGTATTTAGCAAAGCCAGCGCCATTTAGCCGGTAGGTTTAGCAATTTATGTTTGAAAAATTGCTGACAGTTCTTTCAATTTCTGAATTTTCTCTCAAACTT
>JBGFRZ010000014.1:0-4238 GCA_041694835.1 Ignavibacteria bacterium
CATCTTGCAAAAAATCGAGCGACAAAAACCCGATGAGTTTTTTTCTCCTTTGCATATTTAAAGCAAGATTCGTGGCTATTCGGTAGATGTATGATGAAATTTTGTCTTCAGGCAGATACCTTTTTTCAATTATGGCGAAGTAGAGTTTGATGAACGTTTTCTGAGCGATATCTTCGGCGTCGTGTCTTGAAGCAAGGTATTTGTAAAGATAGTTTATGAGCGGTTTTTCGTATTTGTTTAATAGAGTTGAAAAAGTGGCATTGTCGCCGTTTTTGATTTTTTCTATAGTTTTATCCATTTCCCTGATTTTCGGCAAATTTAATTATCTGATTCATCATTTTTACCGATTCAACCGGATATTTCCCGACAGCCGTTTCTGCCGAGAGCATCACAAAATTTGTTCCGTCTATTATAGAGTTTGCCACATCGCTCACTTCCGCTCTTGTGGGCATCGGGCTTTCGGTCATTGATTCAAGCATCTGTGTTGCGGTTATTGAGGGTTTGTGCGCGATTCTGCATTTTTTTATTATGTGTTTTTGGACGAACGGCACTTCCCAGACGGGAATGGATATGCCAAGGTCGCCTCTCGCTATCATTATTCCGTCGGAAACACCAAGTATTTCATCGAGATTTTTGACACCTTCTCTGTTTTCGATTTTTGATATGATTTTCGGTCGCCGCGATTGTTTTGCCGCCAGATCGTATTTGTCAATAAATTTGCTTACCTCCATGACATCTTCCTTTTGCGTTACAAACGACTGAGCGATGTAATCGACGCTATTTTTCAATGCCCAAATTATGCATTCTTTATCTTTATCCGAAAGTCCCGCAAATTTAAGGTCGGCTTCAGGGATATTGACACCTTTTTTCTCTTTAAGGATACCACCGACGATAACTTCTGCCAGAATTTGAGCTTTCATTATTTTTTTCACCTTCAAATGGATGTTTCCGTCGTCTATAAATATGCTGTTGTCGATTTTTATGTCGGAGATTTTGCCTTCGTAGTTAAAATAAATTGTTTCAGGCAATTGTTTATTTGAAAGAAAAATTTTCTGTCTTTTTTTGAGTTCAATTTGAAAGTGTGAACGAAATTTTCCTATACGGATTCTGTGTCCCTCAAGGTCCGCGAGTATCTTTACGCTTCTTCTGTATTTTTTATTTATTTTTCTTGCTATCTCCAGCCTCTGAAAATGTTCTTCGAAACTTCCATGTGAAAAATTTAGTCGCACAACATCCAGTCCGGCGCACACCATTTTTCTTATGAGAGTTTCACTGCTTGAAGCCGGCCCCACGGTTGCTATTATTTTTGTTTTAACCATTGGTTTATTTGTCCTCCGTTTTCTGCGGGTTCACCCCTCGAGCCCAATTTGGACATCAGTAAGTTGTTTTAATAACCGAACATTTGTTCGGGGCGAACATTTGTTCGCGGTTATTTAGGGTCCGCCGCCGCTACGCTTATTTCCTTCTGACAAAAATACATTTTCCGACGGAGTTTTCAAGTGCGATAGTGCTGTTGTCAAGTATTATGATTAAAGCGGGAGATTTCTGATGGAGTTTTATTTCCACCCCCGGAGACAGCCCCATAGCAAGAAGTTTGTGAAGAATGGCATGGTCTTGCGTATATAAATATGATATATTTGCCGATTCGCCCACATCTAATTTTTCAACGGTTGTAATTATAGGTCTTGCCTCAGTTATTGATTTTTTACAACATTTTCCCTCGGGTATTGGCAATCCGTGCGGGCAGAGACGAGGATGACCTAAAAGAGTGCAGATTGATTCTTCAACTTCGGGTGTAAGGATGTGCTCAAATTCGCAGGCCGATTGGTCAAGTTCTTTCCCGTAGATTTCGAGGACATCGTGGAGGAGGCGTTCTGCGAGTCGCTGAAGGCGCGTTATATGTTGCGCCTGTTTTTCGCCAACTGCCGTAAATTCCACCCGTCCGTTTTTTTCTGTTATAAAGTTGTTGTCGATAAGATAGCCATATATATCTTTTTTTATTTCATTCGAAACACCATAATGATGTTTATGACCGCCAGTGTCGGAGATGTTTTCCACGAATTCTTTTGAAAAAATATCTTTGATGATTTCTATGGTGTTGTTTTTTTTCTCATTCTCGGCCCAGATTATTCCAAGCGCCTCTTGTATGTCATTTGTTGTAAACATAATTCCTCCGGATAGTGCATAAGTGCATAAGGCACAAGTGCATCAAAGCAGTAGCGAGTAGTGGGTAGATAGTAGATAGGGAAACTACAACCTTTTTCAAAACCCTATCTACTCGCTACCATCTACTATCTACTATTTGCTATTCGCTATTTGCCATTTCGTCATGTTAAAACTTGAGCCATGTCAGAAATACATTTAACAAACCGCCGACTAAAAATGCGCAAAATATGACGAAAATAAAAATCATTGTCGCCGCTTTTTTACCTCTTTCTTTGAGCATCACAAAAAATTGAGCGAGACACGGCACAAAAAGGGTTATGGTTACAAGACCTACGACAATCTGTCTTTCATTGAGTAGTTTTTGTCTTGCCATATCAAATAATCCCGCCGCCCCATAATCCCTGCGCAAAAACCCAATCAAAAAAGCTTCCGCCGTTTCTCCTGGAAGTCCAAGAACACCTTTAACGAGCGGTTCTAAAAACAGAATTATTTTGTTTAGAGCACCGATTTTGTCGAGGATAAACAGTATAAAAGTTCCCAATATGAAAAGAGGCACCGCTTCTTTTAGATACCAGACGATTCTTTGTTTCACCTTCATAAGTATGTTTGAGAAGAGAGGTATTCGTAGAGGGGGGATTTCTATGATGAACTGACTCGACGAGCCGGGCATTATCTTGCTTGATAAATATCCCACAAAAGTGAAAACCAAAATGAGTGTGACAAACCATATGAAAAACGACGACAACGACTGAGCGGATAAGATACCGAGTATTACTCCGAGCTGTGCCGAACAAGGGATTGTCAAACTCAGCAGCAGTGTGGCGATGATTCGCTCTCGTCTTGTTTCAAGAATTCGTGTAGTCAAGGTTGCCATAGTTCCGCAACCGAGCCCGAGAATGAGCGGAAGAACCGCTTTTCCATTGAGACCGATTATTCTGAAAAATTTATCCAGCATAGCGGCAAGTCGGGGCAGATAGCCCGAATCCTCGAGGACTCCGAAAAATATAAAGAACGCCCCGACGATGGGGAAGATGATTGCTATGGCGTATGTAAGAGCCATTGTTATGAGACCGTAGTCGCCGACAAAAAATTCCCTTAAAAAACCCGTTATGCCAAATTTTTCAAATAGTGCGGCAATGGTTGGATTTATAAATTTGCCAAAGAGAGTTTCTTCAAAAAAACCAACGAGCGTTCCCGCCGCAAAAACTCCGACGAACTGATACATAAAATATAGTATGAAAAACGCAAAAAGATATCCCGGCAACGGTTTCATTATTAAATATCCGAATTGCTCAAAAATTTTTGAACCTGTTTTTTGTTGTAAGATGACGGATAAATTATATACTTCCAAAGCGTGTTTGTAATATGTTTCAAATATTACCGACGAAGGCGCACGGACAAATCTGTCTTTTATTTTGACCAGATGGTTTTTGAGAGTTTTGTCTTTTGTGAGTGTTTCGATATTTGAAACATCCGAGCCGAGAAGTATGAGGTCGAGTCCGTCGGAAAGTTCATATTTTTTCAGTTTATTTCTTGCGTCGGTTATTTCCTGTGGATATGCGATTTTTATATGATGAGTTTTTTCTTTGTGCGGTGTTTCGGCGATTAAGTTTTTTAAATGAGATATGCCGTCACCCGTTATGGCAACCGTCGTCAAAACAGGTATTCCCAGAATTTTTCTTAACTCTTCAATGTTTATTTTTAAGCCCGATGTGATCGCTTCGTCGTATAAGTTTAGGACAAGTATAAAAGGTCTTTTTAATTCAAGAAGTTGAAATGTAAGAGGGAGAGTTCTCGTCAGATTTTTGGCGTCGGCGACTTGAACGACGAGGGACTCGGGGTTGTTCGCTATTATTGAAAGGGTAACCTTTTCGTCTTCGCTCTGTGCCCAAAGCGAGTTTACCCCGGGTGTATCAATCACTTCAAATTGAACTTTTCCAATTTGCAGGGAAGCACGAGATATTTCAATTGTAGTGCCGGGATAGTTGGATACCGTTGCATACTGTCCTGTCAGACGATAAAAAATCGCCGATTTACCGACATTTGGATTTCCAACAAGAATAATTTTTTTT
>JBGFRZ010000061.1:0-4141 GCA_041694835.1 Ignavibacteria bacterium
GCGTCCGTCTTTTTGCTCAAACCCAGTGCAAATGAAACCCCGACGACGCCGAACATCAAACTTAATACTCCTAAACCAATGCCTATGAACTCCATAAGTCATTACCCCGCTTTGTTTTTTTTATCTTCGGGAACCGCCCCGTTAGAAATTTCAGAAACATTTCAGACACAACCATTATGAGCTCGTTGAAAAACCTTAATCTTTTGAACGATTTGGCAGTTTCAGGTTAAAAGTTGAAATCGTTTAGACCGCAATGCCTGACGAGCAAAGCGAGGAGTTTTGCGGTCTGATTGAAACTTTTAACCGTTAAGAAACTGCCCTTTAAGTGAAAAAGATGGGTTTTTCAACAATTTCATTATACAATAATCTTTCAATAGTGTCAATCCCGCGTTACTACTTTTTGCAAAGAGAAAACTACAATTACTTTGGCGTGTCATCTGCGATTTTTTGATAATTTTGAAACACGACTATTGACGGTTGCCACAAGGCGATTTTGATTTTTTTCTCGCGCGAGAGTGCGTGTCTTTTGTGGATATAAGCGGGGAATCGCAGTTCAAACATTAATCCGCAGTTGACTCTGATGCCGCACATGTCTCCGTAGAAACACTCGGATTCTATCACGCCTTCAAAAACATTTTCCTTCAACTCCGTTTTTATCGGTTCTCCTTCGCGCAGGATTTTTATGTCCTGCGGTCTTACGCAAACTTTAACCTCGCGGGAAGTTATATTCGCAGGAATACGGGTTTTTATTTTCAGGTTTTCTCCAACTGTTATTTCAGCAAAACCGCCGGGCGACGAATCGGCGGCAATACCTTCGTAGATATTTGAAATCCCCAAAAAACGGGCGTGTTTCTCCGAGCGAAGCGCGGCAAAAAATTTTTGCGGCTCTGAGATATTTTCTATTTGCCCGTCGATAATGACCGCCACGGTGTCCCCTAAAGCAGATGCCTCTTCGATATTATGCGTTATATGAATGACGGGCACATTGAGTTTTTTAAGAAGTTCTTTCACTTCAAACCAGAGCGTCAATCGTAAACCCACATCAACGGATGAAAACGGTTCGTCAAGTATCACAAGCGATGGGTTTGTTATTATAGCCCTTGCAAGAGCGACTCTCTGTTTTTCCCCTCCTGAGAGTTTCTTTATACTTCTGTCAAGCAAATATTCTATATCGAGCATCCGTGCGATTTCGTTCGTTCTTTTTTCTATATTATTTCTTGAATAACCGCGGACAAGCAATCCAAACTGAATATTTGCTCTTACATCCATATTCGGGAAGAGCAGACAATTTTGCGGGAGATAGCCGATATTTCTTGTTTCCGGCCCGGAGTCGGTAATATCTTTTTCGCTCAATTCAATTCTGCCCGAAGAAATTTTTCTAATACCGCCGATACATTCAACAAGAGTGGTTTTGCCAGCCGCCGAAGGCCCAAGTAAAACAAAATACTCGCCTTTTTCAATTGTAAAATTTATATCGGAAAGTGAAAACTTCTGCGTTTTATAGTATAGGTTCTCTATTTTTAGCATAAAGTTTTGCTGAAAAATACATAACCAAAAATCCTATAATTACCGTCACAACCGCGATTAAACTCGCATTCGTTATGTCTGCTTCTGAAATTCTTAAGAAAACCGCAATCGGCAGTGTGTCTGTCTTGAAAGGTGTGGCTCCGGCGAGCATAACTGCTGCGCCAAACTCACCCAGAGCTCGCGCCCATACGAGCAGAAAGACAGACAAAATTCCATTTTTAGTCATGGGGAGTAAAACTCTGAAAAATACTTGAACTCTGTCAGCGCCGAGAGTTCTTGCAAGATGCTCGTACTGCGGGTCGATGAAATCAAAGACGGACTTTAGCAGAATTGTAGCCATACCTGCAATTACCGCAAACTGAGCCGCTATAATTCCCGGAACTTCAAATACAAACTCTATCAGATTTCTTTCAATGAAAGAACCCATTGGTGTATTAAAAAAAATCAACAGTGCTGTTCCAAGTGTTACTGGAGAGACCACAAAAGGTAGATACAACATAGCCGAAAATAAACCCTTGAGAGGAAAGTTATATCTTGAGAAGGCATATGCCGCCGGCAAAGCGACCAAAATAGCCATAAATGCAGAGATAGTGGCGGTGACTAAAGATAGGCGGGCGGAGAACCATAGCGAACCAAGATTAATCTCCGACGGTTCTGTAATTCCTGCTGAAAGAGAGTAGAGTAGTATTAAGAAAAAAAAGGTTAGAAAAGCGGATGCGGAAATGATGGCGGCAAAAAAAAATTTATTTCTCATTGTGTTTTTATAATATGAGATTATTGAAAAAACTTAAACGCGGAGTAAAAGCAAAAGAACCACGGAAGCATACAATATATGGAGAACATATGAAAAACAAACCACAAAGCACACAAAGAGAGACAATTTTAATCAGCCACAAATTGACACGAATAACCACAAAAGGGAAATAACCACCGAAACACTGAAGCACCGAAGAAAAATTTAATTGTAGTGTTTCTATTGCATGATAATATTTTTAATTTTGTAACCACAGATTGTACGGATTTTCACAGACAATTCTTGATTCCGTTCTTAATCCGTGTGCATCAGTTTTCCTCTGTGGTTTCATCGATATTCCGTGTCATCCGTGATATTTTAATTTGTGTCCATTTGTGGTTATAGAATTTAATTGACAAGACATTATGGCGCGCCAAGTTTTTTTAAAATATCATCAGACACTATGTATTCCCCACCCGGAATTGCGTTTGGAGCCAGAGCGCGAGCATCTTTTTCTTTGGTAATAAAACCGTGTTTTCTAAAAACTTTGGCGCCGGCAGGTCCCAGTATGTATTTTATCAGCGATTCGGCTTCTTCCTTGCGCGAAGAAAATAAAGGTATGCAGATTGTCGCTCGGGATATTCTTGGAATTTTATGTTGAGCAAGTTTAATTGTTTTTGCGTTTTTATTTCCAACCGGAGTTGTGTTCCATACGAAAGCGCCGCCTACGGTGCCGAGCAGGACTTGTGCAAACGCGTGCTCAACATTTGCGCTAACGGTTTTGATATTCGGCGCTATGCTTTCAAATAAATCGTTTTTTTTCAATAATTCAACAGCGAACGCTCCCACCGGCGCCGATTGCGGGTTTGCTATTGCAAGTTTAACATCGCTCTTTTTTAAATCGGCAAGAGTATTAATATCTTTTCTCTTTCCGGATACCACTATAGCCGGCAGTTGATATGAAACAGTTTTGACGCTTGACTCGTCAATAATCCCCTTCTCCCTCGCCCGAACGATATATGCATCCGACGCAGATAAATAAATATCGCCTCTTTCAGAGAGCATCATCTGCGAAAGTAGAGAGCCGGAGCCGCCATAAATCATTCTGACATTTTTGCCGGTTTTTTGCTGATAGTTATTGACTATCTCCTCAATAGATCTTTTAAGCCCCGATGCGCAGAAAAAAATCATTTCTTCGCCTGTTGCCGCTGTTTTAAGATGCAAAAATATGAGGACCAAGACGACAATTTTTAACATGGTAAGATTGAAAAAGTGAAAGAGTGAAAAAATAGAGCAGTAGAGCAGCAGAGCATAAGTGCACGTCAGCGGACAGAGATGAGAGACGAGAGGTGAGAGTTTTTCCCTGACCTCTGTCCTCTGTTCTCTGTCCTCTGACTTGTGCTCTTACGCCTTGTGCTCTTGTGCACTACTATGCCCCCCGCCGATCAGGAGAAGAATTTTTACAGTGTCGCCGTCCTGAAGAATTGTTTTTTTGCCAACGGATTTTTCGTTTATTACATAGCCGAAAAAGGACGATTCTTTTTCGCTGTATCCAAGTTCTTTTTTAACGGCGTCTTCAATGGTCGTTCTTGCCGGTAGAGTAAGTGAGATTTTATTATGTTTACTTTTTCGTCGCAACGCTCCAAAAAACTCAAACTCAACCTTTATTTCTTTCATTTATTTAATACTCCGAAATGATTTGAGAATATAATTTGAAACCGAAGATTAAAAAACTTATCACAGATTACACAGATTAAAGATAAAATTAGGTAATAGCCAAAGAAAACGGACTAAAATTATGCTAAAATAAGACATTGTGAAACGACAATGTCCCCAATGTTCTCACTGTTGGGCATGGAGGCTTAAAGACGGTAGATACAA
>JBGFRZ010000084.1:0-17798 GCA_041694835.1 Ignavibacteria bacterium
TTGTTTTCGTCAGAAATATTATAGCAATTCCGGAGAGAAAATGCAAATGTTTTATCGTCGGATTTACCGACGAGAATTATTTCAAAGAACTAAAGAGGGTTTTTCAACGCTCTCATAATAAAACTGACCAGTCAGTCATATTTGTCCAAAGCTGACCGATAAGAGAATTATGGAAGGAAAAAATATAAAATATGAAAATAAAAGAAAAAAAATAATAAAATCCGTCCTCAGGATACTTAATAAGAGAGAGTATCACAGTTGTCCCGTTGACGAGATAGCGAAAAGTGCCGGGGTTGCAAAAGGCACCATTTATCTTTATTTCAAGAGCAAGGAAGAATTGTATTTCGTGGTTTTTTTTCATATGATTGCCCGTATCCAGGAAATTGCCAGGGAGG
This sequence comes from Ignavibacteria bacterium, assembly GCA_041694835.1. Taxonomy (GTDB): domain Bacteria; phylum Elusimicrobiota; class Endomicrobiia; order PHAN01; family PHAN01; genus JBGFRZ01. The sequence continues at coordinate 396 of JBGFRZ010000084.1, forward strand.
TTTTCGATTCTAAATTACCGGCGTCCAAACAGATTTATTTATTTTTGAGAAAAGTGAGCACCTTTACAAAAAAATATAAAAACATCGTCAACATAATGAAACCCGAATTAAGAACCATAGATCGAGTCACCCACGAAAAAATGCACCAAAAATTTTATGAGCTGCTCAGAAGTGTAAGCTTGATAATCCAAAAAGGAATTGACGAGAAAGAGTTTAAACGGTATCCGCCGGGACTTGTAGCTGCGATGTTGCTTTCTTTCCTGCCCATAATAGCGCAAAAAGATAGCAAACAAAGTTTGATACCCGGTGAGATATCCGTTAAGACCATAACCGAAGTTTTGCTGAACGGCATAAAGAAGTAGTGCTCTGTCTTGCAAATAACTGTCAATACCGACGGCACAATCCCACTTTGCAAATCCCCCTGCGCGCGGAGTTTACCCCGCACAGTTATTGTGCGGGGCTCACCCCCGAATAAATTCGGGGGCTACATCGTTCGCTTCGCTCACTGTCAACGACACTGGTTAGTAGCGGTCGCATTACTATGCGACAAATTCCCCTCTATTAAGAGGGGTTAGGGGTGTGTTTGCGGGATAGCAATCCCGCCGCTACTATTCCCTACTGCCTATTTTTTACTATCCCCTATCCCCTGCTTTAGGTCGCGGTCCTCTTCTGCCACCGGGTTTGCGTGGTGGGAACCCATACCACTGCATATCTTCTGAGAATTTGCCAAGTTTGGACTCCAGATAACTCACAACTTTACCAAAAAAGAGTCGGTCCGCATGGTCCTATTTCTCTAATTCTTCTGTAAGTGACTGCTGGGCTGCTTTCGCTGCCTCCTGCTTGGCATCAAGCGATTTCCTTTTTGTAAGCCGGTCGGTGCATTCTTTCAAGAAGGCATTTTCTTTTGCATCTGTCTTTGCACCAACTTCCAAACCCGCCTTTAAACCCTACAACGAATCAGTTACATCAGCAAATGACCTTCCTACACGTGGTCGCCCCATCTCTGCTCACTTCCTTTCTATTTGTGGACTTACGTTCACCGCTACTATTCGCTATTTGCGGTTCCATGCCTACCGTCTCCCGTCTACCTTCTCAATTCGCTATTCGCTTTGCTAAATTGAGGACCGTCCCTAATTTCCCTAATTTCCTAATTTCCCAAAACCTTTATCAGGTGGTCAACATGTTTAGACACACTTGCTTCGAGGTATTGACACCGACTATCTTCATTTTGTAAAATATATTAACATTTGTTTTGGAAATATCATATTCGGGAGGTTTTGTATGAAGTTTTTATTTGGAAGTTTCTTGGTTATTTTGAGTATTTCATTCGGCTGTGCGAAGAGACCAGTTGTCAAGCCACCCGACACCCCGCCTCCTCCCGGTGTCGAAACAAAAACCGAACCCGATATAAGGGTTGAGTGGGAAAGTATACCCGAACTAAATATGATTCACTTTGATTACGATAAATCACAGATACGTTCTGATGCCAGGGAAGTGTTAAAGAAGAACGCCGAGTATCTTAAGAAAAACCCGGATATAAATATTCTTATCGAAGGCCACTGCGACGAACGCGGAACCACCGAATACAACCTCGCCCTCGGACAGCGTCGCGCTCAGGCGGTTAGGGAATATTACTCAAGACTTGGAATCCCGCTCGGCAGTATAGCGACTATCTCTTATGGTGAAGAAAAACCGCTCGATTTCCAGTCGACCGAAGAGGCATGGGCGAAAAACAGAAGAGCCGAGACAAAAGTAAAAAGACAGTAGTTGTCACTATAAGAGTATATAACAGTCGTCAATCCTGGTGCTCTGTGACAGAGATAGTCGCGCATTTTTGTAGTCGCCCATTTATGGGCGGTTTTGAATATAATGCTCGGACATCGGCTATCCCGCAAAGCGGGACTAAAATGCTAAAAATTCGAGCACTACGACTTAAACCTTTTACCACAGAGTCACAAAGACACAGAGAACAACCAAAAAGAACACTGAGAAACAACTCTGTGAACTCCGTGCTCTCCGTGTCTCTGTGGTGAATTTTAGCGAAGTGTCAGTGAACCCTACATATGCTCAATTATCTGTGACACAGATATCCGTGTCGCAGAGCAGTAGTTCCGCGCGGATTTTTTGCGGTGGCATTATTTGTGAATAAAAACCAAATTTCGGTTTTCTTATTTCTTGCTTCTTATTTCCTGCTTCTTACTTCTTGCGGATGCATAGCAACTTCTAGGGAAATAGTAGATCTAAGGGATGAGATAAATCAACTTCAGATAAAGTTGGGCGATCTTCAGAGAAATCAGGCTGACCTTTCGGAGAAGATGGATTCCGTCAATACAAATATGGTCGTGCTCTCCGAGAAGCTCGACGAGAATAAAAATGTAATGTCCCTCGTTTCCCAACGTCTCGACGATGTAGAAGTTGGCATCACATCGAAAATCGGAAGAATGGCGGAAAAGTTCTCGGTTCAAGAGTCGTCGGAACCGATAAAACTCACCGGCGCCCTTCCGCCGAGCGAGCTTTATCGTACGGCGTATGATGACTTTGTCGGCGGAAAGTTCGACCTCGCGATAACCGGCTTTAAAAATTTCCTTGAAAAATATCCCGAAGCGACTTTATCTCCGTATGCCAACTATTATCTGGCCGAAAGCCACTACGCTAAATCCCAGTGGGAAACGGCCCTCGGCGAATTTGAGACCATCGAGAAAAAATATCCTAATTCCGATATCATTGTTTCGGCAAAGTTCAAAAGAGCTCTTGTTCTGGAGCGGCTGGGGAAGTTGCCTGAAGCGATGAATGTTTTCGATGATATAATAAAAAACCATCCAAATTCTCATGAAGCCTTGAACTCCGCCGAAAGAATGAAAAAGCGATAGATGGATTTAAACTTCCGCCGCTCTCTTGAGGTTTCCTTACTTGTCCATTTAACCCTGCTTCTTTTTACGTCCTTAGCGATAATAACCAGGAGAAAATACATAACGATACCTGTAGATTTGATATATTACCCTCCTCCTGCCGCAAAGGAAATAACGGAGCCCCCAAAAGAAGAAGAAATCACTATTCCAAAGAAGCCAAAACCTCCGAAGAAAGAAAAAAAAACAAAAGAGACGAAAAGAGAAGAGCCCAAACCCGCTCAGCAGTCACGCCCCCAGGCTTTACAACCCACAAGCGCCCTTACGACGGATACAGCCAAGTTCCCTTATCTGTATTACTTGAAAAATATAAGGGAGAGGATCTCCGGTGCGTGGCAATATGGTGAGCCGGAAGAGGGTTTTTTAAAGACCGTCGTTTATTTTAAAATAAAAAGAGACGGAAGCATAACTGAACCTGCATTTAAGGAAAGATCCGGGGATACCGTTTTTGACAGCCTCGCGATGAGAGCGGTGAAGGTGTCGGCTCCGTTTCCGCCTCTTCCCGCAGGATATGATAAAGATACACTTGGGGTTTACTTCGAGTTTGCATACAGAGAATAGTATGCCGGAGGGCAGAGGTCAGAGGACAGAGATGAGGGGACAGGCGAGAAACGGGAGACGGAAAACGGGAGACGGAAAACGGGAGACGGAAAACGGTTTTTTCACCTTCTACCGTCTACCTTCTACCCTTCTACCTTTCTTTTTACTCCTTGCCTTTTTTCCCTCGCCGCTTTATTCCCGTGATGTTTATCTCCAATTGATGGCCCACGGAAAAAGGCTCAACATAGGAATATCCGAATTTATTCCCCGTCGAGCAGCGATAAATGAATCCAAGTTTTCAAGAGAGGCCATTTCTGTTGTAAGAAACGACCTGCTTTTCACAAAGATATTCAATATCGTAACAGGCGGGCCTCCTTACACGGGCGAAAAAGACGAGCTTAATTACTGGCGGCAACTGAACGCCGACATCTTGCTGACAGGCACCATTCTTCTCGAAGGAAAAAACGCATACGTATTAGCCCGACTTATCGATGTGGGAAGTTCATACGAGATATGGAGTGGGGAATTCAGTGATGATGTAAAAAATTTAAGAAAAATCTCACATTCAATATCAGACGAAGTGATACTGAGGCTCACGGGGGAGGATGGCATAGCTTCCACAAAAATAGCGTTCGTGAACGATTCAAGCGGAGCCAAGGAGATATACACAATAGACTACGACGGATACAACCTGCAAAAAATCACCAACGAAAATTCGATAATTATTCTTCCGAAGTTTTCTTCCGACGCAAAAGAGATAATATACACAACCTACAGATACGGCAATCCGGATTTATACTCAATTGAATTTAAAACGATGAAAAAAAGAAAGGTTTCGTCGGTGCAGGGATTAAACACGACGGCGACTTTTTCGCCGGACTCATCTATGATAGCCCTTACCATGTCCAGAGGACAAGCCCCGAATCTTTATCTTATAAGCCGCCATGGCGATTTTTTAAGACAACTTACATTTCACAAAGGGATAGACACGTCGCCGTCATTTTCTCCGTCTGGCAACGAAATTGTGTTTATATCAAACCGCCCGGGCTATCCCCAGCTTTATATAATGAACGCTGACGGGACGAATGTCAGAAGGATATCGACGAGAGATTTCTGCGACTCGCCTTCCTGGTCTCCGAAAGGGGACAAGATAGCCTTTGCTATGAGGAATGCCGGTTGTTACAACATATATGTTTACAATATAAGAGCGGAGAAAACCGTCCAGCTGACTTTCAACTCAGGCAACAACGAAAACCCCTCATGGTCCCCCGACGGGAGATTCATAGTTTTTACATCTACGAGAAACGGAAAAAAAGAGCTCTTCAAGATGTTTCTCGACGGCTCCGGACAATCAAGGGTGGCGGAAATTCCCGGCAGATGTTTCACTCCGAACTGGTCACCCCGGCTTTATTAACTCGTCTTGCCGAATTTTTCCCATTATTTTTGTGTAAGTCGGTAGTTACTCTTCAAATTTAAGTACTGTAAAAATGTAGAGTTCCGTCGAAGGTTCCTTCCACGCTTCCGGGTCTAAACCCGCTTTTTGCTGGCAGAGTTCTGAAAGAAATTCCTCTTTTTTTGAAAAGTGCTCCCATACTTGTGGCAGGAAAAGTCCCCCTCGTCGCCCTTTTTTTATAAAAACCCCGTGCACATTTGGTTTTATCGCATCGGAGGAAGATGCGCGTTTCATGGGCGATAATATGGAAATCTCTATTTTTGCTTTTTTAAATTCTTCTTTCGAAATTGGTGGAAATCTCGGATCACTCGTGGCCGCCTCTATCGCCATATCGGAGACCGCCTCTATAAGAGGTTTTTGTGGAACGGTCGTTCCTATGCAACCTCTTAATTTCCCATTTATGGTCAGCGTCACAAAAACAGATGCATTCTGCCTCAATTCATCGTCTGCGGTTGAAGGGATTGAAATTTTTTTGCTGGCAAGGTGCTCCGAAATACTTTTCCTTGCGAGCTCCAAAAGAAATTTCTGATTTTTTTCAGAAATTTTAAATTCTTCCTCTTTTAATTCTCCCTTTTCACTTTTTATTTTTGATTTTTCACCCACATTGACAAAGGCGGCCGCACCGTATCCCACGACCCTCGAGCTGTCGCCGGAAACGTCAGATGAGTTCGAGTAGTTTAGAACTATCGCCGTCTCTGCCCCGAGCAATTTTGATGCGTGCATCGTCGTGTAAACCGCCTCCCGGCCGCACAAGACGCAGTCGAGATTATCCATCCCCTTTTTCATCGTTGCATCAATTGTTCTTGAAAGATGCTCAATGTCGAATTTTTCAATGGCTTTTAGCGCTTCAAGATCCGAGAGTCTTGCATCCCTGTCCGACGGAAAATGCGACATATCGCTTGATGCGATTAAAAGGGCTTTCCTGCTGGATTTTTTTAAGACAGTGACGATGTTTTCAGCGAGCTTTTGGCAGTCTTTGAGAGAAAATGTTCCGCTTAAAAGTATCGGGACTATCTTGAAATTTTTGATGGTCAGCTGAAGAAATGGCAGCTGCACCTCGAGCGAGTGTTCGGGATGGTGAGCGGATATATTCGCTTCAAGTAAAGTTGAGTTTTTTATAAGTTCGGCCGCCAGGTCCTCATCCACGTCAACCTTGCCGAGCGGGGTCAAAAATGCCCCTCGCGGATAGACGGCGCCTTTCTTAAGATAGTAGTTGTGGCTGTTCCCTATTAAAATAACGGTCTCAAACATATTTTCCGTCAACATTCCGTAGCCATAGGATGCCGTTTTGGCGGAATATATGTATGCTGCGTGCGGAACCATAAGGCCGATAAGAAGACCTTCCGTTTTTTGAGCCGGAACATTTGAAAGATATCCGAGAACCTCGGTTCTTAATTTTGTAGGATTCATTGGATAGAACTGCCCCGCCACCGCTGGTTGTCTTAAGTCGGCTTGTGTTCTGATTTCGGACATAATATCTCCCTCCGGATAAATTATTGTTAAAATTGCAAGAATAAATAAATTTCGTTTTCGTCTTAATTTTTCCGCTGAAAGATACATCCCGCCTATATGTTATAATAATACGATAAGGATGTCAAATTTTAAGGATACTTTTCCTCGTTAATTTTTCTACCAGTAATTTTGAAAAAATCAGAAAAAAAAGTATACTTTAGTAATTGTGTCTTTATAAAAAATAAGATGTGGGGAGCGTATGGATATGAATCTTGTTGAAAAAATCGCAAAAGAGGTTATATCGGATTATTCAAAAAAATCTCCGAGAGGAAAAAAAATTCTTGTAATTTTCATGGGCGGGGACAGAAACATCGACGACGCCCTGGAAAGCGTCAGGCAGATGAGTCTGTCTTGTGAAGTCAAGATTGTAGTGACTCGCGCTGGCTCATCCGTTATAGGTAGAGAGCGAATAAAGAACACGACTGGCGCTTCATGGATAATATTGGATGATGGAAAACAAGATTCATTAGAGCTATCGTTGTGGGCTGATGTTCTGGTCATCGCCACCCTGACGCTCAACGGTCTTTCGAAGATAGCCAATCTTATAACGGATACTTTGCATTCCAACATCGTCGTAGGCTGTCTTGAAAGGCGGATTCCGATAATCGCCGCCAGAGACGCCGTATTTTGTTCCTGCCATCCCGAACCTGTGTCTGGATCAGGACTTTCAAGAAAAGTCGAGTCCTACATCGGCGAACTCAAAAATTTTGGAATAACCGTTACGACGGCAAAAAATCTTTCGAGGGAAGTTTCGTCAGTTTCAGATTATGCCTCAAGAAAGGTGGAAGTCACATATGGCACCGCCGGAAAAGTTTTCGCTCTTCCACTTGCAAAATTTGGTCCAATCATAGACAACTGTTCCGCATTTAAAGACGGGGTTGATTGCTCGAGTTGCGGAAAATGTGTCGAGAAAAAATCGGGCTCCGTTGAGGCGGTCATATCCGCCGGTGCCGACAGGATAGGGGACAGCTCTGGAGCTTCGGCGTCTCATCTTGCTTCGTACATAGATCACACGCTTTTGAAGGCGAACGCGACGCAGGAAGAGATAGGGAAACTTTGCGAAGAGGCGAAAAAATATAAATTCGCATCCGTTTGTGTCAACCCCGCGTATGTGCCGCTCTGCGCTCATCTTCTGAGGGGTGGCATCGTAAAAATTTGCACCGTCGTCGGTTTTCCTTTGGGAGCGACCACACCTACGGTTAAAGCAATTGAGGCGAGGGATGCCATAGCCAACGGCGCCGACGAGGTGGATATGGTGCTCAATGTCGGTGCGGTGAAATCCGGAAACTATCAGCTTGTTCTGGACGACATAAAGGCGGTGCGCGATGCAACTCGGGGCAAGATACTCAAAGTCATACTTGAGACGGCTTATCTGACGCGCGACGAGAAAATAAAGGCGTGTCAGCTTTCGAAGGATGCCGGTGCGGACTTCGTCAAGACGTCGACCGGCTTTGGTCCCAGCGGAGCTACCGTGGAAGATATAAAACTTATGAGGGAAACCGTCGGCCCGGTCATGGGTGTTAAGGCTTCCGGCGGCATACGTTCAACGCAAGACGCCGCGAAAATGGTTGAGGCGGGAGCGACGAGGGTTGGTGCGTCGGCGTCTGTCGCTATCGTGACGGGCAAGGACGCCGGTAAAGGGAAATATTAAACAGATAAGGGGACAGAGAACAGAGGACAGAGGACAGGGGACAGAGGTCAGAGAAAATCTCATCTCTCATCTCTCACTCACCCCTCATCTCTCGCCTCTGCCCTCTCATCTCTAAACTAAATCGGAGGAAATATGGCAGAGGTAAAAGAAGCACTGGGGTTGATTGAAACGAGGGGGTTGGTTGCGCTTATCGAGGCGTCGGATGCTATGGTCAAAGCCGCAAAAGTTCGTCTGGCGGGTTATGAAAAAATCGGTTCGGGACTTGTGACGACCATGGTTCGTGGAGAGGTCGGCGCGGTACGCGCCGCTGTCGAAGCCGGAGCTTCCGCCGCCCAGAAAGTGGGCGAGCTTGTCAGCGTTCATGTCATACCGAGACCTCACGACGATCTAGAAAAGATACTACCGAATAAATAGCGGCATGTAACAAAAAAACCCGCTCGGCTTTTGAGCCTTCATGGATAAAAGCGATATCGTAGATATAATAACTCATCTCCTTGGCGTCCGTAAAGTGCGTGCCGAAAGCACGTTCGAAGATGTCAGGCGAAAAAACCCATCCGAGGAAAAAAAGTATAAAAGCGGTTTTTTTACAAGGCAAAAGTATAATGAACCATTTACGCATCTTAAAGGAGGTCGGGTGTTCATTTCAGAGTATGACTTAAAGGGGATGCTTCGGGAAAATTCGAACGAAATCACTATTCCGAAAAATGCCATAATAAGTCCGCTCGCCGCTGAGATAATACTTGAAAAAAATATTGAAGTGAAAAGGATTTAATTATGCCTTACGATGTAAAAAAACTCCTTGAGATAATGCTCAAGAAAAATATATCAGACATACATCTAAAGGCGAACTCCGCGCCGCTTATTCGCCTTAACGGCGAGTTGATGGAAGCGTCTTCGGAAAAATTGAGTCCCGACGCAATCAGGAGCGTCGCGGATGCGTTGCTCGACAAGGAGCAAAAGAAAAGTTTCGAAAGCGAATATGACATAGATTTTGCGTATTCAGTTGAAGGGCTTGCCCGGTTTCGTGTAAACATCAGTATGGAGAGAGGAAACCCGACTCTTGTCCTTAGGGTTATTCCTACAAAAGTAAAGTCCTTCGAAGATCTTAATCTTCCCGCAAGTGTTCTTACAAAATTATGCAGCGAGTCGCGCGGGCTGGTTTTGATAACCGGCATCACGGGGGCGGGCAAGACAACAACGATGAACGCGATGATAGATTACGTTAACTCAAACATCAAATGCAAAATAGTTACGGTGGAAGATCCCATAGAGCACTATCATTTCGACAAGAAGTCGTCCATATCTCAGCGGGAAATCGGCAGAGACGCTAAATCTTTTGAAATGGCTTTGAAATATGTTTTAAGACAGGATCCAGACATCATCGTTATAGGCGAACTCAGGGATTATGAATCGATGAGGGCTGCTATGACGGCCGCCGAAACGGGGCATCTCGTAATGGCGACTATACATACAGTCAACGCCGCTCAAACCGTCGAAAGAATCATCAGTTTGTATCCCCCTCACCTCGAGGCTATCGTCCGGTCGCAGTTTGCAAATGTCATTAAGGGGATTGTGGCGCAGAGACTTGTTCTGAGCAAAAATAATTCGATGCTTTATCCTATAACCGAAATTATGATAGGGACATCCTTGATAAGAAACATTATAACAGAGGGGAAGTACTCCGAGATAAATAAAGCTGTAGAGCAGGGTTCATTTTATGGAATGAAAACTTTTGATCAAAATCTGTACGAACTTTGTATGGAAGGGAAAATCTCTACTGAAACGGCCCTTGAAAACGCGACAAACATCGATGATATCACTCTTCGCCTGAAAGGAATCGAACGCACGTCTTAATTCGAAAATTAAAAAAGCAAATAATGTTTAAAAAATGGGAATTCAACCTACTCCCCTCCGAGAAAGATAATTCACGGTGGCGGTTGAAAATGCAAATATCCGAAGATGAGCTCGATAAAGTGATTGAGGCGCTGCCGGGGAATAAAGGCCGACCTTTTATCGTCGAGGACGGCGTTTATGATTTTGGTTTATACTTTTATAATCTGAGTGAATCAGACTACGACAAGATAAAGTTCGCACTCGAAAAAGTATGCCGGGAAGGAAAAGCCGAAAAATTCAGTCAGAATGCCCCCCCTGATTTTTTTTCGGATCTGGCAGGAGAAATCGAAAAGACGTTTAAAACAGAAGAGACGGACAACTCCGAAGAACCATCAAAAAAGGAATCCAAGAACGAACGGAATGTTACGACCAGAGAAAAACACGCGTACAAGCAGGATGGCGCTCCCCATCGCGCTTTGGTTGAAGATGTGCCACTGAATCCAGATTATAGTTTTGAGCAGTTTGTCGTAGGCCCCAACAACAGATTTACCCATGCGGCGGCTCTTGCGGTGGCAAATGCTCCGGGCAAAACCTACAACCCCTTTTTTATACACGGCGGCGTGGGATTGGGGAAAACTCATCTTATGCAGGCCATAGGTCAGCATGTCCGTAAAAATTTTCCGGATTTGAAGGTTTTTTACATTACGACGGAGGCGTTTGTCGCAGGCGTGATTGATGCCATAAGCAGTGGGGGGGCGACATCGTTAAGGAATTTCTACAAAAATGTTGACATCCTGCTTGTTGACGACATTCAATCCCTATCGCAGTCCGAATCGACACAGGACGAGTTTTTTCACATATTCAATCTTCTGCACCAGAACAAAAAGCAGATTGTGATAACCTGCGATCGCCCGCCAAAGCTTTTAACCATTCTTGAGGACCGCCTTCGCTCGCGGTTCGAGTGGGGACTTATCGCCGACATAAAATCCCCGAGTCTTGAGACGAGGGTCGCGATATTGAAGAAAAAGGAAGAGTTGGAACATCTTGTTCTTGACGACAATATCCTCCTTTATATCGCCTCTAAGCTTAAATCAAATGTGAGAGAGCTTGAAGGGTTTCTTAAAAGGATTACGGCATATTCGTCTTTGACAAAACAGGATGTTGACATAGAACTTGTAAAAAACCTGATGGCCGAACTTTTGCCTAGCGAAGAGGAGCCTCACATTACGGTCGCCGAGGCCGAGCAAAAAGCTCAAGCGGTAACCGTTGTTCCGCCGCCTCCACCCCCGGAAAAGATGGAAACACAGTCGTTGAAGGCTGAAGAAATAAAAATTGTTTCCGGCCCACCGACGGCTCATGGCGAGCTTCATGCCGCACCGCTTCCGAAAGTGGATCTCACTCTTAAACCCATGGATGTTGTATTTTTTTATCCCTCGGGCTCCGAGAAGGAGCTTGCTAAAGTAAAGGAAAAATTCGCTGAAGTTATAAAGAAACACAAGTTGAAATTTCGGCTTGTCTCGATATTCGATAAGTCGTATGAGATTAAGGGGAAAATAAATTATGCGCTTTTCACCGAACTTTGCAAAACAAATAAGACGAACATAGCCGTGGTGCTGTCCCCCCCGCCCAACTCGGAGGTAAAGGAAGATGAATTTTCGAATGTATTGGGAGCTCTGATGAGCGACGAAAAAATTTCATTCCAACTCGTGCCATGGCAGGAACTGAACAAAGATTACAGATATCTAAATCTTGCGCTTGATATCACTTTGAGCAATACAAGCGTGAAGGCAGAATAATATGTTTCTTATGAAGCTTAGATACAATTTACTCTTCACCCTTTATTTTGTATTCTGGTTTCTGTTAGGTGTTTATTTTTTGTTTACCGCCATTAATGGCGCAATTTCAAATAGTTTTAGAAAAGATTTAAAGGAAACTTCTCCGAGGACAATCGCCGATTATCACGACTATTTCGAGAGTAAAAAGCCATTGGTGAAGATGATATTAATCGATAAAAAAACAAGAGCGGCGGGAAAATCTTTTGTAAAGAAAAACACATATCCGGTTGCTATGTTTTCATTTGAGACATCTTTGAACGGGAAGACGGCGAGGGTATGGTATTCGTCAGACTCTTTCGTAAGACAGCTGAACAACCATGTTGGAAAAATTTTATTGTTTGTCGTTTTCTGGCTTATTCTCGGAGCGGTGGGATTTTATGTAATTTTGAAAAAAGCGTTTTTTTTGCCTTTGGAGGCCGCGATGAGCGGAACATCGAACTGCCGCGACAATTTTACAGGCTTATTTGGCGGGTTGGTAAAAAAGATGGACACCTATAAAGAGCAGAGAAATTTGGCCGAAGTCCACACTTCCATGCTGCTCCAGGCGGCAAAGACGGTGTCTTCTTATATTGATTTGAACAGAACACTCTCGCAGATTCTCGATATGGTCGTGGAAAAATTTCCAAAGACTTCCTGCGCCATAACCATGCTCGACGAAGATGGATACCTGAGAGTGAAAAATTCGCGGGGGCTGTCGAACGATTTCGTGAAAGCCGTGAAACTGAAAAGATGCGAAGGTTTTGTGGGAGAATGCGTCGAAACAAGGAAAATCATAGTTATACAGGACACCGATATCGACAAAAAAGCAGAAACCGAACATCTTGAAAAAATTGAAAATATAAAATCCTTCGTCCACATTCCGATAGTTGTTGAAAACAGGGCGATAGGCACGTTTAATATAAACTCGTCGCAAAAGGACTATTTTACACACGAGATTGTAAACATCGTCGCCACTCTTTGCGAATATCTCTCTATAGCCATTGCGAACGCCAGGCTCTATGAAAAGATAAAGGATTTCAACAGAAGGCTTGAAGCGGAGGTTTCATACACAACTAGCGAGCTTCTTAAAACTAACACGAAACTTGTAGAAAAAATCAGGGAATTGAAGGCGATATCGGATATCTTTAACATCGTGTCCAAGAATCCAGACATAAACAAGGGTATCGCCGAAGTATTCGACAGGGTTCGGGAAATTCTTAATGTCGATGTAGGAGCATTTTTTTCATACAATTCCCGGAGCAAAATATTGACGAGACGGATGCAGTTTTTCGGCTACAGAAAAATCACATTCGACGACGAACTTTCGGCATTTTCGGTTGATGTGAAAAATCTTGAAGTGGTGAGAGATGTCGTCGCTCTAAAAGAGCCGAAAATGGACAACTCTCCCCATCCCCCGAACTGGTCGTTTTTGCCTAAAGAGGTGTACGTACAGTCGCTCATAGTTTTTCCCGTGTCACATTCGGACGATGTTTTGGGCGTTATGGTTCTTGCCAACAAACTCGGAGGTAAATTCGAAAGTGATGACATGGATTTTGTTTCGCTCGTGTGTTCGTTTATCGCAGAATACATCGGAAAACAAAAGTTACTCAAAAAGTAAAACGCGCAAGGAGGATTGTTATGCAGTTGAGACTGGCTGACAGGTTGTCAAGACTTGGTACGGAAACTGCTTTCGAGGTTTTGGCAAAAGCCAGAGCTCTTGAAGCGAAAGGCAGGGATATTGTTCATCTTGAAATAGGGGAGCCCGATTTTGACACGCCAAGAAACATTCGCGACGCCGCAAAGAAAGCTATCGACGATGGATGGACGCATTACGGCCCTTCGGCGGGACTGCCGGAGCACAGAAAGGCGATAGCTGAGTATATTTCCAAAACCAGAGGCATCGACGTTGCTCCTGAAGAAGTAGTGGTGACGCCCGGTGCAAAACCTATAATATTCTATACCATCCTCACTGTCCTTAAGCCGCGCGACGAGGTTATCTATCCAAATCCGGGATTTCCGATATATGAGTCGATGATTAAGTTCGTCAGCGGCATCCCCATATCCATCCCCCTGAGGGAAGAAAACGATTTCAACTTCGACATAAAGGAATTCAAAAAACTGATAACTCCGAATACAAAACTAATAATTCTGAATTCTCCGCAGAATCCGACGGGCGGCGTCCTTTCAAAAGAGATACTTGAAGAGATAGCCGACATAGTGCTGGAAAGGGACGACATAGTTGTGCTTTCCGACGAGGTCTACTCCCGGATGCTATATGACGGCGAAGAGCATTTCAGTATAGCTTCAATTCCCGGCATGAAAGAAAGGAGCATAATCATAGACGGATATTCGAAGACTTACGCCATGACGGGTTGGCGGGCTGGATATGGCGTGATGAACAAAGAGTACGCCGGCTGGATGACGAAACTTATGACAAACTCAAATTCCTGCACCGCTTCTTTCACGCAAGTTGCATGCATTGAAGCTCTGAAAGGGTCGCAGCTCGAAGTCGTCAAGATGGTTGCGGAATTCAAAAAAAGGCGAGATGTCATAGTAGAGGGTTTGAATAAAATAGTCGGAATAAAGTGCAAAAAACCAAGAGGGGCTTTTTATGTATTTCCGAATTTTTCCGACTTTGGAATGAAGTCGAAAGAGATGGAAGAGTTCCTTCTTGAAGAAGCTGGGGTAGCGGCGCTGGCCGGGACTTCTTTCGGCGAATATGGCGAAGCTTACATAAGATTCTCGTATGCCAATTCGGTTGAAAATATCAAGAAAGCGCTTTCTAAAATTGAAGAGGCGTTGAAGCGTTTGCGATGAGGTGCCATCAATTTTTTAGAGATATGAAATTTGACATAGAATGAAGTATTATGTATAATTTTCGTCCTTCCGTAAACCATCGCTTATTTTACGGCGTTGGGTCTCGTTTCTGCCGTAACCTGGTTTTTATCCTATCGGCTGATGTTATCGTTTAAAACGCTAATCCATTGTTTGCCAAATGTAGGAGGTTAAAGATGTCGGAAAGTTATACGCAAGTGAAATCACGATTTGTAAAATCTTCGGAATTAATCGACGAGAAAAACAGATTTGCAGAACAAGACATCCATATATTGGAACGTATGTTCATTGCTTACCGCGCCATTGCAATTCTTATGTTTAATTTTGCGCAGTCAGGTCATCCCGGGGGTTCAATTTCAGTCGGTCGGATACTTCTGAATCTGGTCTTTAATAAAAATACGAAGATGGATATTGGCGACTTGAGTCGAGGCGATTCAGATGTAATCGGTATGGCCGCCGGCCACAAGGCTCTCGGTTTGTATTCGTTCCTTGGTTTGCTTTTTGAGATGGTAAAGCTTAAAGACAAAAAACTCTATGATTCGATAAAAAGCAAAATACGGTTTGAAGATCTGCTCGGCTTCCGAAAAAATCCTGCCACGCTCACGCCTCTGATGAAAAAATACGGTTCCAAAAGATTGGACGGTCATCCGACGCCCGAAACTCCGGGTGTTGTTCTTGCCACGGGAGCATCGGGCGTGGGTTTCGGCGCGTTCGGCGGATATGCTTTTGCGAAAAACGAGTATTTCGAAAATCCGCCGGTTATAAACATCATTGAGGGAGAAGGCGGCATGACGCCCGGCCGCGTTCACGAAAATCTCGCTCATTTTTGGGCGCTTGACATATGGAACTTGATAATACATGTGGATTGGAACAACGCGAGTATCGATGCCGACAATGTGTGTTCCGAAGAGGGCTGCTGTGGTCAGTACGTCAACTGGAGACCTTACGACCTCGGAGTGTTGCACGGCTACAACGTCGTTTTTGTAGATAACGGCTGCGACAACGAGCACATAAAAGCATCGCAAAATTACATCTTCGAGAAAACATTTGCGGAAAAGCCCTCCCCGAATATGATAGTTTATCGTACCAAAAAAGGAGAGGGCTACATGGAGGGGAGGAAGTCCCATGGGGCGGGATATAAAATGGATTCCGACGAATATTTTAAAATGCAGAAAATTTTCGAGGATACTTTCAACGTCAAATTCATTAAAACCCCGCCCTCCGCCACCTCCGAAGTCAAAGAGGAGTATTTCTACAAAAACCTGCTCATTGTCGAAAATGCGCTCGAATCCGATGGACAACTCATTGATTTCGGCTACAATGGACTGATGGTGAGCCGCGACGCTCTCGGGAATGCCGCAAGAAGGCCCAAAAAAAATGTAGCGAGAGTCTCCGTTATTTTCGAAAAATCCGATGTTCTTGACATTAAAAATCCGCCTGCGGAAATTTTATATAAAGCCGGGGATTCCATAACTCTGCGTGAGTCGCTCGGCAACACACTTCATTATCTCAACAAGCTTTCAGGAGGCGGGTTATACGGTTTTGCCGCCGACCTCGTCGGCTCGACGAGCCTGAACCTTATGTGCGAGGACTTCCAAAAAAAGGGATTTCACTCTTGTGAAAATCCTTATGCGAAGATTATTCCAACCGGCATCTGCGAGGATGGAAGCTCCAGTTTGATTTCCGGGATTTCGGCCACAGGTCATTACATGGGGGTCGGAAGTTCCTACGCCACATTTATGAGTCCCATGGGATTTACGGCAGCAAGGTTGTTCGCGATAGCTTATCAGTCGAAGCATGGCAAAGACATTCTGCCAATAATACTCATAAACGCTCACGCGGGACTAAAAACCGGCGAAGATGGGCCGACCCATGCTTGCCCCCAGACGCTGTCACTCTGGAAGAGTTTCAATAAATTACAGTGGAAGGTCATTACTCTGACGCCTTGGGATCCGAATGAAATCTGGCCGCTTATGGTGGCTTCACTAAGAGAAAGACCGGTCGTCATACTGCCTTATGTCAGTCGACCGGCTGAGATTGTGGTTGACAGAAAAAAGCATAATTTCCCTGACATTTCGGAAGTAGTTGACGGAATATACTATATCCGTCGCGCGAAAAAATCAAAAGCAACGGTATTATATCAAGGTGCAGAAGTAGGTATTGAGTTGCCAAATGTCGTTGAAACACTGGACAGAGAAAAAATAGATGTAAATATCCTGTATGTTTCAAGTTCAGAATTGTTTTCATATCTGCCAAAGAAAAAACAAGATGAAATTCTACCTGAAGAATTCAAACAAAATGCGATGGCTATAACGGGCTTTACTATTGATACAATGTATGAATATCTACTCTCTGAAAAAGGGCGTGACTTTTCTTTGCATCCGTTCAAGAAAGGAATATTTTTAGGCTCAGGTCCCGGTGGCGAAGTCCTTAAACAAGCCGGCTTGGATGTCAAAAGCCAAATCCAAACGATAAAAAAATATATCAAGAACTTGTGAAAAATGAAAACATTAGAAATTGAGCCAACAATAAAATACAAAAGAAGAAATTTTGGTGAACATTTAACATCAGTAAGGGTATTTTACAATTACATACTCCCACATATTAAAAATGATATATATAAATATATGTGGGTTGACTTGTATGCCGGAGAAGGAAACCTAATTTTACCTATTTTAGAATTTATTCATCCAACTCAACGGGTTGATTTTTTTAGAGAACAAATATTTCTATTTGAAATACAAACTGAGTTAGTAGAAAGGGCAATAACAAAAGCCCAGTATTATGGTATTCCTAAAAAAATTGCAACAGAAAATATTGTCCAAAAAGATACTCTCCGAAACTTTCCTAAAAATATTT
>JBGFRZ010000032.1:0-76543 GCA_041694835.1 Ignavibacteria bacterium
AGCGTTCGCATTGCTATGAGACGATTTGTGGGATAGTAATCCCACCGCTACAATTCTCTGTGTCTTTGTGTCTCTGTGGTAAAAGGTTTAAGTTGTAGTGCTCGAATTTTTAGCATTTTAGTGTAGCGTCAGCAGACCCTATTTACTTCGCGGATTATTTTTTAGAGGTGGGTTTATTGCCATTATTTCTTTTTCAATTTCGATTTTATCAAATCCAATGCCGTTTAATATGTTAAAAGCGTTCTTATGGGCTCTGGAGAGAATCCGCCCGGGTTCTATTTCCCTCGCCGCACCAAGAATTTCAAGCATAAATATATCGGAACAATTTGTCTTTTTTATGAGATGAACCAATTCGCGCCAGTTTATATTTCCATCTCCGGGAACGAAGTGATTGTCGTTTGTGCCGTTGTTGTCCGATATGTGAAATGAGTTTACCGTCATTGAGAGCTTTTCAAAAGCATTTATGCATCCTTTCTGCCAAAGATTCGTGTGCGAAGTGTCAAAGCAAAATCCACAGACCGATACTGAAAACCCTTCTATGAGTTTCTTTAAAACCGCGATCTCGCCGCCGAATACATGCGGAAGCTGGGTTTCAATCGCCAACTTCACACCAAGGTCTTCGGCCCTTATGTAAAGGGATTCAAGGCTCTGGCGACATTTTGAAAACCTTACGGATATGTTGTCCTTTAACGACTGTTCACTGCTCGCCGGATGGACTATCAGAATTTTTCCTCCGAGCTGCTTCATACAATACATTGAACGTTCGACTTCGGATACGGAAAACGTTCTTATAGCATCATCCGGACTCGACAAATCTATGGTGGGCGAAAAAGGAGAGTGAAGCGATTCGACCCTTATGCCGAGACCTCTGATGCAGACCTCGAGCGACTTTATTTCAAGATCCTTGTGCCAGTTGAAGTGACTGAAAGCCCCGTACTTCCCCGCTCCCGCCCATATTTCAACCACATTGAAGCCGGCTTCCTTTATCGTTGGAAGGACGGCGAGTATGCTTTCGTCGTAAAAAAGAGCCGTCGATATTCCTATTTCCATCAGGGATTACCTGTCCATTTGTAATTAGTGAGATTAAATCCGCAGTTAGGCCTCCAACAGTATCCCTTCTCGCCGTGTGAAAAACAGTTCAAATCCTCTTCTCTGTCAACACCCGACGCGATGAGGCCGGCGAAAATACGAATATAAAAATTAGCCCTCGTCGAAGCGTCGTATTTGAACCACTGCGGACCCCACTGGTAATTTCTTTCAAGCTTTGATCTTACCAGCCCGGCGATATGTTTCGGATGCCATCCTTGCTTCATAAGGACCCTTGTGAGCGTTTGGAGGTTTGTTGGCCTGAGTATGTTGGGATTGGGCTCCCCGATGCAGTGAGCCACGCACGGAGGCAAACCCGATAAATCCAATCTGTCATAAGTACAGTGCCACTTCTCCGGATGATCGTGCTCTGCTCCATCGAAGTATTTGTGAAATTTATAAAGTTCCGAACGTTTGTAGGAGTTTATCAGCCTTTCTGCCCCGGCGGAGGATTCGGGGATAGTGGTGTCGGAAGTTTTTGCGTAATTAACCGCCGCATCAAAACTTTTCCTAACATTCAAAAGTTCGGAGAGATTCGGAGCGTATCTGGGAAGCGTGATAAGGGCGGGAATTGCCATCGACGTGGATTCGCCGAACTTGCATTTAAAAATTTTGTGCTTCTGGTAGAGAGAAAAAGGACATCTGACGTCTCTCATAAAAACCGGATCGCCGTACATCGAAAGATCGATAGATATCGCTTCCTTGTTTTTGCCTATCGCGGTGTCGGTGAATACAACGGGCATGCCGACGTAATCCTTTCTCAGGCTCTCGAAAACTCTGTGTCCCAGGTATTCCAGGAGCCTTCCCATGCCGTCGAAAGCGAGGCCGTCTTCTATTTTGACTTTGTGCACTCTTTTGCCGTGAGTTGAGTTGTATTTGCCGACGAGAGAGCTTTCCAACTTTCCCAGCGATTCCAGCTGCTTTTTTACGGGGGAAGATGATGTTACCCTGAAACTGAAATGATAACCCTGTCCCGTCATTATGCACAGCGGATTTATCCCGAAATCCTGAAAGAGCGCAAGGAGTTTCTGATAAACAGGCTCTATCGAGTTGTATGTTCTTTCCTGTTTCCAATAAGCGTCGGCGGGGTGGACGAGGTTGAAATACTCTACATCCAGGATGCCGAGAATGTTTTCGGCGTCCCACACCGACCTGAAAAGATCGACTTCTTTTTCAAGAAGCCAGTTGAAAGATTTTCTGTCGGTGGAATAAAAATACTCCTCCGAAATCCCCTCCCTGACCATTTTTTCGCTGACGCCGACCAGATATACTGCGGTGAATGTATCGGGAACATCCGAATTCCCCCCACAGTATTGCGCCAGCCTATGCCTTATAAGAGGATTTTTGTAAAATTCGTATCTATTCATAATTTATGCCTTTTAGCCGCCATCGGAGTGGGGCAGATTTATTCTTTCTGCATGCAGAGTTTTTTTAATTTATGGATGTTCATCACGAATATTTTTTTATCAATTATATCTATATATCTGAGCCGTTTAAAAATGTTGAGTTGTCTGGACACCACCTCGCGCGAAGTGCCGGCAATCTCGGCAAGATCCTGATGTGAGAGCTTCATTTTAAGTTCGGCGCCATGCCTTGTTTTCTTGGAATACTTTGCGGTCAAATCGACGAGAGCCTTCGCAAGACGGGCGGGAAGAGACCTGAAAGACAAACGTTCTATCTCCTTGTCCGCGTTTCGCAGTCTTATCGTCAAAGTCTTGAGTATGTAAAATATAAGGTCTGTGTCTTTCGATATAAGAGCGTTGAAATCCTTTTTTTCTATGACCATAAGCTCGCATTCCTCAAGAGCCACCGATGAGGCTGAGCGGGGCTTCAAATCAATGAGAGACATCTCGCCGAAAAACTCACCGGGGTTTAAATAAGCGAGTGTTTTTTTCTTTATCCCGGCCTGCGCGAAGATTTTCACAACCCCCGCAATAACTATATAGAGAGCGTTTCCGGCGGAGTCGCCGTCGAATACCATCTCACCGGGTCTATATTTTTTAAGTTTTCCGAGAGATATTATCTTTTTTAAGTTTTTGTCGGAGAGATGCTTGAACAGGAATATTTTCTTCAATACTTTTTTTATGCTCATATATCCTCCAAGGATTTGTCTATGTTTCTTCTGTCGTTTTCAGGGGTAATTATGCCTCCCGTTATTATAAGTTTTATCGCATCGTCAACACTCATTTCAAGCTCTATTGTGTCCTGTTGCGGAACAAACAGGAGAAAGCCAGTGGTGGGATTGGGGGTGCTGGGCAAAAACACGTTTACAACTTCCTCTTTTGTCTTTGCCTGAACCTCGCCCATGGCTGTGGCCGTCACAAACCCTAAAGAGTAAACACCCCTTCTGGGATATTCGATTAAGACAACCTTCTTGAACGCTTTTCTTTTTGTGAATATGTAAACAGTAAGTTTTCTTACGGCCGTGTATACCTCCTTCAATATCGGAACCTTTACAAAAAGGCTCTCGAGTTTTACAAGCAGTCTTCTTCCGGCTATATTTGTCGCAACCACCCCAACAAGCCAGACGGCAAAAAGTGTTACAAAAAAACTCAGGAGTCTCCCGAAAAACCTGCTTTCCTCGGGCTCGAAGAATATGCGAAAAATCGGTGTTATCACCGGAGTAAACACCCCGCTTACAAGTTTGAAGATAATCCACAAAACGTTCAACGTTACCCATAATGGAAGAATAGTAATTATCCCGGTGAACAGATATCTCATTATGTTGCTTTTTGCAGCCTGCTTTTCCATATTTTTCACCTCTTGATGAAGGACTCCCCGATCGCGGCGAGTTTTTTAAGCTTAGACGCAGAAGATGTTTCAAGATACAATCTTACCACGGGCTCGGTGCCGCTCAGTCGTATTCCGAGCCACGACGAATCATCAAATATGAACTTATATCCGTCGATGGTGATTGTTTCTGCAACCTTTATGCCGTCGATTTCTTTCGGAGGATTTTTCGAAAGCCTATTTTTCAGCCCTCCCATCTGCTCCTGCGTCAAATGAAAGTTCAACCTCTCGGTGTGGACTTCTCCTACGAGAGCCATAATTTCAGAGAGTATTTCCTTAAGCGTTTTTTTCTGAACGCATACGGCTTCAAGTGCAAGCAGGCAGGCAAGAATTCCGTCTTTTTCCGGGACATGTCCCCTTACGGTCAGTCCTCCGGACTCTTCTCCACCTATGATGAAATCCCCCTTTTTCGAAGGATACGCTGAGTTTTCCCTGACCATATAATCGCCTATATATTTAAACCCGACGGGGGTCTCTATGACATCGACCTTGAAATGTTTTGCGATATTGTCTATCAGATTCGTCGTCATTACAGAGCGGACGACAGCGCCTTTGTATTTCTTTTCTTTTACGAAATGATAAAGCAAAATGGAGAGAATATGATTGGGTGTTATGAAACTTCCGTCGGCGTCTAAAACGCCAAATCTGTCAGCGTCGCCGTCGGTCGCGACGCCAAGCCTCAGTTTTTCATCCTTCATCACACCGTAAAGATTTTTAAGGTTCTCTCTTGATGGCTCAGGCGAACCGCCTTCAAAAAGAACATCCCTTTCCTCATTTAGAACCGTTATGTCGACACCAGCCTCCTCGAGTATGTTGTCCAGATATCCTATGGCCGTACCGTGAAGGAGATCGACGCCTATTTTAATTTTAGACTTTCTTATCTCATCCAGATCGACGAGCGTTTTTATATACTTTAAGTAACTCCCCGAAGGATCCACCATTTCAAGAAGTTTGTTTTTAGCTGCATCTTTCAAATCCATCCTTTTTACTTTTAATCTTGGGGATTCGCAGTATTTTTCGACGACTTGCGTTACATTCGGGGTGGCAGCTCCGCCCGTCGAGGGAGAAAACTTCAGCCCTTGATATTGATACGGATTATGACTTGCCGTGAAATTGATGCCGCCGGAAAGCTTTCTTCTTATGATATCAAAGGATATAACCGGCGTTGGGGTATCCCTGTTGCAAAGAAACGTCTTTATTTCGTTCGCACAAAGAACTTCGGTGGCAGATTCTGAAAACTTCTCCGAAAGAAATCTCGTGTCACCCCCTACAATTACGGAAGGTCTTTTTGAATGAATCTTGATGTAATTCGCTATCGCCTGTGTTAGGAGCCTTACGTTCTCAAATGTAAATTCATCGGCTATTATCGCCCGCCATCCCGATGTGCCGAATTTTATTTTTGACATAAAAACCCCTCACTCCTGCCATTCTTTAATTTTTGCCGAATACTCTTCCATGAGTTTTACAGAATCTTTTTCGCTCCTTGTTTCTACCCAGAGATGAAAATAACTTTCATCGGCATCGGGAAGCATGAGCGCCCATCCCTCTTCAAGCAAGAGCTTGACCCCATCGATAAGTTCATGTTTTTTGTCCTTGGCAAAGTCGATGGCCCTCCTCATCACCGTCCCTTTTTTATCCCACGGACACGGTATCTTTTCATGGTAAATTTTAAACGAGGGTATTTCTCTTGAGAGATGGTTGAGTCGGTCTCCGTTCGACGAGAGCATCTCTATAATTTTGCCAAGAGCGTAAAGGGCGTCAAAAGCACACTGGAATTCCGGGAAGATGTATCCTCCGTATGTGTTTCCAGCAAGGACAACGTCTTCTTTGTGGGCGGAATTTACTATGTTTTTGTTCGAAACAGAAGTTCTTTTTATCGTAATGTTATAGTTGGCCGCTAGTTCCTCTATAACCAACGAGGCGTTGACGGGAACGGCGATAACTCCGCTCTTATAGGTTTTCATTGCAAGCAATGCCACTAATATCATCGCGAAATCGTTCGGAAGTATTTTCCCTTTTTCATCGACTATGAAAAGCCTCTCCGCCCCGTTGTCAATCATGAAACCCACGTCGGCGTTTAAAGTTGTGACTATGTCGGAAAGTTGTTCAAGATATTTGCGCCGTTCTTCGCGCGATATGGAAACCTTGAGCGGGTTGATGTAGGAATTGAGTGCTATAACCTCTACGCCGAGTTTTCCAAAAATACCCGGAAAAATCAAAGCGGCGGTCGAGTATGCGTAATCAAGAACGACTTTCATATCGGCCTTCGACATGATACCCATTTTGATGGATTTCAGATAGCCAGTCCTGTAATATTCGGCCGCGCGGGGGGGAACTATCACCTCGTCTATCTCGTCGGGTGGTGACCTTTTGAAATCCTCCCTTAAAAAAAGCTGTTCTATCGCCTTTTCCTGATGGATAGATATCTCATCACCCTTTTCGTCGAAAAACTTTATGTCCATAACCTTCGGGTCCTTGGGTGATATCTTGACATGGACGCCGCCAGCTTCTCCTTCCTTTCCTATTTCGTATCTGAAAACCGGAAGAGGGGCGGTCTGGAGATCTCCGACTTTGACTCCGGCCGAAAGAAGTCCCGATATGAAAGTTCTCTTTATCATCCTGCTGGCCGGATGTGAGTCTCGGGAAGTTATCACGTATCTCCCCTTGCCTACATACGCCCCGTACGCCGAACCTACTTTCGCTGCGAACTCCGGCGTTATCTCGATATTCGCCAGTCCTGAAATCCCCCATGTGCCGAACAAAGCCTTGTGCCATACTTCACCCCAGACAAGACTTGTCGAAAGTGTAGAGCCATCTTCAACAACTTTGTGAGGCCATATCTTCACGCCCGCCCTTATAGTTGCGCCGTCACCTATTTTGCATTCGTCGCTTATTACAGTACCAACCTGAATTACCGCCCTGTTGCCGACCGACACGTTGTACCCGATCACCGCTTCCTTTATGCGGGAGTTTTGTCCCACCTGAGAATACGACCATATTACGGAACCCGAAATTACACTTCCTGATTTTATCGCTACATTGTCGCCTATAACGCTTTTAGAGAGTTTGACGCCGCTTTCAATTATGCAGTTTTTCCCTATTATGCAGGGAGTATCTATCTCGGCGTCCTTTGAGATTTTCGTATTCTCGCCAACTATGAACTCTGAATTTTTGAGTTTTATTTTTCTCCCTTTTATCCCAACCGTGACCTTTGCGTCGAGGATGTCGTAATGCCCCAGGCGATATTCGTCGAGGTTGCCGACATCTTTCCAGTATCCGCTTGCGACGTGTCCGTAGAGCTCTTTGTCGTCGGAAAGTAATCGCGGAAAGAGGTCCTTTGAAAAATCGAAGTTTTTCTGCTCCGGTATGTATTCGAAGACGGTCGGCTCAAGTATGTAGATGCCGGTATTTATCGTATCCGAAAAGACCTCGCCCCAGGAAGGTTTTTCCAGAAACCTTTCGATTTTGCCGTCCTGATTTGTGATGACCACACCGTAGGCGAGAGGATTTTCAACTCTCGTCAATACGATTGTCGCCGAGGCTTTTTTCTCTTCGTGCTCCTTCATCGCCGCCGTTAAATCGAAATCGGTCAAAACATCGCCCGAAATAACGAGGAATCTCTCGGTTAAATATTTCTCCGTGAATTTCACGCAGCCGGCAGTGCCGAGATCGCTGTCGGGTTTCAGATAGCTTATCTTTATGTCAAAGGAGCTCCCGTCGCCGAAATGATTGGTTATGACCTCGGGCTGATAGAAAAGGAGCATTATGAGCTCTGAGAAACCATGTGATTTCAAGAGTTCCACTATATGCTCAAGCATCGGAACGTTAGCCATCGGAACCATCGGTTTGGGAATGTTGGTCGAAAGTGGCCTCAGACGAGTGCCGAATCCACCTGCCATTATCACCGCTTTCATACACTCCCCTTTGATTTTTGCCTGATAAAATTCAAGAGACCCCCGGATTGTATTATCGCTTTATCCCGCGTGGTCAGTTTTAGTGCAAGTTTTATTGTTTGAGATGTCTCATATATTTTCGCCAAAATATTATCCGAAGCGAAGTTGATTTTATCTATGATAAGATGCTGAGCCCGTTTGATATTTTGGTAATCATAAGCATTCGAAAAAACTGCGGGCAGGAGCCCAAAATTAACAAGATTTGCCAGATGAATTCTCGCGAACGATTTTGCCATCACGACACTAACTCCGAGATATTTCAACACAAGAGCGGCATGTTCCCTTGAAGAGCCCTGACCGTAATTTTCCCCCGCAACTATAAATCCGCCTTTACTTTTTTGCGCTCTCCTTGCGAACTCCTTATCTATGGCGTTGAACGTAAATTCCGATATCGCCGGAATATTAGAACGAAGCGGCAGAATTTTTGAGCCGGCGGGAAGTATGTGGTCGGTTGATATATTGTCGGGAAGTTTCAGCAAAACCGTTCCCGAAAGCGAACATGGAAATTTTCCGAAAACGGGAAGCGGCTTTATATTAGGACCTCTTACTATCTTGACTTCAGAGGGCTTTGCGGAAGGTGCAAGAAACATTTTTTTATCCAGCATGAGTTTCGGCATCTTGCGTCTCACATGGAATTTAAGCGACTTCTTCGGATCCATCATTTTCCCATTTAGGGCGGCGAGCGCCGCTGTTATGGGACTTGCAAGATATACTTTTGCATCCATGGTTCCGCTTCTGCCCTCGAAATTTCTGTTGAACGTCCTTATGCTTACACCCGACGAGACAGGCGCCTGCCCCATCCCTATGCAAGGCCCACAGGCGCATTCAATAATCCGCGCGCCGCTTTTTATCAACTGCGTCAAATATCCGTGTTTTGCCAGAGTCATCAGGACGCTTCTTGAACCTGGCGCTATTACCAGGGATGTGTCAGGGTGAATCTTTTTATCATTCAGTATCCCGCTTACGACTATCATGTCAGCCAGCGACGAATTCGTGCAGCTTCCTATGCAAACCTGATCTACCTTCAGTCCAACGATTTCCGCCGCTTTCTTTACATTGTCAGGGGTGTGTGGAAGAGCCACCATCGGTTCGATTTCTGAAAGTTCTATTTCTATTTTTTCGTCGTAACCGGCACCATCGTCAGCTGAAAGTTCAGAAAAATATTTTTTCCGTCCCGTTTCCTCAAGAAACTTCCTTGTGACGCCATCCGAAGGGAATATGGATGTCGTGGCGCCGAGTTCCGCTCCCATGTTTGCTATCGTCGCCCTCTCGGGGACTGAGAGCGTTTTTACTCCAGGGCCACTGTACTCGAATATCTTTCCTGAGCCGCCTTTTACGCCGAAGCGCCGCAGCAACTCAAGAATAACATCTTTCGCCGAGGAATAATGTTTCAGACGACCAACAAGATATACGTTTACGATTCGCGGCATCTCTATCGTAAATGGAACGCCAGCCATAGCGCATGCGACATCAAGTCCGCCAGCGCCGAAAGCCAACATTCCGATTCCGCCCGCTGTCGGCGTATGACTGTCCGAGCCTATAAGCGTTTCTCCCGGAACAGCGAAGTTTTCAATGTGAAGCTGATGGCAGACGCCGTTCCCCGCCCCGGAAAATACGATGCCGTATTTCGACGCTACACTCCGAAGATATTTGTGGTCATCGGCGTTTTCAAATCCCGTCTGAAGTGTGTTGTGGTCGATGTAAGATACGGAAAGTTTGGTTTTTACCTTGTCTATCCCCAAAGACTCGAACTGAAGATAAGCCAGTGTCCCTGTGGCATCCTGGGTTAGCGTCTGATCTATCCCGATTTGAATCTCGCTTCCGCAAAGCATTTCCCCTTTTACGAGATGTTTTTTTAAGATTTTTTGAGCTAAATTCATGGCGGGCTTCATGCTTGAAATATTCTATATTTTTTACAGGTAAAAACAAAATAACGTCGGATTATCTTTGAAATTTTTTAATCGCCGCGGGTATGTTTTCAACTATATCAGAAGCTATCATGGAAACTTCGCCCATGACACGCTTCGACACATCGCCTGAAAGTCCGTGAAGATAGACGGTCGTCTTTGCGGCTTCATAAAGTGGCGATATCTGATTTATAACGGCGCCCATCATACCTGAAAGGACGTCTCCGGAGCCAGCTGTGGCCATGCCTGGATTTCCCGTTTTGTTGATGTATATTCTTTTGTCATCCGCGACGATAGTCCGAAAGCCCTTGAGGACGCAAACGGCATTATATCTCTCCGATATCGATTTGGCCGCGAACTTTCTGTTTTTTTCTATGACATCAATGGTTAAATTCAGAAGACGCGATGCTTCTTTCGGATGGGGCGTGAGTATTAAGTTTTTACAGGATTTTTTAACGACAACGGACGATTCGGATAAAACGTTTATGCCGTCGGCGTCGATTACAGTCGGGCAGTCGAGATTTAATATCACTTCATTTAAAATATTTTTTACGGAGTCGGTTTTCGTCAAGCCCGGGCCGAAAACAACCGAGTCGATTTTCACGTCTCCGATAAATCTTGAGATTTCATCTGCGGATTTTTTTGAGAAAACCCCCGATTCGGAAGCGAAAGAGCGAACGATAATCTCAGGTCGCACCCTTGAACAAACGACCGCATATATCTCCGCCGGCACCCCGAGAGTGACAACGCCGGCGCCCATTCTGACAGCGCCAGCAGCAGCTAAAACTGCGGCGCCGGAATAAATCCAGGAACCTGCTAATATAAAAACGTGTCCGTAATCGCTTTTATGTGTATCGTTTTTCCTCGGCGGAAATACTTTCATTTCAAAACACAGAACGCGACGGCGTATTCTTTTACATGCGAAAGGGAAATTAAAAAATTATCCGCGGCGATATTTTTGATATAAACCGTTGGACGCCCGTCGGCAGAGTTTCTTATTTCTATATCCTTATGCGATATGCTTTTTTTTTCGCATGCTTTCCAGACAGATTCTTTCGCTGCAAACCTTACAGCAAAGTGCTGAGAAAAGTTTTTCTTTGAAAGGCAGTATTTTATTTCCTTCGCGGTAAAAATCTTTTCAAGAAATTTTTTGCTTTTGATGAGTTTTTCTATTCTTTTTACATCAACTATATCTACACCCACTCCTTTCATTTCATTCCACCGTTACGGATTTTGCAAGATTTCGAGGCTGGTCGACGTCGTTTCCCCTCAAAATAGCGCAGTAATAAGCGAAAAGCTGCAATGGAACCACATTGACAAGTGGAGATATAAACTCATCGACATCGGGAACTGTTATCACAAAATCTGATTTTTGTTCAATGATTCGCTCGCCGACGTTTGCCAAAGATATCACCACCCCTAGCCGCGCTTTCACCTCTTCTATGTTCGAGAGAATCTTTTCATAAACGGAGCTTTTTGTCGCAATAACTACCACCGGCATATTTTCGTCTATTAAAGCAATTGGACCGTGCTTCATTTCTCCAGCCGGATAGCCCTCGGCGTGAATATAAGAAATTTCCTTGAGCTTTAAAGCGCCCTCAAGAGCTATTGGATAGTTGAAGTTCCTGCCGAGATAAAGAAAATCCTTCGAGTGAAAAAATTTTTTCGCTATCTCCAAAATCTTTTTGCTCCCTTTCAGAACTTCGTTTATTTTCATCGGAACGTCCCATAGAGAAAATATCATGTTTTTTACCGATTCCTTCGAGACGGAGTTTTTCTTTATCGCCCAATCAAGCGTTAAAAGATAAAGGGCCGTAAGCTGCCCGATGAATGCCTTTGTAGAAGCCACGCCGACCTCCGGTCCACAGTGTGTATAAAGAGTACTGTCAGATTCGCGAGACGCCGTTGAACCCACAACGTTAGATATGACAAGGGTGTAGGAACCGCTCGATTTTGCGAGTCTCAAAGATGCCAACGTGTCGGCGGTCTCTCCCGACTGGGTTATCGCCATCACCATGGTCTTCGAATTTAAAATCGGGTTTCTGTACCTGAACTCCGAGGCTATATCCACTTCGCATGGAATTTTAGCGTAGTTTTCAAAAAGGAATTTTCCGACGAGGCCGGCGTGGTAAGAAGTCCCGCAGGCGACTATGTATATTTTCTGAATGCTTTTTACGAGTCCTTCGGGTATTTTGAGCTCCTCATCGAAAGAGAGCCTCGACTGCTCGGGATATATCCGCCCCCTAAAAGTATCCTGAACGGCCTGAGGTTGTTCGAATATCTCCTTCAGCATGAAATGCTTATATCCCCCTTTCTCCGCCTGAATCGGATCCCATCTTACAATATGAACCATGCGATTTACGATTTTTCTTTTGTTGTAAACTGTTACGCTGTTTTTCCTGATATCGGCGACATCGCCGTCTTCAAGATATATAACTTTTTTCGTGTAAGGTAGTATCGCGGGGATATCTGACGCGATATAGTTTTCACTTTCGCCCACACCAACTATTAAAGGGGCGTCCTTTCTTGCGGCTATCATCCTTGTCTTGTCAAGTTTTGAAATAACCCCCACGGCATACGCTCCGACTATTTCATCGATTGTGCAAAAAACCGCCTCAAGAAGATCGCCTTTGAAGTTTTTTTCGACGGTATGGACTATCACCTCCGTATCGGTCTCTGAATCGAATTTATGATTGGATTTTACAAGCTGATTTTTCAGCTCCACGTAGTTTTCTATTATACCATTGTGGACAAGGACTATATCATCATTGCATGATGTGTGAGGATGAGCATTTTCCTCCGAAGGCTTGCCGTGCGTCGCCCATCTTGTGTGACCTATACCGACGGAGCCTTTAATTGGCGAGGCTTTGATGGCAAGTTCTAACTGAGCGATTTTCCCGGTGCCCCTGATCCGTCGTATCTCGTCGTTTTCAATCACGGCAATCCCGGCAGAATCGTAGCCCCTGTATTCAAGCCTTTTTAATCCGTCGATGATAACGGGGACGGAGTCGCTGTCGCCTATATATCCGACTATTCCGCACATATTAGTGATTAGTGATAGTGGTTAGTTAGTGTCCTGTCCCGCAAATACCTTTACATTTGAAGGGTAAGATTTGAGACGGATTCAAGAAACGACGAGTGCGGTGTAGTCTCTGGACTACATAAACGAGGAGTGACGCAGAAGCCGTCCAAATAATACCCTTCCCGAAGGGCTGATGTCTTTTGTTCATCGTCGGCGTTGCTCGTCGCTCACATACCGCAGAGGGTATGCTTCGCTCCTCGCGCCTTGACGCTGAAACAAAATACGAACAGCGAATGTAAAGGTATTTGCGGGACAGGACACTACATCTTATCACTCAATTAACTTATCAGCCTGCTTTGTTTATTTTTTCTATCATTTCTCTGACGGCGTTATCCAGTCCGACAAACACCGCTCTCGCTATTATCGAAAAACCGATGTTCAACTCGTTCATACCGGGAATTTTAACCACAGAAGTTACATTATCGTAATTTAAACCGTGGCCGGCGTTCAAAATAACTCCGTTTTTTAAGGCGATTGCCGCTGCTTTTTTTAAAGTCCCGAGATTTTTTTCACATTCCTCTTTTGTAGGGCTATTCGCATAAATACCCGTATGAAGCTCGACACAGTCGGCGCCTACTTTTTTCGATGACACTATCTGCGATTCTTCCGCGTTTACAAACATGCTCACTCTGATGCCGGCCGATTTCAACCTCGCGACGACGCTTCTGAGATAATCTGCGTTGCCCGCAACATCCAGACCCCCCTCGGTTGTAAGTTCGCTTCTTTTTTCCGGGACGAGACAGACATCGTGGGGCATGAGTTCTAAAGCTATTTTTATGATATCTTCCGCCGCCGCCATTTCAAGGTTTAACTTTGTATTTATGTTTTTCTTTAAATCATAGACATCAGCGTCCTGTATGTGCCGCCTGTCCTCTCTCAAATGGACTGTTATCCCGTCGGCGCCCGCTTTTTCGCAAACGAGAGCGGCCTCAAGGAGATTTGGAAATCCCTCTTTCCTCGCCTGCCTTAGGGTTGCGATGTGATCTATGTTTACACCAAGTTTTACCATAAGTTTTTATCGCGGCAAGGGATAACGGGAAAAATACTTCGCCACGATTTATAATGTACTTCCCGCCGAAGCCGATTCGGACAGAAAAATCTTTTTCAACTCCTCGGCCGTTTTTCTGATTTTTTTTTCGCTTTTACCTTCTATCATTATCCTCAAAAGCGGTTCGGTGCCGGAATATCTTACAAATATCCTTCCATCTTCGGCCAAAACATTTTCTTCCTCTTTTATCTTTTTCATAAATCCGGGCAGGTTCTCAATCGGAATTTTTTTCGGCACGGCGACGTTCAACATAACCTGCGGATACATTTTTATAGATCCGGCGAAACGCGAGAACCTCTTTCCAGTTTCTTTCGTGGCGGACAAAATACGCAATGCCGTGAGAATGCCATCGCCCGTCTTCGCGTATTTTCTGAAAATTATATGTCCCGACTGTTCCCCTCCTATTAGCGCTCCGTTTTTTTTCATCCCTTCCAAAACATACTTGTCGCCGACGTCTGTCGTCAGAACATTTATTTTTTCATCTTTCATTTTTTTCATAAAACCCAGGTTTGTCATAACCGTAACGACGACGTTGTTTGGATTCGGCTCTTTTTTGTTTTTCAGGTAAATAGCATATCCTCCTATTATCTGGTCGCCGTTGATATAATTTCCGCGCTCGTCGCAAAAAACAGCGCGGTCGCCGTCGCCGTCAAAAGCAATTCCACAAAAAGCGCCCTGCCTTACAGTCGCGTTTTGAATCAGAGCGGGATAAAGCGAGCCGCAGTTTCTGTTTATATTTTTCCCGTCAGGTTTTGTGTTTAAGGCCAGCACCTCGGCGCCAAGATCGGCAAAGACGCCCGGGGCGATGGCAAAGGTTGAGCCATTAGCACAGTCCAATACTATTTTCATGCCTGAGAGGTCATCCTTCACCGTTTGCTTCAAAAACGAGATGTATTCGTTTTGAAGGCTGTAATTCACGGCATTATTCGCGCTGTTTTTCTTTTTTTGCAACGGCACTTTGGAATTGAAGTACTCTTTTTCTACTTCACTTTCGATTTTTGGGGGAAGTTTTTCGCCATATTTGGTGAAGAATTTTATGCCGTTGTCCTGCCAGGGATTGTGAGAGGCCGAGATTACGACCCCGGCTAAATATTTGTTTTTCTCAACGAGATGCGACACCGCGGGAGTGGGGATTATACCGACGTTTACAACGATAATGCCGGATTGGCGCAGCCCCGAAGAAAGTTTTTCGAATATAATGCCAGACGAGCATCTTGTATCCTGACCTATGATCGCTTTTGGTTCGACCCCTTTGTATTTTTTTCTTAAAACTATACCCGCGGCATATCCAAGTTTCACTATGTTTCTATCTATAAGAAATCCACAACCATATCTGCCTCGGATGCCATCGGTTCCAAATAAGGTCTTCATCCTGCCCTCAGATAGAGCCAGATTAGAATGGCGAAAATGACCGCTATTATTTTTAATTCAATGTTTTCCTTGAGTTTTTCAATTAGCTTCTTCATCATTTAACATTCCTGCGCTCGGCGAATCCGTCGCCGCCTTGAGGGGTAAACATCTTGAGCATATGCTTTTCAGTTTCATCGATATTTATGTTGTAATGAAGCTGACCCCTTCTTGCAAGAGAAACCTCTCCGGTTTCCTCCGAGACGACGATAATTACTGCGTCGGATATCTCGCTTAAGCCTAAAGCGGCTCTATGTCTTGTCGCACCGTGCGGTATTTCCTTTTCTATGCTCAAAGGGAGTATGCATCCGGCGGAGAGCAACTTGGTGTTGCTTACTATCACAGCGCCGTCGTGGAGCGGCGATTTGTCCACAAATATAGAAAGTATAAGCTCTTTCTTTACGTTCGCGTTCAAAACCGTTCCTGCATCTATGTAATTCTTAAGTCCCGTTTTCCTCTCGAAAACTATAATGGCGCCGGTTTTTGTTTTGGACAACTCCCTTATAGCATCAAATGTCTCCTTTAAGAACTCGACGTTGTCAGCCATAAAGAACTTTCCTATCGGTTGTGTCCCGAGGAAAGCAAGAACCGACCTTATTTCCTGCTGGAATATGATGGCGGCAAGTATTATGCCGGCAAGCCAAAATTGATTCAGTATCCAGTTGAATGTCTTTAAACCAAGTAATTTGGATACTATGGTGAGGAAAAAAATAAGGATTATCCCGAGGAATATCTGTATCGTCCGAGTGCCCCTGAAAAGCAAAAGGAGCCTGAAGATAATGTAACTGATTATCGCTATATCTAAAACATGAACAAGGAAATTTTTCCAGACGTCGACTAAAATATCCATTGCATTATTTTATCTCGTTAGAGGTCTCCGTGGTTTGTTCATCGACTCTGTATTCTTTGGCTTTACCATAAACCCTCTAAAACTTCTAATGTGGCTTCCCATAAATCTCCTGATACCGGGGATTCAAATGTAAACACCACACTAACGGGTTTTATCAAAAAACCGATAAAACATTGAAGAAATCCCTCGTGGCCTTCACATCGTGAACCCTGAAAATCCTCGCTCCATTCAGATACGCCGACATATTCGCCGCCATCGTCCCGAAAAGTCTATCTTCCGGAGGAGCGTCGTCAAGTATTTTTCCGATGAACGACTTTCTTGACAATCCGACGACGATTGGTCTTTTTAACTCGAGAAATTCGTTTAATTTTTTTATCAGAGCGATGTTGTGCTGAAACGTCTTTCCGAAGCCTATACCGGGATCTATCATTATGTTTTCAGAACCGATTCCTTTTTTTAAAGCGAAATCGAGCCTTTCCGTGAAAAAATCTTTTATCTCTTTGACGACATCGGAGTATGAAGGATTGTTTTGCATAGTTTCGGGGCTACCCTTCATATGCATCAATATCACGCCAACGCCAGATGCAGCGGCCACACTTGCCATTTCTCCATCGTCGTAAGTCAAGGCATATATGTCGTTAATTATCACAGCGCCGCACTCAATCGCTTTACGCGCCACAGCAGGCTTATAAGTGTCTATTGATAAAGGTATTTCAAACTTTTTTGATATTTCCTCTATTACCGGCAGAACGCGACGCACTTCTTCATTGACTTCCACGGCTTTAGAGCCCGGGCGCGTCGATTCGCCGCCCACATCTATAATATCGGCACCGTCTTCTATCATGCTTTCCACACGTCTTAAAGATGTCTCCAAATCGGCGTGTCCGGCTCCATCATAAAATGAATCCGGTGTGACGTTTAAAACCCCCATTACAAGAGGTCTATCCGAGATATCAAATGTCTTCTCCTTTGCTTTGAAAATCATCTTATGAGATTCTCGTTCATCTTCCGGAAATCAACGCCATAGCCTCAGCGCGAGTCTTCGGGTCACTCTGGAAAACCCCCCTCACGGAAGATGTCACCACCCTGGCGCCGGGTTTTTTTATCCCTCTCATCGTCATGCAGAAATGCTCCGCTTCGATGACGACTATCGTTCCATGCGGTTTCGCCACTTCCATTATGGCGTTCGCTATCTGTTGGGTTATTCTCTCCTGGAGCTGGAGTCTTCTTGAATAAGCGTCGACGATTCTGGTGAGTTTTGAGATGCCTAAAAGACGGTCTTTCTTCGGTATGTACGCTATGTGAGCCTTCCCGAAAAATGGGAGAAGGTGGTGTTCGCAGAGACTGTATACCGGGATGTCCTTTATGAGAACTATCTCTTCGTGGTTTTCGTCCTCATAATGAACTCTTAGTATTTTTTGGGGATCGACGGCATTGCCCCACAAAGCCTCTCTATAAAACTCGGCAACCCTTTTAGGCGTGTTTTTGAGTCCCTCCCTTTCGGGATTTTCTCCCACGGCCAGAAGCAATTTCCTGATTATCTTTTCAATTTTTTTAACGTCCATCTTCGGAATGTTGAGGCGATGCAATTTCATTTAAGTGCTCGTTTGCATTTGTGAAAACGGTGCCGTTTATAGGCGCAAGAGTACCGCCGGAAAGAATTGTGTCTACATCTTCTCCGTCAAGAACCTCCCTTTCGATAAGAAACTTCGCGAGGTGCACAAGTTTTTCCTTGTTGGCGCCAAGTATTTCAGATGCGCGGTTTTTGCATTTTTCAACTATATCTTTTGTTTCGGCGTCTATTATTTCAAGGGTTTTTTCCGAGAGGTGGTTCTGCCTCGCTATCTCTCTGCCGAGGAAGATTTCCTCTTCAGGTTTCTTTAACGAAAGGGGGCCGAGTTTCTCGCCCATGCCGAACTCATAGACCATCTTTCTTGCAACATCGGTTGCCTTTGAAAGGTCGTTTTGTCCACCGGTCGTTATCTCGTTGAACATCAACTCCTCGGCGCATCTTCCGGCGAGCAACACTGAAAGTCTTGCAAGGATTTCAGTTTTTGTCGTCAGATACTTGTCTTCAAGAGGGAGCTGAAGGGTGTATCCAAGCGCTGGTCCGCGCGGTATTATCGATACCTTATGGACGGGGTCTGTTCCGGGCAAAATTTTTGCGACGAGGGCGTGGCCCGCCTCGTGATACGCTATTATGTTTTTCTCATGCTCGGATATCATCCTTGATTTTCTCGCCGGGCCTGCTATAACCCTGTCGATAGCCTCTTCCATCTCCTCCATATTGACGGCTTCATTGTTTTTTCTCGCCGCAAGAAGCGCCGCTTCGTTGACGAGGTTTGCTATGTCCGAGCCAACAAAACCCGGCGTCCGTCGGGCTATTATCCTTAAATCCACTTTATCTCCTATACGCACTCCCCTGCAATGAACTTTCAATATCTCTTCGCGTCCCTTCAAATCCGGGGTGGGAACGTTTATGTGTCTGTCGAATCTTCCAGGCCTTAAAAGCGCCGGATCCAGAACATCGGGTCTGTTTGTCGCTGCTATGAGAATCACCCCCTCTTTAGTGTCAAAGCCGTCCATCTCAACAAGAATCTGATTTAGGGTCTGCTCCCGCTCGTCGTGACCGCCGCCGATACCCGCGAATCTATGTCTGCCTACGGCGTCTATCTCGTCTATAAATAAAAGACATGGGGCACTCTTTCTTCCCTGCTCGAACAAATCCCTGACTCTGGAGGCGCCAACGCCGACAAACATCTCGACAAACTCGCTCCCCGAAGACGAAAAGAAAGGAACCCCCGCTTCACCGGCGACAGCTTTCGCAAGAAGGGTTTTTCCCGTACCGGGAGCGCCGTAGAGCAGCACGCCTTTCGGTATTTTTCCGCCGAGCTTCTGGAATTTTTTCGGGTCTTTCAGAAATTCTATTATTTCTTTCAGTTCTTCTTTCGCCTCGTCGCATCCGGCGACGTTTTCGAAAGTTATCTTTTGATCCTTCTCCGACCTGAGTTTCGCCTTACTTTTTGCAAAAGTCATAACCTGCCTGCCACCGCCCTGCATATTGCGTAGCATGAATATCCAAAAGATGATAAACAGCAGTATCGGGCCAAAGTTCAGGAGAATCGTTCCGAACCATCCCGCCCCTGTTTCCGCCGAATAACTTTTAACCCCGTATTTTGAGAGTTCGTCCGCAAGGCGGCTGTCGGGAAGGGCGGTGGTTTTGAATTTTATTTTTTTATCGTCGACGAGATACTCGCCTCTGAGCACATTTTCCTTTACAGTCAATCTTTCCACTTTGCCTTCTTTCAATTTTTCGTAAAAAGTGGAATATGGGATATCTTCGACGAGAGTGGACTCCCTGTATGTCCTCGTTAAGTAGAATATCGCAAAAAATAAAAGCACCCAAATCAAAAGGCTTGTCCAGTTTCTTTCCTTCATTTTTCTCCTCTGTATATTTCAGGTTTTAATATTCCCACATAGGGCAGATTTCTGTATCTTTCCCTATAATCAAGACCGTATCCTACGAGAAATTTGTTTGGAACATCAAAACCCTTGTAATCGACTCTTACCTCTTTTCTTCTGGCCTCGAATTTATCGAGCAAGACGCATACTTTGAGAGATGCCAGATCTCTTGTCATAAAGTTTCTTAAAATATAATCAAGCGTATAGCCGGTATCGACTATGTCTTCAATAATGAGAATGTCTTTGCCAACAGGAGATTCCCTTAGATCCATAATCATCCTTACAACGCCCGATGTCTCAATCCCGCCCCGATAAGATGAAACCGAAATAAAATCCACTTTGCACGGCATCGAGATATTTCTCATCAAATCTGCAAGAAACACGATGCTTCCCTTCAGGATGGAAACGAGAGTAAGCTCTTTGCCGCGATAATCTTCGGATATCCGAACGCCGAGTTCCCTGACTTTTTCTCTGATAGCGTCCTTTTCGATTAGAACTTTTTCGATGTCGTCGTTGGGGTTTATTGAAAACTTCATAATATCTTAACCTGAACGCCCGACCAGATATGCCGACTTTCGCTTTTTTTCAATCAGATATCTACCTACAGAAAGACGACGGGATGAAATGTCTGACAAAAAGGCATTTATCCTGAAGAATAAATCAAAATCAAGCGGGCGACCGAGCCAGCTTCTTACCACCTCATACCTTACTATGTTATTATACCGAAAAAAGTGGGATAAATCAAGAACTCCGTCGGTAACACAACTGACGACCGCCTTTTTTGAATACGCGGCAAAAAAATCGTCCAAATCGCAAAGCAACGACGAAAGGTTGTTCAGATGCCTTATGACCGAAGGCCTGAATTTTTCAAGATATGGAATTATTTTGTTTCTGATTTTGTTTCTGAAAAATTTATCGCTCAAGTTGGTTTTATCAAGTGAATATCTGAATCTATTTTGCGAAAGATATCGCATTATCTCTTTTTTCTCAAAAAAAAGAAGTGGTCTTGAGACGCAAACCTTCGGTGAAAGCCATCTTTTCAACGGAATGCCGGCAAGACCTTTAAGACCGACTCCCCTGAGCAACCACATTATTACCGTCTCGGCGTTGTCGTTCGCGGTGTGGGCGGTCATTATTTTATTGAAACCGTTTTTCACGGCAATATCAAGGAGATTTTTGTACCTTAAATCCCTTGCCTCTTCTTCGATAGACGCCATTTTCTGGAGATGAATTTTTCTGACGACAAATCTCCATTTGTAAGAACCGGCTATTTTTTTTACAATATCCACGTCTTTTTTTATCTCAGAGCGAGGCCTGATAGGGTGATCGAAATAGACAAGGATAGCATCGATATTGAACAATCTCCGATATTTTCCCAGAAGGTGAGCAAGACAGACAGAGTCCACCCCGCCTGATATGGAAAGTATTATTCTGTCGTTTTTTCCGATGAGTTCGTACTTCTTGCAGTTTTCGGCGAATTTTTTATCAAGCATTAAGGTGGGGGTCGAACCCACGACCTACGGCTTACTCGCCCCGCACCTTTTTATAATTTACCAGGGGTGGGGATTGAACCCACGACCTACGGCTTATGAGTCCGCTGCTCTACCACTGAGCTACCCTGGCATTAAAAGGTGCGGGGCAAGTCCGCTGCTCTACCACTGAGCTACCCTGCTAAATTTCAGTATATTGAAACCGTTGACGCTTCGCTAAAACCCGGATTTCGTGTATCTGCACCCGTCTTACGGCGCTAATTTATCAATGAGGGCACCGCAAGGCAGTGCTCGCACAAAGACCTTTTTCAGCGAGCTCATTATACAAAAAACACGATGGGAAAGCAAAAATCCGAATCAGTATCGGTAGGAAAATCTTACTCCGAAGGAGAATGCTGTGAAATTATACGGCAGATACTTTTCGTATTTCATATTCGAGGAAGATGTCTGATTGGCCAAATATAATGTGGTTGTTGTCACAGGATTCGGCATGTAGTTAAATCCGCATGTGATTATCTGAAGAGCATTCTGTTGTTTTTCTTTTAAAAAATTTCCGTTACCGTCTCTTGCCGGACGGCTGGAATATGATTTTATTTCATGGTCTAAAATCAAAAAGAGCTCCCATGCTTTTGCAACTGAAAGATATAACGGAAGCGACAAACTCAATTGAGAGAAAGAATAGTAGTCGGAGTGATAAGGAGAAATTTTTGCCGGCGCGGTTGAGGTGACATCGTCGAAATGAAGATAATTCTGATTAGATGCTCTCATTCCGTACTTTACTCCGGGCGAGGTAGCAAAGATTCCTGATGCAAGGTCAACCGCGCTGGCTATCGTCACAATCGTATCGCTCTGGAGAGCCCCCGAGTAAAAACTGCCGTCGGGCTGAACTATGTTGGTGATGACTTTCTGTCTGAAATAATTTTGAAGAGTTATATCAACAGAACCCTTGAGCATTTTCCATTCGCCAGAAAGACCGAGTTGCGTCAGAGCGTGGTCTTGTTTGCCGGCGGATGATTCCGCCGTGCCGCCTTCAGTGACTCTGAGTTCTGCAAGTAAATCGGTGTAGTTCGGAAAAATCATAGAATGATATTGAAAATTCCCGGAAAGAGCAACTTCGCCGAATTTTTTCTGAACGCCCAAAAGTCCGCCGAAACGATTTATGTCGTATAGCCCATAACCCCATAGTTCGTTTGTGCCCGAACGTCGCAACTGCTTCCAATAATCAATTTGTGATTTTAATCTGAAGTTCCAGGGTGTATCCCAGTGATGTCTGAATACGACCATGTGGTCCATCGTCCTATTGGTAAACTGCTCGCCTTCCTGTCTCTTGACTCCCGGCCCGCTATATTTTATCTGATAAAATCCTATAAGAGAATGGGCATTGTTAAGTTTTGCTATCATGCCGATGTCATTTGCAAGATGTAGGTCAAAAAACCAACCGCCGCGCGAAGGGATGGATACGCCTTCTGTGATTTGCAAATTGTAGTATGGCGCGAATTTTACTTCTGAATATATCGTCGTAAAGAACGACGACAAACAGAGCAACAGGCAAATTTGATATATTTTATACATAAACTTCTTTAACCTTCATCATTCATTGTCGTAATTCATCGTTAGAAATACCAATGCCATGCAAGAAATGGATGAATCACTATTACACCCTCGGGATAAATGTTCATACCAACTTCCACATGCGGCGATGATGCGGTAATGCGGGCCATTAGTTTATTGTATCTGACGCCGTACGCCATTTGACTGACGACAAACCTGTCTTTTGATATTTGATGCTCAAGTCCGCCGAAAATAAATATCTCAGACGCTGCGACATTTAAATCGGAGATTTTAAGTCCGCCGCCAAAATCAAGTGGCTCCGACGGTTTAAAATTCAAATTGACATAAGAGAACTTCGGCCCTATGAATAATCTGTTACTTTGGTCGACTCTTTTAGTTAAAATAAGTCCTACAGTGTAGTCGTAAAGTGTCGGCTTGACCGTCGAAGTACTTGAAGAATCTCGAGACATCATAGCGGCCGCGACTGCGACGCCGATATTCTGTCCATACTGCCCCTGAATATCTATCTGAGGAATATAACGTCTTTCATTGAGCACTTTTACTTTCAGATTTAGTCCCGCCCATGTGAAAGGGATAAATGTCGGGAAGAAATTGAATCTTACCTGAGCATTTCTGTATGCCGGCACAGGGACGGAGTCCTCCATATTGGAGTGCAGGTCAAATAGAAAATCCGCCGGATTATCGATAAAGCGCAGTCCCAAATTGATGATTTCTTGAGGAAGTTTAGGCGAGTCGGAAGCCATGGCCGAAGCGTTTAAAAGTGTAATTATTAAAACCGCCCGGATAACTATTCTCATAATATCCATAGATGTTTAAGGCAACAAATGACAAATAGAGGATAGAGATGAGAGAACAGAGGTGATAGTTCAAGAGTTGAGAGTTTAGAGTGTAGAGTTGAGAGATGTCGCCGGGTATCTCTAAACTCTAAACTAAGTTCTCTAAACTTGTCCTCTCGTCTCTGACCCTTGTCCCCTGACCTCTGACCTCTGTCCTCTGCTGCTCTTGTGCACTATCACTTTATAGACGAATAAGTGACTTCGGCGACTTATTTTCGTTGATGCCGCTTGAAAATTTAATCCTGGACAAACCCGATGCCATCTTCGAGGCCATTGCGATAACTATATCGGGAGTAAAAATTAAATCGATATTGCGGCCTTCAAAGAAATCTCCTTTAACTTTAAGCAACGCGTCTTTTTGAGTTGGCATCTCAACCTCTTTGACGAATATTACATTCTGTAAAGCGATTTCTTTGAACAACTTAAAAGGATTCGTCTCACCGCCAACGAAAGTATTTTTTGTCAACAAACCGCCTGAATTATTGATAGCATACGCCTCTGTCCAGACAGAGACATATTTGGTCTGACCATCCCGTTCTATTTTCATCTCCGGCGATTTCGCCCAGATATACAATTCCTCGCCGCCATCATCCATACTCTCGCTTTTTGCTATGGAGTTGTAAGATTCGTTGATTTTCCATCCGTTCAAAAATATTTCAGATTTCATATCGTCTTTACCGTCGACAACTTTTCTGCGCGCTTTAATTTCATACGAGTCCTTTCTATTAGTCAGCGTCACTTCGGCCGATTCCAACTTGATGTTATCGCCTCTGTCGAAAAAATATTTGGGCCAATCGGTCATGGCGTCGGGCAGATTTTCGGAAAACTTTATTTTTGCGTTGCAAATATCCATGCGATGGCCTGTCGTGCCCGAATATGCATCTTTGAAAAAACCCGCATACCGGTACGAATCGCGTTTTGTTATGTTAACAAACTGAATCGTATCCGCCTCCGGCCTTAAAAACTGCTGTTCAACCCTCACAAGATTTCCGAATCTATCGGTCAAAGTTCTTCCCGAAGATATATCTGCCTGTTTTATCTCGTTCGTGATGTCGCGCGCAACAACTATGTCGGCTTTCACATCCCTGATCATCTCCCGAAGTTCTTGTTTTATCTGCGCAAGTTCGGAAGCGACATCATCTCTTTTGGTTTTTTCGTCCTCCTCAACTTTTTCGTCGCTCTTTTCTTCCAATCTCTTTCCCTCTTCGAGCGCTCCATTGAAAGTCTCCTGCCACTCGTTCTGACGTGATTGAAGTTCATCGGCGGACAAAATTTTTTCAATGGGCAATCCTGTTTCATCGAGCTTCGCCAAATTGCCCGATTCGACTGTTATGGACTGGCTCATCATTATATCACTGAACTCGACGGCGCCTTCAAAAACGACAAGCTCGCCGTATGAATCTATCCCGAAATCCGTCCCTCTGACCGAAGCAACCGCAACAGGGGTCACAACCCTGAACTTCGAGCCTCCAGCCAGTTTTACCTTCGCTCTTATCTTTCCCATTATCAGTGAAAACACACTTTCGTCTTTTGATGGGCTTTTCACTTCCATCTCGGAGTTTTCACGAACATATATCTTTGATTCGCCATCAAGAAGCACTGCCTGCGAGTTGGAGGCGGTCTTTATTTTGTCGAGATGCGAAACTCCGTCCCCCATCCTGGCTTCCCGCCAAACCCCGGATCGCATGGCCGCCACAGGGCCAACGGTTGCAATTATTTTTACTTCAGAAAATAAATCAGACGCCGCAAACGCACATATAAAAATCGACACTAAAATTTTATATCTCATAAAAACCTCCCGCTGCGCGGATATATTTTTCACTATTATGAAATTGTTGAAAAACCCATCTTTTTCACTTAAAGAGCAGTTTTTTAACGGTTAAAAGTTTCAATCAGACCGCAAAACTCCTCGCTTTGCTCGTCGGACATTGCGGTCTAAACGATTTCAACTTTTAACCTGAAACTGCCAAATCGTTCAAAAGATTAAGGTTTTTCAACGAGCTCATTATAATAGCAAAAAAAGGGACGAATTGCAAGTGATGTAACAAAAAAAAATTATTGAGTTTATTTTGGGGGTGTTTCCGTTTTTTCTTTTATCTTTTTCAAATCATCATCCAGCGTTCCTATATCCGAAAGTTTATCAAGATATAATCGCGTCTGCTCATAATCCTTCGAACGGTAAGTCTTGTAAATCATTTCGTTTAATATAAGCCCATAAAGATTTTTCGCTCCCTTGTGGTCGGGATTGATTTTGATCGCCTTTTCAAGAAGGGCGGCGACCTCTTCGGATGCCCCCCGCGTGTACATCACAGATGCATTCTGATAGTAGTTTTCAGCGATCTCTCTTCTTATCGCCGACATCCTGCTTAAGACAACAACTCCCGCTAAACTCAGAACGAACGCAACGGCCGCGCCTATCAATAATATCTTTTCCCTTAGATATTTTATCCACCCGCGTGAAGCGACAATGCCGAGTGATTTTTTCGCGCCTTTGACGGTGGCAGCCGCGTCGTTTTTGAGCTCGCTTATCTTCTTGACTAAAATTTCGGCTTCAGCGGCATCTTTCCGACTTTCCTTTTTTAACTCGTCCAAAACTTTTCTATACTTGGATGCTATCTCAAGCTCGAATTTTTCACACTCCTGTTTTTTAATTTCAAGAAACCGCTTTTGCTTTTCCTCGATATCGACACGGAGATTTTCCATATACTTTCTTTCATTATCGAATTTTTGTCTCTCAATTTTTTCCATCTCAAGAATTTCTTTTATTTTGACTTCGGCCTGACCGAGTTTGTTTTCAAGGAGCTCTTTTTCCGAAGAAACGCGGTCAATGTCAGACAAAAATTTAGCCCTATCCTTCTCAAGGGATTTTATTTTTCTTTCAAGACCGTCGATTAAAATGGCGTTTTTGCCATCCATTTTGATTGTCTGTTCGTTTAAGCGGGATTTCTCATCGCACAACTTTTTGTTTTCCACTTCGACCGCTGTCAACTTCGCTTGCAGTTTCTGTGTTTCTTCAACTTTCGACTGGAAGCGGGCGTTGCCCTCGTACAATTCTTTTTGCGTGGAAATGACCTTGTCCTCAAGGAATTTGACCCTTTCTTCAAGTGTTCGTCTGATGTTTTCGCTCTTTTCATTTTTTTCAGCATCCGACCTTCTCTGCGTTGCATCCAATTTCTTTAATTCGTCTTCAAACTCCGATTTTTGTCTTGTAAGACCTGCCTTCAATTTTTCTGCAAGTTCTTCCGTTCTCCTTAACTTCTTCTCAATCGCCTCTTTTGATGAGAACAGAGATTCTTTCTCGCTTGAAATCAGCGATATTTCTTCCCGCAATTTATTCAATTCTTCTTTGAGAGTTTTTATCCGCGAAGAGCTCTCCTGTTCGGCGGTCATCAACCCTTTTAGAAGCGATTCTTTCTCGAAAATAGATGTCGCCATATCGGATATTATTCCGTCTTTTTCCTTTATTGCATCCTGATACTTGGATATATCCACCTTTAACTTTCCGACGTTTTCGGAAAGCTTGTCTATAAGCGAATTTTTTATACTCTGAACCTCTTCGAATTTCAACTGTTCCGACAAGATGCGTTTTTCAAATGAGATACGTTCCGATTTCATTGTCTTCTCCCACTCATCGCGCTCCTTCTGCCAATCATCCAGAAGCATCTCTCTCTTTCTTTCAATATCGTCCAAGCCCGAAAGCTTCTTTTTAAGCTCATTTATTTCCAGATCAGCCGCTCTCTTTGAATCCGAAAGTTCGCTCAAGAGTGAACCGACTCTATTTTTTAGATTAGCGTTACTTTCCGACAACTCCATTTTTTCCTTCTCGCGCACTTCCGCCCCGGCTGACAACTGCTGCGAAATCAATTTATTTTCTTTTATAACGCTTTCTATTATTTTTGTCTTGGCCGCCAACTCAGCGTCCGACTGCTCCAGATCGCTTC
This sequence comes from Ignavibacteria bacterium, assembly GCA_041694835.1. Lineage (GTDB taxonomy): Bacteria > Elusimicrobiota > Endomicrobiia > PHAN01 > PHAN01 > JBGFRZ01. Next base: position 27,425 of record JBGFRZ010000032.1, read on the forward strand.
TAACAGCGGAAAGAGCGTTTTTAAGTTCTTGAATATTTGAACTCATCTGTTCAATTTTCTGAGTATGCCTTTTTTCGGCGGAGGCCAGTTTTTCTTCAAACTCTATTTTCTCTTTCTCTAGCGTCGAAGCGAGAGCTCGAGCCGACTCGTTCAGACGGGCATTTTCTTCTTCATGTTGTCTCTGTCTATCGGATAATTTTTCTTCCAATTCTTTTATCTTTGCCTTCGCAGTCACAATGGCGGTTTCGACTGTCCTTCTTTCATCTTTTTCCTTTGACAGGGCATTTTTATGATTTTCTATCTCAGAACTAAGTTGGGCAACAATTTTTTCATTGTTTTGTTTTATCGATTCCCGTTCGACAATCAGCGATGAAATTTTCTTGCCCAATTCCGACTCTCTCTTTTCGTATTCTGCGCGGATAACCTGTTTTTCTTCTTCGAACATTGAAAATATATTAGAGCGATCCCGCTGGAATTCCTCCGCCTTTTTCTTGAGCAAACCTATCTGTTCGTCTCTCTGGTACTGATAGTTCACGGCTTCCAAAAGAAGTCTTTTTCTTTCTTCTTCAAGATATATGATTTTGTTTTGGAGTTCCAGATTTTCCGAGTTTTTCTTTTCCTTATCCGACAAAACCGCGGTGTATAATTCGTCAATCTTTGTTATATCGGCGTTTAATCTCTCTATCTCCTTGTTTTTTGAATCTATCTCGGTGTTGTGCCTGTTTAACTCGCTGTTTCTCTCAAGCTCTATCGAATATAACCTGTGTTTTAATTCTCCTTCGGCAACGGCTCTTTCCTGAAGTGAAACGTTCATTCTCTCTATGGTTTTCTTGAGCTCTTCAGCGGCAAGTTCCTTCTGCTCCAAAGAGATTTTTTTCTCCGACAGCAACCGGTTTATTCTCTCTTCCGTTTCATTGCGAACTTCTTCGGTTGCTCTTTGAAGTCTGTCATTCAGAGAGTTTATCTCGTCCTCTTTCGCCGACAAAACAGACTTTATTTCCTTTATTTCCATTTCTCTGGCGACAAGTGCCGAGGATGAACGTTGATACTCTTGTTTTGTTTTGACCAGTTCACCGATATTTAAGTCAATTTGTTTTTGAATCGCATCAAGTTCGTCATTTCGCGATCTGATTATGGACGCGTATCTCTCTTCTTCTTTTTTGCTTTTTTCGGACAGACGAGATGTTTCTATAAGGAGAGTTTCTTCCCATCGCTTTTCTTTCTCTGTGATAACCTTCTCTAATTTCGCTTTTTCCTCTTCTAGTTGTTTTATTTTTCCGAACTTTGCTATGCCATCGTTTTTCTCAACCTCGAAAAGCTTTTGTGTTTCGCTGAGCGATGCTCTTAAGTTTAGAATATCGCCGGAAAGTTGTTTTATTTCTCCTTCCCTTGTTTGTCTGTTATTCTCGTATTCCGATATCACTTCATCGTATCTTTTCTTCAAAGATAAAACTTCCTCGGAAAAAGTTTTCTGCCACTGTGCCGATATTTCGCTTTGTCGCTCCATAAGCTTTTCGTTTTCGGCGACAAGTTCAACATTCTTCTGCTCAGCGGAAAGTCTTGCCGATTTTTCCTCACTCAACTGTTTTTCTATTATCGAAAGGGTTTCCATTATACGCTCTATATGCGATTCCGTCTCGACTTTAAGCGACTCTTCCCTCTTCGAGTAATCCTCTTTTATTTTTTCCCAAGATGCCTTTTCCTCTTCCCATCTTTTCCGCCATGAAGCTCTTTCTTCTTCAAGGGCCTGTCTTAACTTTTGATGCTCAAGTTCGTAATGGTAAAGCTTTTCCTCGGCGTTTATGCGTTTTTGCTCCTCGTCAATCCTTTTTTCCTCAAGTTTCGTTATTGTTTCAATTTTTTCAAGAAGACTCTCTTTTGTTTGAGACAGTTCATGGTCTTTTTTCTGAATTATTTTTTCCTGGTAGAGTTTTTCATCGGAAAGGCTTAATTCAAGTCGATTCGTTTTTTGTTCAAGATTGTTTATAGTTTCCTGAAGGCGATGTTTATCTTTAAGATAATTTTGTTCTGATAGCAGAAGTTTTTCCTTTATGGAGAGTATCTCTTCTTCCTTATTTGACACCATCTCTTTCAATCGTTCCTCGCTCTTGCGGGCCTCCTCTTTGAAATTCGCAAGTTGATTTTGTATTTCCAGAAATTTTGAACGCGCGTTCTCCGCTTCCTGCCTGTATTTCCTTATTTCATCTTCAACCATGCCCCATTTTTTTTGCTGCTGTTTTTTCTGCGTCTCAAACTCTATGGCCTGAACTTTAATGTGACCAATTGAAGCCTCCCTCTCTTCGGCAAGTTTCGCTTGAAGCTGTTTTACTTTCTCTTCGGCGAGGCCAAGCTGATTTTTAAGCTGCAACACCTCGTTTTCCTTCGACTGAAACACTTTATTCCATTGCTCCTTCTCTCTGGCGGACCTTTGACGGATAAGTCTAATGGTCTCTTCCGCCATCTGTTTCTCTGTGTTAAGAAGTTCGTTTACTACACTCTCCGGGGATGAAAATTTCAACTCGTCTCTTTCGTTTTCCATATCTCACCTCTCGTAAACGCAGCGATTAGGAGATTGGGGAATGTAAAAAATTCCTTTCCCGCCCCGCCTCTCCTCTATTCTCCCGCCTCTATCTTCTAAACTAAGTTCTCTGAACTTTCCAGTGCGTGCACTGGATAGCGAAACATCAACAATCTCATTTTGCCAGTTCTGTTTTTGCTTCCGAAATATCCACTCCGGTATTTTCATATTTTCTGATTATCCTTCTTAAGATATCTTTTTTTTCTCTTTCCGAAATACCGCGGTCCTTCAGTTGATAATAATATCGCATTGAAGTGTCGAACTCAATCTTTCTGTTGTCGATATCGGATTTTGCCGTAGAAATTCTCGGCGCTTTCTTTTCAACCGAAATTTCACGAGGCGGAATATATTCCACAGCCGGCGACCTTTCCGCTTTCGGTTCTTCCTTTTCTTTTTCAGACGCAAGTAGTGATTCTAGTTCTTTCTTTAATCTGTCTTTCTCGTTCTCCAACCTCTCTACTTCTTTCAGGAGTTTTTCATTCTGGGACTTTTCCGTGAACAATTTTTCACTCAACTCTTTTAGTTTTTTGCTTTCGGGCGGTTTTCCGAATCTCATATTAAGTGAAATCCTCTGAATGTCTCCGGAGTTCTTTATCCCAACCAAAGGGAATATATAAGAATAATTGAATCCAAACCATTTGAGTGAATGGCCGAAACCGACAGCAAACCTTCTCAGTTCCCTGCTTCCAAATGTCATGCCGCATCTTATGGCCGTTGCTCCATATTCTCCGAAATCAAAATGCCTTTCAGCCCCGAATGAAAACACATAGTCTAAGATGTTATTCGAGTACTCCTGAGCTGAAAAATCAGCGGAGAGATTTATCAGGGTCGTGTTCATTGCAAAGCCAATCGTTGATTTCATTTTTTTCGTGTCACCCGAGTTTTCAAACGACATATCCGGCTGATTGATGTCCTTGATAGAGAGCCCGATTTTGTAGTTTTCAGAGATGTTATACAAGATACCGGCATCCAGAGAGAAGAGCGTCTTCGACTTCCCAGTGAGATGGTCGGTTATGCCCCGTTTTGCTTTGCCAGTTTCATCCACGGAATTAAAGGAATAATCATCGGTTCCGATAGATTTTCTTAAAATTTTAGCAGTCAATCCGAAAACAATTTTTTTATATATTCCCGAGAGTGAAAAAGCGTAAGTCTCATCCTTGTAGAACTCTCCGCCCAATAAAAAATATCCGAAAGCTGGCACATAACCCTTGTAAGGCAGCCCCGCCGCCAAATATACTTCCGACAATTTAGAGCCATCGGTTAATTTTGGATAAAGCGTTGTATAGGATGTGAATATCTCCGATGTTTTTATATTGTAAAGGCCGGCCGGGTTGTAGAAAATCGACTCGATGTCATCCCCTGAAGCAACATAAGTCCCGCATACCCCGGAAGATCGGGAAGCATAAAGACAGGGGATAGTGAATAGCGAATAGCATATAGCGAATAGAGAATAGAGAATAGAGAATAGAGGATAGAGATTAGAGGTTAGGAAATGGAAATTATTACTCCTCTCCCTATCCGCTCGTCTATCTTCTCTCATCTCCGACCTCTGTCCTCTCATCTCTGACCTCTCACATTAGTACCCTCTTTCATCTTGATACCGTCACAGTTCCGTTTATTACTTTGTCGTCGGATTCAATCTGATAGATATAAATTCCCGAGGGCACTTTGTTTCCGAATTCGTCGTCGCCATCCCACCTTAAAGATGTTTCACGGTTTGGTCCCCTTTTATTCAGTTTTTTGACAAACCGCCCCATTTTGTCGAATATAAATCCGACGACTCTTTCTTCAATTCCCGGCGGGCCGTCAAAATTTATAATCAAAAAATCATTTTTATTGTCGCCGTTCGGGGTTATTATTTTCGGATAAACGTCATCTTTTCCTACCGAGAATGTTGAGCGATTCGTTAGTTTTAGTTGAAATTTTCCCAGAACTGACGCTGCCACTGAAATCGTCTTGTTGAATCTGTCGACGGCACCACCGAATCTGATCCATCTCACTCCGTTGAACCAGTAAACGGCATACTCGCTTTCATAAGAACCCGGGGACATCACCGCAGAACCCCTGTCAAAGTAAGTAAACGATATATTGAAAGTTTGTTCTTTTGGAACATTTTTTTCTTTATTTGATTTTATATCCCGAAGTGCTACAACAAAAGATTTTACCACGCGGCCGATTTTTTCCTCAGGCACTTCTGTAATCCTGAGCACTGAGTTCTCAGGCAAAATGGCCGATGTCTCAACAAACAAGTCTTTATTGTCGCTCATTACTATTATAACCGGCGCAGTCTTCGATGCCACTATTGCCGACGGCAGGCTTTCGTTTGAATATATATCCACAGCCTTTATCGTGTAATAATAAACGTTTTTTTTTGTGTCTTGAGAAAATTCGTTCGACTTTAACGGAAGCATCGTTATTTTTTCGTATATCCCATCCATCGAAGTGCTCCTGTAAACAAGATAACCGTCGATGTCGTAAATCGGGCTCAGGTCCTCGTTGTATTTAACTTCATCCCAAAATATTTGAAAAATCCCGCCCGAAAAACTCCCGCGAACTCCGGTGGGAGCAAGTGGGGGCATTTTATCGACGACCTTATCGGTCATAACGTTGACAATATCAGTAGGGGCGGTTATTATTCCGTCGCCATTGAAGCCATATAGACGGTAGTAGTATGTGGTGGAATGGCTCAAATTTCCATCGGTATAAGTTGAAGAAGAACCAGATATATTGTCGCTTACAACTGAAAAAAATAAGCCGTCAAGGGATCTCTCGAGTCTAAACTTGCTGGAGCCGCCCGTCGGAGATTGCCAGGAGAGCGTAATTGAATTTTTTGTTTTGGCTATACTCCCCAAATTTCCGGGCGGATTGGCCAGGGTGTATTTTGAAACTACCGATGAACCGAATGAAACGCCGCTTGCATTCCCCGCTTTGATATATCTTGAATATTGTGTATTGGGTTCTAAACCGATTTCGTTCCAAGATATTGTTTCGTTTCCTTCAAGATTTTTCAACAGATGATTATCACCGGCTCTATAAATCTGATAATATGTCGCAGATGATGTTATCTCCCATGTCCAGTTGATCGCCACCGTGCTAACGGCTACCCCGCGAAAACCCAACGGCTCTGAAGGAATTGCCGGAAGTGTGATAGTTGAGATTGTTGTATCATATATCGTGGGTATACCCTCGCTATTGAACGCCTGAACCTTGTAGTAATATGTAGTCGCAGGCTCTAACCCTGCCGAGTCAGTAAATGTTGTGCCCGTTTGGTTGTTTGCAAATGAGCTCAAGGTAAAGGTAGAGGTGAAGAAGTTATTCGTTGAGCGCAATACTCCCCATCTGGTTGATGCCGGATTTCCGTTATTGCTCCATGTGATTTCTATTGAATGTGAAGTCCTCTTTAAAACATAACTATCAACGGGTGGCATCGCCATGGTATATCTTGAAGCGACGTTGGATGAAGATATTGATACGCTATTATATGCCGCCACATACCTGCTATAATTAGTATTAGCGGAAAAATTAGTTTCAAGCCAGATCGTCGTTCCGTGCGGCAACTCTGATAGCAATGCGTTTGTGGAACTAAATATCCTGAAACCATCTTCGTCAGGGGAGTTGTCTTTCCATGACCATAAAATCGAACCTGTCGACAAAACCATGCCGCTAAACTCCGAAGGAGCGGATGGAACTCCGATGGGGCGGGTTGAAACGACGGAGGAAAAGGCACTTATAAAAATCTGCGGTGGAGCATCGTAAGAGTTCATCTTGTAAAAATATGTCGTTCCGTTGGTGACAGAGGTATCAACATAAGTATTGCTACGCGTAGTTCCTATAAGGGAATAGGTATTTCCGTCGGTTGAACGGTGAATTTCGTAGTAATCGAAGTCAAGATAACCGAGCTGCCCGAGCATATCATTCCAAAAAAGCTCAACCAACCCGCTTGAAGCCACTGATTTGAGCCCGGTTGGAGGAGCGGGAACAATATCAAGGGCATAGCTGAACGCCTGTGTGAGCGACACAGTCGGCTCATCGATGGGAGAGATATTTCCGTCGGCGTCTTTTGATTTAATTGAAAAATAATATGTTGAAGAAGGGAAAAGACCGGAAATTCCGGTAATCTCTTCGGAGCCTGGAGATTGGGGGGACGGTGTATTATTAAGCGAAGTGGCGACACTCCACCATGCAGTGGTATCTCCCAAAAGTGAGTTTATGGAAAACGTGGCGTATTTTATGATGTACTCTGAAACTTTCTTGTTCTGAGGAATATCTCCGGGGGCAATCCATGAGAGTTTGATCTCCCCTTCGCTCGCCCCTGTTACAGCAACAATGGATGTAACCGCTCTCGGCGGATAAATATCCGCGATATAGTGTGAATTTTCATCCGACCATACGCTCTTCAACAAGCCCGAATCTATTGAAGCAACTGAAAAATAATATGTCGTTCTTATGGCAAGTTTTTTTATCAATATACTGTTAGTCGTGCCGATTCTTTTGGGCCTCGGATAGTTTCCCGAAAACGGTGTCGCCCATTGCGGACTCACGACATAACTTGAAGGGTTTATGCTGAAGGGGGCCGTCGCCATCCTGACAAGATAGTTGAGTGACTGCTGAGGTGTTTTATCATCGGAACCGTCTTGAAAAGATATGACCAGATTTTCGTCGATATATTCTGCGATTGGCCCTGGCGGAGCTGATGGCGCAGCGTTGATTTTACCTGAATCTCTGTATGTGTTTTTGTAAATTCTTATCAAATTCGAAATGCCCGAAGACGGCGACCCCGAAACGACGAGATCCAGATCCCCATCGTTGTCTATGTCGCCGAAAACGACCGATGAGAGCTGGAGACCGAGATTCTGACCAAGAATCTCCTGGTCGGAATAAAACGTTCCGGAAGAATTCTTAAACAATATAAATCTCAAAAGACCGTTATTGTCCCTCCCTGTCACAACAATATCCGGCCATCCGTCGGTGTTGTAATCGCCGAAGGCAAGCGAGCTATTGTCAACACCTGCAGCCAAACCCATTGGCTCCTGGTCGAGGCTAAAAACACCGTTTGTATTCTTAAAAAGAATAAGCCGTCTACCAGATGCTGTTCCATCAATTGTTCCGCTTACCGCTATATCCAGATCGCCGTCGAGGTCGTAGTCGCAAAAAGCCACAGAGCCGTTCTCAAGACCGATATTGACACCTAAGGGTTCTTGGTCGATTAAAAAAGTTCCGGAAGAATTCCTAAATAAAATGAATCTCCTGTTGCCTGTCGTATCTCTGCCTATGGCAGCAAGGTCAACCCATCCATCTTTGTTGTAGTCGCCGACGGACAGTGCCGAGTTGGAAAGCCCTGTCAAATCAAAACGCATCGTAAAACTTGAATTGTTGTTCTCATACACCCTTAAGTATCTGTTGTTGGGCAAACTACCAGGTCCGATGCCGCTTACGACAATGTCGTTGTCACCGTCATTGTCGAAATCCATCAAAACAACACACCCCATGACAAATCCGTCGGCGGAACCCATTGGTTCGCTGTCCAGAACAAACGGTGGAGTGCCGGAGGTGTTTCTGTAAACAAAAAATCTCCTGGTTGAGCCGTCAGGTGAACCGACCGCGATCTTGTCATCTTTACCGTCGGAATTTATGTCGCCGAAATAGAGGGAACTAGCCTGAAGGCCGACGGGAAATTCCTGCCACAACGAAAAATTTCCGACAGAATTTCTGTATATAACGTTTTTTCTGCTCACACCATCAAAGCCGCTGACAGCCAAATCTATGTAGCCGTCTGTGTCTATATCCGAAAAAGAAAAGCCGTTTTCGCTCGACAAAACATCACGAAGCCCCTCGAATGTTTGTGAGAGAAAAAAAGACGACGATACTGCAGTCGCCGTAGATGACCAGTTTGACTGGTTAGAGTTTTCGTCGAATGCAGATATCCATATATAGTGGGTGGCCGACGGGAGGAGCGAGGTGAGCATGAAGACATGGCTTGTGGCTGGTGAAAAATTCGATGATATAGAGATTTGATAAGTCGCTGTTTGCGGTGTGTCGGAAGGATTCGTTGAATATCTTATTAAAAATCCGCCGCCGACTACCGAGCCGTTGTAAACATCATCGCCGGGAGCCGTCCATGTAAGTAAAATCTGGGCGGACAGCGTCGCCGAAAGATTCGTGATCTGCCCGGGAGGCAGTAAATCCCTCTGCGCCCAAGATGTAGCGGCATTAGAGATTGGAGAAAAGTTGGCAGGCGGAGATGATGTCCAAATTCTGAAAAAGTATGTCGCCCCGCCGGTCAAACCGGTTATTGTGTGGCTTTGCGGCGCGCCGGAATTAACATTTGATGTGGATATTCTTATTTGCGCCGAAGCGGTTGACCAAACAACGTCGGAATCCTGCGAATGCTGTATGAAATATGTCGAACCAACAGGGAGGGAAGATGGACCGGGATACATCCATCCCAACACAACCCCGCCTTCGGACTGCCCCCGGGTGGCGTTTAGATTTGTAACGGGGGACGGCTGGGCCGAAAGATAAAAAGGCCCCGCTATTAAAAAAAAGACAATTAGCGCTCCGTGACAAAAATAAAAAGCCCCCGCAAACCCGCGGTGGCTTGTAGATAAATGACTGACAAAATTAATTTTTATCATTGTTTCGGTAGCCCAGCCGGCATCCGTTCAAACCCGAACCCCGTCGCCTTTCAACGACGGATTGTCCCATAACGCGGGATTTAGCCCTGTTGGCTTTGCGTCCCCCGGTTTCCCGGCATCCCGACACAAAATCGGAACGTTCCCATATGACCAGCAGGGAAGGTTTGCCTTTGTCGCTATAATGAGATTATTGAAAAACCCATCTTTTTCACTTAAAGGGCAGTTTCTTAACGGTTAAAAGTTTCAATCAGACCGCAAAACTCCTCGCTTTGCTCGTCAGACATTGCGGTCTAAACGATTTCAACTTTTAACCTGAAACTGCCAAATCGTTCAAAAGATTAAGGTTTTTCAACGAGCTCATAATACAATATATATAGTGAAAATAATTTTGTTTGTCAAGGTTTTTTTCAAAACTTTAGACAACGCATATATTGGAATAAGGACAGTTCCTGCAGTAAAGCTCGTCATCGCTATCCCTTTCAAACGGAGTTTTGGGGTCAAATATCCCGGAAATCAACGCTTTTAGCGAAGGTAAAAATATGCCGTTCATGGCATCGGCCGCGTTATTCTTGAAAATGCTCACCTCTTCTATCTCCCTTATCGAATAAAACTCCGCATTTATCCTCTCCAAAGGAAGTCGTGGGTTTTCTCGCCAGAAAAGAAAGACATAAACGGGCAGTTGGAAAGATTTTATTTTTTTTCTCATGGTTTTTCTGTCGTTTATCGCGCCATCCAGGTTTTTTAGCGGAGTTTTAAACTCCCCGCTCTTATAATCAACTATGAAAAAATCGTCACATCTTCTATCGAGCCTGTCAGCCCGTCCCTTTAACCTGACAAAGGTTTCTCCTTCCAACTCAAGCCTTGAACGCAGTTTAACTTCAGTCGCGATAATCTCGCAATCTCTCCTGTTTTTTTCAAAATCAAAAAAACTCAAAAGTTTGTTCTTGACAATATCTCTCAACAGATAGATTTCTCCGCGGATTTCGCCGAAATCGTTTTTTAGATGAAAATCCATTAGTTCCAGAAGACGATTTTTATCTTCATCCGAAAGATTTAGTTTTTTTCCGACAAAAGGTCTGAAAAATTCATCCAAAATTGAATGAAGGCATCTTCCTATGCGGCTTGCGTCCGGATCCCGTTGGACGTCCTCCCTTTCCTTGAAGTTGAGCAAGGATGAAAAATAAAACCTGGCGGGACAGTTCAGGTAAACGTCTATCGCAGTGGGCGAAAGTTCTATATCCGACAATAATCTCATTGTGTTTTCGGATTTCCCGAGCGACGCACTTCTTTTTTCGTCGGCGTCTATGCGGAAAAAAACCGGAGAAACTTCCGACTCTTCGGATTCGACCGATTTTGAGTTCATCTGTTTTTCCCAGATTATCTCTTCAATGTATCTGCTTCTGGTATCTTTGCTGTGTTCACTGTATATCAGATGAACTTCCCTGGCCGAATTTACGAGATTCATGAAATTTTTTCTGAACACTTTCTCCCTCTCCCTGTAAGTCGGAAGTCCAAGATGCATTCTTGTAGCCGGAGGCAGAATCGGATCGTGTTTCGAAATGTTCGGAACTATTCTTTCATTTACGTCCAAAACTATGACTTTATCAAAACTTAGGTTTCGAATCTCAAGCATCCCAAGTATCTGAAGCCCGCCCAGAGGCGTGCCCGAGAAGGGTATTGTTTCAGTCGATATGAAATATCTGAAAAGCTCGAAAAGAGATGGCGGTTCCATGGCTTTATCAGAAAACATTGTTTTCTTCATTTTCTCAAAGAGCTCAAAAAATTTTTTAGTATATTGCGCGCCGAAGGGCTGGGTCTTAAGCAGAGATTCTGTTATAATAAATTTTAAGATATTTGCGAATTTTACAGCCAACTCGCGAAATGTGCGAATTTCCTCCGACGAAATCGTCAATTCCTTGTGGAGCCCACTTAAAAGAACGCTTTGACCCAAAATACTTTCTATTTCATCTAGCGAGCAAAAGGCCTTGTTCACGCGAGACGATATCATATCTTCCACTTCTTCCGTCCTGATGGGCAGAGCGGAAAGTATGTTTTTTACATATGGGTGAAAAATGACGGAAAGGTAGTCTCGCATGTAATATTCGTTGCCGACGCGGGACTCTTCAAGTCTGATTATTGTCTCAAGAAACGTGTAAACGGGTGTCCTGACGAGAGGATAACCCATGGTGACGTTGTAGTCCACCTCCAATTTGCCCACAACCTCGGATAAAAGAGGAATCAGAGCATCCGACTGCGGCAAAATAACGGCTGTCCGGTCGGGGTCGAAATCTTCCGATAAAATCTCTCCAACCTTTCTTACTTGCGAATGGGTGTCAAAAGCCGAATATATAAACACCCCTTCCGTTTTCCATTTATTCCCGGAGTTTCTTACAACCGTTATTGTGTTCTTTAACGAACGGAGCTTGTTCAGAATTTTTTGCTCAAGCCTCAATGGTTCGAATATGCCGCAAAGATAAATTGATTTGTAATCTTTCAGGTGCTCTTCGGATATATTTTCCGAGACAACTTTAAAATTCAAAGCCGCCGTGGTCAAATTTCTATTCCTGAGCTCTTTGCGGAAAGCATCTCTTATTTCGCCAAGATTCGCAAGTATGTTGAGGAGTTTCGGGGGTATATTTTCGGAATGCAGAGACTTCAGGCTATCGTTCTCAACGTCACAGATATCTATTTCATCGATGACATTGAAGATTCTTAGTCCCCACATATAAAAACCGCTGAAGTTGCCGGAAAACGATTTTATCTTAAGCTTGTTTATGACCTCGAAAAGAAGCCACACCTTATCAAGCTCTTCTATAATCCCAACGCCGGGATTTATTTTTTGCGATATATAGTTTACAAATCCACTTATAGAAAAAACGGCGGGTGGCAGAAACGGCCCGTTCAGTTTTTCGCTTAAATACTTTATGAAATAATGCGAAGGTCTTTTATTCGGAAAGATCGCCACGATGCCGGACAAATCATTCCCCCCATCGTTCTTCATGATATGATCGGCAATTTTTTCTATGATGTTTTCGTTTTGCGACAATTTGATTATCATAAAATGTCGGTTCTTGAAACTTTCAAGCGGCACTCTCTGCGTCTATAGAAACACTAACCGAATAATTCCTTGAGCTCCGAACAGCAGAAATAATTTTCGAAAAATCGCCGTTTCCCTTCAAAATTATTTTCCAGAGATACCGCTTCCTTAATTTCTTCCGATAATCACTTGATGGACCGACGATTTCCGCCTCTAAGTTGTTTTCGTTTAATATCTTTTCCATGAGAGTGGACGTTTTTTCGGCGTATAACTTGGCCAACTTATCATTTTTGCTCCTGAAGGTCAGCGTTATCAGACGGGCGTAAGGAGGGTATTTGAGTTTTTTTCTTTGTTTCAACTCTTCGGAATAAAACTCCTCATAATTTAATTTGAAGGGGTAGTAATCCGGGAAGTGGGTTTCGACATAGAGCTCGGGCTCTTCGGCTTTCTTTGATAAAAGTTCGCTATAATCCGCCATCTTCAAAAATATTTTTTCATTGGAAAAATACTCCGGATGCATGAAATCGAAATCCGCATTCAATAAAATGACAAGTCCTATATCAGACGACACCATATAATGCCTGGGAGGATGTGTGGCGATGATGAAATCGGCTGATAACGACTCTTTATTTTTATTGCTTTTGTATGAATTCCTGGCGTCGAGATCGTAACGGGTTATAGTCGCACACGGATAAAGCTGTCTTAAGGACTCCTCGATTTTTTGCGTTCCAAAAGAAAGAGCGGTAAGATTCCGAGAGCCGCAGATATTGCATAATGGGGCATAGACGATCTGTCTGCCACAGTAGTTGCATCGGAGTATTTTTTCTTTCCCGGCGATGTAGAGCGTGAGGGGTATGTCGCAGTCTTCGCATTTCAAAATCCTTTTGCATGAGCCGCAGTAGTATCCCCCGGAAAAACCTTTCAGCGGATAGTGTATAAGCGTGGTAAGCTTTTTGATGTAATTTCTGTCGATACTTTCCTTTAAAATTGAGATAATGTCATAATTCCTGCTCTTATATTTTTTAACGATTTCCCAATGATTTTTTTTATACGCATCGGGAGGTTTTTCCGTCAACTTTTTCACGCCGCCTTCTTTGATTTTGGAATAGATGTCGACTGAGAACGCGGATCCTCCGAAAATAACTCTTATCTTATATCGCTCCGATTTTTTGAGCGCCACGTTTCTTGTGTTGTAATAAGGGCGCCGTCCATCCTTGTGGGCGTAGTCGTACTCTCTGTCAACAATTATGGTCCCGAGGTTGTTGAGTGGCAAAAACACGCTTCTTCTTGTGCCTATCACAAAACTGCATTCGTTCAAGAGTAGTTTTTCGAATGTTTCCGATTGCATTTTTTTTGATAAATCCGAACTCCAGACAACGGGCTCGAATCTGGCGTAATAATTTTTCGCCCAAACAACATCCGAAAGCGTTGGTAGAACAAGAAGCACGCTTTTTTTTGCGCTGAGCCCATCTGATATTTCTTTTTTGTAAAAATCATATCTTTCATCGTTCCCGAGGAATGCGGCGAAAAGAGTACTTTTGTCTTTTCCATTATTTATCTCTGGATTTTTTGATGCGGTTTTTATGTGTTTAAAATCAATCGGATATATCAGATTCAACACCGCGCCAACGGAAACAAAGTAATGCTCGCTCAAGGCATTTGCGAATGCGAGGGCTTTTTCGTCAATAACCGGGGTTTCGTCCACTGATGAGATTACTTCCTTTAATTGATGCTTAAGATGAGGTTCTTTTTTGCCAACATCGACGACATATCCAAGGCGGGACGTGCTTCCGAAAGGGACATTCACCCTTGAACCGACAGATAGATTTATGCTCACAGGGACAGCATAATCAAACTCTCCGTCGGGAGGCTTTGGAAATACTACTTTTGCAAACATATTTCGCTATTTGCTATTTGCTATTCGCTATTCGCTATCTATAGCGCGACGAACAACCGTTCCGGGATAATAAAATTTTAATATCTGGACGTAATCCCGCCCTTCATCGGCCATACCTTTGGCGCCGGCCTGACAAAGTCCCACCCCATGGCCCCAACCGGAACCGCGAAACTCAAAAGAGTCTTTATGTCTCACAACCGCCGTAAGCTTCGTGCTCCTCATTCGCCACGGGTCCAGCGCCAGGCGGAATTTTCCGGCATGAATCAATGTCTTGCCTGCGGTGTGGCTCACTCTTATGTGCTTTGCCCGCCCGGATACACTTCGCCCAACAATCTCAAGATTCTTTATTTTTCCGACTTTATATCCGGAAACGTACATCTTCTTTCTTATCAATTCTCCGTCGAAAACATGTGTCCAGTTAAAATGCTTATAATGAGTGCAAAATTTGCAAACCCTGGGAACAAAGTAATGCGGAATTTCGTTTGTCATATTCCAGACATTGGCTATTTCTTCGGTGTGTCCGCCACAGCTTGCATGGTAAACGGCGTTTACAACCTCGCCTTTTCTATCATAAAGAACCTCGCCTTTTGTTTCGAAGACCGCCCTATCCGTGGCAGGATTTTCGACTTCGAGGCCGCCGTAAACCTGGCAATGAACCGTAGAACATACATCGAAACCATCTGCTCTGTGGCGACCTGAATTCTTCCAGACAAAACTCCTTGCCGCCACAGCCTGTGCTTTCAAAGCCTCGGGTGGCCATGAGGGACTCATCTCCTTCGGAAGCACCCCGCGGATGTAGTTGTCTATCCCGAGCTCGTTGATAACGTTCAACCCGTTTGAGGTTTTTAAAATCAAAATCGAATCCCTGTATCTTCTGCCGTTTATTTTTACATGCTCATCGCCGACGGGGACGAGCCTAACGGGCAAATTATATCCCTTGCCATCGATCAAAAGAGAGTCTTTTCTTATGCGCGCCAGATAATCGTTTGAATCGTTGAAAGTTCTTTTTTTTCCGCTTTTTATCTCATAGACATAATAATTATTACCTGAAACATTGAAACCCGGAACATCCTTGATTATCCCAACTTTGATTATGTCCCTCGAAGCAAAAACAATTTGATAAAGACAAAGCATGAAGCAGAGCGAAAATATCACTAAATGTAAAATTTTTTTCACCCCGTCAGAAGCTCCGATGGTTTGTTCATCAACCCTGAATTTTTGGGCTTTGCTCGTAAATTTTCTAAAACTACATGGGTTCATTTTTTAAAAAGATTGATAATTAAAGTTAGAATGATTGATAAAATTATCGAAGTAGTGAACGGGAAGAAAAATACGAAATTTTCTTTTTTGATGTATATATCCCCCGGAAGGCGCCCAATAAACGGAATTTTATGCCCCATGTAAAAAAATATGCCCAAGACAATCATAATTAAACCCGTTATTATAAAAATTTTTCCGAAATTGGACATAATTTTAGCGGCGAAGGCAGAAGTGCACAAGAGCGCAAGAGCACAAGTCAGAGGACAGAGTTCAGGGAACAGAGAACAGAGGTCAGAGGCTAGAGGCGAGGGACAAGAGGTTAGGGAATGGAAATTTTTATTCAATTTCTTGTCCCCTATCCTCTATTCTCTATACGCTATTCTCTCACCTCTGACCTCTCACCTCTCATCTCTCATCTCTATCCTCTATTCACTATTCGCTATTCGCTGTCCTACAGTCTCTAATCTCTGCTGCTTTTTTGTTCTACCCGTTTACCTCTCTCTCCCTTGTCGCTTTCCTGTCTGCTGAATATGCATCCGCAGTATTTCTGACTGTAGAGCCCAAGTTTTTTTATCTTCTCTTTTGCTTCGCGGTATTTCTTCCTCACATCGACATAAATAAATTCAACATTCCATTTTTGCGAAAGAGTCTCCGCTATTCCTCTTATTAAATCGTGCTTTTGATAAGGACTTGCAAGAAGTGTCGTCGAAAAGCAGTCGAATATTTTGTCGCCTCTAAAGCAACGTCTCGCCGTTTCTTCGAGTCGGTTTATATAACAATACTTGCATCTATCAGCCGAAGCTTTCGCCGCATCAAGCCACTTTTCCATGCTATGAGCCGGGATATTTATAGATGAGATTCCTTTAAGGGCGTTGAATTTTTCAAGGGCGTCAAAACGGAGATATGATTCCTGTTCGGGGTGTATGTTCGGATTATACCATAAACCGTAGACATCAAAATCCATCTCTATTCGCTCCAGCATCGGAGCGGTGCAGATAGCACAACACTGATGAAGCAAAAGTTTCTTTCTCACCAGATCAGAAGTCCGCGCAATTTGTTCATCAACCCTGAAGTTTTTGGCTTTACTCTTACTGGAAAAGTGAATTTTTCTTGTCAGGGACTGGAATTTTTAGATGTCCGTAGGCTTTTTCGGTGGCGATGCGGCCGCGGGGTGTGCGGGCTATGAATCCCTCCTTTATCAGATACGGCTCATAGACATCGGACACTGTGTCGACATCCTCGGAAACTGATATTGCCACAGATTCTACTCCGACGGGACCACCGTTAAATTTTCCCACTATGCTTAAAAGAATCTTCCTGTCCATCTCGTCGAGACCGCCTTCATCCACCCTCATCTTTAAAAGAGATTCCCTCGCTACATCCATAGTAATTATGCCATCGGATTTAACATCGGCAAAATCTCTTATCCTTTTAAGCAGTCGGTTCGCGATTCTCGGAGTACCCCTTGAACGAGCGGCTATTTCCGCTGATGCGGTGGATTCGATGCGGATGTCAAGTATCTTGCTAGAGCGGGCGAGTATTTGATTCAATTCCTCCGTTTGGTAATATTCAAGATGTTCGACGATCCCAAATCTTTCCCTTAGGGGCGTGCTCAATAATCCCGCTCGTGTCGTCGCCCCTATCAAAGTAAATCTGGGAACTGGCAGACGAAATGTCCTTGCGCTCGGGCCCTGACCAAGAATGATATCAAGCTGAAAATCCTCGAGAACGGGATAGAGAGCTTCTTCTACAAGATGATTCAATCTATGAATCTCGTCGATGAAAAGGACGTCTCCTTCCGACAAACTCGTCAGTATCGCCGCAAGGTCGCCGACACGAACCAATATGGGGCCGGATGTTGCCCTCAGATTCACCGATAACTCCTTTGAGACAATGTGAGCGAGTGTGGTTTTGCCAAGACCTGGTGGCGAATAAAAAAGACAGTGGTCAAGTGGTTCGCCCCTTTTTTTGGCTGCCTGTAAAAAAACCTTAAGGTTCTCTTTCATTTTTTCCTGGCCAACGAACTCATCAAGCGTTTTTGGCCTTAGGGAGTTTTCGAACGGGGTTTCTTGCGCGAATTTTTCGGCGATTGTAATTTCTTCATTATTCTCCATTACAACCTCTTAAGAGCGTCTTTGACGACTTCCTCTACTTTTTCTCCATAAGGCATTTCGTCCAATGATTCATCGACGGCGGTTTTGGCCTGGCTTTCGCGATATCCCAAAGCCACAAGCACGGCGACCGCCTCCGCCCTTGTATTTACATATCTGGATGAGCGTTTTTCCATGGGGCCTATTTTTAATTCGGCGATTTTATCTTTCAAATTCGATATGAGTTTTTCCGCTGTTGGTTTTCTGAAACCAAACAAAGTAGAAAGTATTGGAACATCCTTGTCTATCACTGCCTTCCGGAAATCTCCGACGGACTTCGTTATCTTATCAAGATACTCCAACGCTTTTTTTGCGCCTGTGCCAGGCATCGTTCTCAACAGCTCGAACGTGTCTTTTTCGATCTGGCTCTGAAAGCCGTAAAGCGTTGTCGCGCCGCCGTACATGGCGGTAGATTCGCTGATAAAGAACCTGACCTCAGCCGCCGCATCGTCGGGAAGCGACGCAGACGTGGAAGGGGTGACGAAAACTTCCCATCCGACACCCGAAACCTCGACGATGACGCTCCCAGAGTTTTTTTTCAATAATATACCTCTCAGAGATGCTATCACGAGAACCTCACCGAATTGAAATAATGACACACGGCCACCGCAAGAGCGTCAGCGGTATCGTCTGGTTTTGGGATATCCTTTAAGCCCAGAATGTTTTTCACCATATGCTGCATCTGGTTCTTCTCGGACGAGCCGTATCCTGTCAACGTTATCTTGATTATCCTGGGGTTGTACTGAAAAATCTTCATTTTGTTTTTGGCCGCTATGTATAGAATCACACCGCGTGCCTGCGCAATTGAAAACAATGTTTTAGATTTTTTTAAGAAGAAAATCTCTTCTATAGCAAGCGTTTCAGCCTTATGTTTCTTTATTATAAAATCCATCGAATCCGCTATTTCCAAAAACCTATTTTCCGATGACAGTTCGAGCGATGTTTCTATACAGCCGTATTCAATCGCTTCAATTTTCTCTGGACCAGAGCCGCCGCAAACACGAACCGCCGCCCATCCAGTCCTCGCAACACCCGGATCTACGCCGATAATTATCATAAATTTGAAGAACCTGATTCTTTCAGGTTGGAAATATCGAAGTTGGCATAGATGTTTTTAACATCATCGTAATCTTCGAGGCTCTCCATTAATTTTAGCATTTTTTCGGCCTCTTCCCCGCTCAGTTTTATGAAAGTCGTGGGATGCAGCGACACCTCGGCGGTTTCTACCGCTATTTTTTTAACTTCAATAGCTGATTTTACATTGTTGAAATTTTCAGGTGAAGTTGTGATTTCGTAGATGTCGTCGTCTTCAGTCCTGACGTCGTCGGCGCCCGCTTCAAGCGCCACACTGATTATTTCATCTTCGGTAATTCTCGTTTTATCGACGGAGATATAACCCTTCAAATTAAAGAGCCACGCGACGCATCCATTTTCTCCGAGATTGCCGCCGTGCGTCGAAAAAATCTTTCTTATCTCCGCTGTAGTTCTGTTTTTGTTGTCAGTCGTTGCCTCGACCATAATCGCAACGCCACCCGGACCGTATCCCTCGTAAACAATCTCTTCGTAATTAACACCCGGCAGCTCACCTGTGCCCCTTTGAACCGCTTTTTTGATGTTGTCAAGGGGCATGTTCGCTTCTCTTGCGTCATCCATTGCTTTTCTAAGACGCGGATTGTTTTCCGGATTTCCACCACCAAGTCTGGCGGAGATTGTTATTTCGCGTATTATCCTTGTAAACAACTTCCCTCGTTTTGCATCGATGACGGCTTTTTTGTGTTTTATACCCGCCCACTTCGAATGTCCCGACATCTTTATTCTCCTATGGTCCCGCTTTGCGGGAACATCCCCGAATAAATTCAACCCCGCCCTGCGGGTCTTTATTTCAATCTCTCGACAGCCATTTTGTTTGTAGGGTCTATCTGTTTTACCCTTTCCCAGACGCTCCTCGCCTCTTTCGACCTATTTTGCTTTTCATACATCAAAGCCAGATTTGAAAGAAGCGTGGCGTTGCCGGGCTGAGATTGAATAAGTTCTTTGTAAATTTTCTCTGCGTTGTAAAAATCCCCGGCGGTAAAATAGAGGTTCGCGAGATAAAATCTGCCCTTGAAACTTCCCGGATATTTTTCCGCTATTTTTTCAGCTATGCCAATAGCCGATGACCAATCTTGTTTTTCTATAAACCTGCCGAGCTGCTCCATAAGTTTATCGTATTCGGTCAGGAAAGAAACAGACGCTCCCTGTTGTCTGAGCAAGGTCTCAAGGTTTTTTCTCGCCATTAAAAACTCTGGGTCAATCTCAATGGCCATCTTGTAGAAATCAATTGCACGCTTCGGTTGGTTGGTGCGGGTATAAAGATAACCCAGATTATTTATTATGTCCTTGTTGTCTGGAAAAAAATTATGGGCTTGTTCAAAAAGGCTTATTGCCCTGTTGGAATTTTTCTCAATATCGTTCATATATATCGCACCGAGCGCCATATATGTATCAAAAGAGAGCGGATTTATTCCGAGTGCCATCGAGTAGTTTTTTTCCGCCTCACTGCGATCGCCCATCTGATTATAAACCGTTGCCATGTTAAAAAATATCTCGTCGTATCCGGTATTTGCTTTTAACGCCTCCTTGTAAGCCCATATCGCTTTTTCCTTCATGCCAAGCCTCGCATAGGTGTTTCCAAGTTCGTAGTTGTTGTTGACTTCAAATCGCTGATATTTATGAGCGCGCTCAAGATACTCCATCGAACTTCTTACCTCTCCTCTTTTCGACAGCTTGAAACCCGAAAAGTAATTTATTTCACCCATGAAATTTTTGTAATACCTTATTATAAAAATCACGCCTGCAAGAATAAGCACAAAAACGATGGATTTCGAGAGCATGTTCTTAATCTGTATTTCCCTGATTCTGGGAGACGCTATAGACATCAGGACGCCGACAACCCACCAGTAGAGAAATGCCGGTACGGCAAAGTGAATAGAGACATTTAAAAGATTATCGATAAGCATGCCAAATATCCCGGCGGATAGAGCAAGAGAGAGCGTCTTTTGAAAACCGGACGCGGATTTCCATATTTTAAATCCTGATACGAAAAGAGTGCATATGAGCCAGATATAAACGCCGAATCCAATTATTCCCGTCTGAGACCATATCTCCAGAATTTCGTTGTGGGCGTTGTTTGCATGTGTCCTAAGGGTTCTATATATGTCAAAAAAAAGATATCTCCCCTGATAAAAAGGAAAAAAAAGCTCGAATAGTCCCCATCCCCTGCCTATCAGCGGCATCTCAACAATCATATTCCATGCGCACGACCATATCAACTGCCTCTGATGCGCTGGAGCGTAGACTTTTGTGGCGTAATCTTTTGATTCTATCAATCGTTCAAAAATCGCCGGGGTGTATTTCTCGACGCTTTTCGGGTGAGGCCAGAAAAAAACAAGCAATGCCACAAATGCTCCGAGAACAATCAATCTCTTTTTGCTTCTATATATCAGCTCTTTCTGTAAAAGTGCAAAAAACAAAACCAACCCGCCAAACGCCCCGAGCCAGGAAGATCTGGTAAGAGTAACAACAAGCGATGTCATATAGGTAAAAATATAGATGAAATAAAAAATGACATCCGATGATTTTTTGGCATTGATATAATAAGCGAAAAGAATCGGCAAAAGTATTACAAGGTAAGAAGATAAAAAGTTGGGATTCCCGAAAGTTGAGACGGAACGGCCGCCGAAAGGATTGAGCAATCTTGGCCAAACAAACTCTATGCCGAGAAACTGCAAAATGCCGTAAAAAGCGGCGATGAACCCGACGAAAAACAAAACACCAAAAGTCTTTTTTTTGAACTCCTCGTCCAATAAATTTATAGGAATGTGATAAACGAGGATTGCGTTGACAAGGAAAAACAGCCAACGTTTCAGGCCTTCTGAGTAACTCGAAAATCTAAGAAAAACGTCGGAGTAGTTTTCAAAAAAATTGAACAGCCACGAAAAAGTCGCCACAGAAAAAAAGACAAAAAGCGGGAGATCTATATTTGAAGTCTTTAATGTTATTTTTTTCGCAATCAACCCTTTAAGCAAAAACCAA
The DNA here is from genome assembly GCA_041694835.1 of Ignavibacteria bacterium. Taxonomy (GTDB): domain Bacteria; phylum Elusimicrobiota; class Endomicrobiia; order PHAN01; family PHAN01; genus JBGFRZ01. The sequence continues at coordinate 49,056 of JBGFRZ010000032.1, forward strand.
ATCCAGATAAAAAGGGTTAGAGCGTTCAAAAATACTATCTGAAAGTAGTACGGATTCCTTGTAAGGTCTGTGAAAAAAACTATCGGCGGAATCGTCAGTAATATGAAGATTAAAATTTTGTACATCTTCTCTATATGGCACCCAGTCGGGAGAGATTCATGTCTTCAGGGAACAGTTCCCTGTAGCGACGGACGGCTTCGTTCAATCTTTCCATTTTGTTGGTTTCTCTGTATAACGCTATAAGGTTTTTCCATGCATGGAGGTTTTCGCTATGTCTGTCAATAGCGCGATTGTAGAATTTTTCGGCATCGCTGAAGTTTCTTCTTAAATAATAGAGGTTGGCAAGTTGAAAATATGAATCTGAATATTCGGATGCCCGACGACGCGCCCAATCCTCAGGAAAAAGAAGATAGTACTCCCTGTTGTGATGTTCACAACATCGCCACTCCACCTCTTCCTTAAATTGCGACATTAAGTCATCAAACTTTTTTCGCTCTTCCTGTGTTTTTATATTTTCAGGATTGATAATATCTTCCGGGTTTTGAAGTAACCATTGGGTGTAAAGATGTGCTTTATACACTTTTTCGACCATGTCCATATCGCCCATTTGCAAATATACCCACGCCATTCTTTGATAGTTCGCAGGGAAAATGGGGTCTATCGTGTGATATCTCCAAAAGTGCCCGAGCGACTTATTCCAATAAGACCTCATTTTCTCATCATCGCCTCTGTCTTTAAATTCTCCGCCAAGCTTCATATAAACGAGACCAGCCTGATGATGACTCTGCACATAGTTGGGCGCGACTCTCCATACATCTGTGTACTTATCTATTGAACGCTCGGGGTCTATTCTCCCCTCTTTGCCTAAATCAATCTCGACCCACGGCTTGTCGGCCTCCTTGTCGCCCCACTCTGGATGAAACACACGCGATAGAATCCATCTGTCGTTGAAAACATTGCCCATAAAGTAGTGGCACATTACAAATCCGTAGTTTTTTTCGGAAACGATGTTGTAGTTCGTCAAAGCTTCCGACCATCTGGCCTGTTTTGAGAAAAATATCGCTATGTTGTGATGGATGTCAGCCTTGAAAAAACCATAAAAAACAGTGACTGCCCATATAGCCGGCGGTATTATTACAAATACGAGCAACCTCCTTATTTTAACTGGAATTCCGCCGCTGGCGACGGAGTTAAACGATACTTCGCCAAGAGGATTATTTACGATCAGCGAGCCTATCATTCCCAAAAGAAACCATAACATAACACCACTTGAGACGAATCTCAAACTGACGCAAACCAAGTTGTGAACAAGCATCCCACCCGATGCGGCAAGAAGTCCCAGCAAATAATATGCCCTGAAATCCGGGCGGCCACTTTTTGTATCTATGTTTGAAAAAGACTTCAATGCCTTGAAGCCACCAATGAAAAATATCGCAATCAGCCAGAGAAAAATCCCAAAACCCACTAATCCCTCGTCATGCAAGATCTCGAGATATTCGCTTTCGGGACTGTTCGACTGGGTGTTGTGTTTGCCTTCGACGAAAAAAATCTGCGGCCTTCTCCATGCGGGATATGTAACCTGGAAACTTCCTATGCCTGTTCCAAGAATTGGTTTCGTATTTATCATCTCCCATGTGGAGAGCCATGTGAAGATTCTAAACTTCGCTGAATCCGTTCTTTGAGTTAGTTGAAAATAAACAGCTCCGCCCGTCAATAAACTTACGAGTGTTATGACTAAAAGCGCATGCTTTTTTATGTTGACAGTCTTGGGATGCGGAAAGAAAAAAATATAAACCAAACCCAGAAGCACATGCCCCGCCACATAACCTATCCATGCGCCTTTAGAGTATGTGACATAGACATTAAAGAGGGTCATAAGCCACAAAATCAAAAGATAGGGTTTTCCTGACTTAATAAACAGAGCCAAAGTTATTGGTCCTGTCACGGCGAGAAAATCGCCAAAGAAATTAGGATTTCCGAAAGTTGAAAAAATGCGGTATGAGAATGCCTGTCTCCATATAAACGGGTCAAGCCCGGGCTCGGGGTTTGGAGGAAAATATTTTCCGTCCAAGAACTGTATGAGCCCGTAAAAGGTCGACACGAATGTCGCGGCAAGAACCCAATTCAAAAGTCGGTCGACTTTTTTTCTGCTGTTGAATTCTTTCATTATCACAAGTGGGAGTGTAAAATATACAACCCTTCTTATCAGTTCATGACCGCTCATCCAAACAAAGGGCGATCTGAAATAAGAAATTACAGCAGACACAAAAAATGTTAAAATCGGAGCGACGTATGTTGCGTTTTTCGCGAAAAAATTCCACGAATTTTCTTCAATAATCTTCGCCAATAACATCGCGAGTAAAACAACCCCGCCTATTTGCACGATTGTTATTTTTATCTGAGCCGAGTCGTAAGTTCTGAGATAAAACATAACCGCTACGAGAAAATAAAAGACGGACGTCAAAAAGACGATATTTTTGCCCAAAAAATTAATGAAACCTAAAGAGCCGACGTTTTGGATTTGCGGATTTACTTTCACTCCACTACCTCCGTTAAAGGAATTGTTTTTGTCATTATAGCAACTTTCAGTCTCTTGAGAGTTAGCGGGGTCATATCTTCATCCCTATGGGGTTGTATGCTCCTTCCTCACGCCTTGAAATCGCCTCAAACTTAGTTCTCCAAAATGTCAATATTATTTTTTGGCAACCCCTATGTTTATGTAATGATTTGCGCCAAGCTCCCCTTTAGGATAATACCCGTAATCAAATTTAATCTTGCCAAAAGTTAAACCTAATCCGAAGGTCACGCGCGACATAACAAAATCCCCTGTATCGTGTTCCCTGAAAGGATGACGGAAACCCGCCCTGATTGCCAGTATTTTTTCGACAGGCGCTTCCAACCCGACTTTGACCTCGCCGTTGTTTATTATGTCCTGCTCGGCCTCCAATACGAATCCCACTACATTGATTTTTTTGAATATGGTCAAAAAAACACTTGACGGTGCGAAGTTTGAAGGATTAAAAGCGCCGCCCAAATTTCTCGCGCCGATGCTGAAAAAAGACGTTTTGTCGACAATCTCGGTCAAAGCTAAATCTATTACGCGGCCGAAGTATGTGGCAGAATATAGTCTTTCCGCCACAACTTTTGTCGAAACACCGAAAGATGTACGGGGCTGAATCATAACCGAATAAAACCCGCCTAAAACTAAATTGTATGTAAGGAATCTTCCTGATTCCTGATAAAGATAATTTTTATCCAAAATCGGAGCAGAAACCTGCGAGTGTTCGGCTCCGGAGTATGAAATGCAAAATCCGTATGCCCTTCCTTCTTTTTTGAAGAGAGCGCTTGCGTTTACAAAATTAGCGACGCCCCCCAGATGGCTGATACCTCCTGCAGCGACTTCGCTTTGATGCACGAGTACAGCGGAAGAAGGATTACTCCATGCCATAGTACCGTCGGAGGGACCGAAAAAGTTAACGCTTCCAAGCGACGCAAGTCTTGCGGAAAAAGGCAATTTCAAAAACTGAAAAGCGGCTGTTTCTTTACAGCACGCGCTCCTGGGGGCGGTAAGATACGTCATAATCAAGAACCATTGAACTATCGCCGCCACAAAAAATTTTCTCATTTTCCACAAATCCGTCTTAATTGTTCAAGTTTTTCAGCAGCCTTCCCAGAGTCGATTGACTCTTCGGCGACTTTAACGCCTTCAAGGATATCTTTCGATTTGCCAGCGGCGGCGATGGCTGCCGCTGCATTTATCACAACGATGTCTCTTTTGGGACCCCCTTCGCCATTCAGTATCTTTAATATCGTTGCTGCGTTCTCCCCGGCTCCTCCACCAGAAACATCGTCTTTTTTCGCTCTCTTAATGCCGAAATCCTCAGGCGCAATCATGTATGTTCTTACCACACCGTCTTTTAATTCGGAAACTTGCGTCTCGGCCGATACCGATATCTCGTCGACGGAGTCCATGCCATGCACAACGAATGCCCTTTTCGTCCCGAGATTTTTAAGGACATATGCCACGGGCTCCGTAAGTTTTGCAAGGTAGACGCCAAGAACTTGAGCGTTGGCGCCAGCCGGATTAGTGAGCGGGCCCAACATATTGAATATCGTTCTTATACCGATCTCCCTTCTTGGGTTTATAGCGAATTTCATCGCCAGATGAATGTTGGGCGCGAACAAAAAACCGAGCCCTATTTGATTGATGCACTCCTCAACTTTTTCCACCGCTAAATCGACATTTATTCCCATAGCTTCAAGTACGTCCGCGCTGCCGCATTTTGAGGAAACAGCGCGGTTTCCGTGTTTCGCCACGACGACGCCGATACCGGCAACTACGAACGCAGCGGCGGTAGAGACATTGAATGTCTTCGCATGGTCGCCGCCGGTGCCGCATGTGTCGACGATGGTTTTCCAATCTATCAACTTACATCCGTCGCTTCTTATCCTGATTTTGACGGCATGCATCCGCATGACGCGCGCTGCTCCCGTTATCTCGTCTATCGTCTCCCCCTTCATCCTAAGAGCGGTTATGAAAGACGCTATCTGGGAGTCGGTGGCATTACCTGACATTATCTCTTCTATAACGGACGCTGTTTCTTCCTGAGTGAGGTTTTGCCCGATGACCACTTTGGATATCGCTTCTTTAATCATTTGTCTGTCCCCAGAATAAAGTTTCTTATCAGTTTTTTTCCTTCCGATGTGAGAATCGACTCCGGATGAAATTGGACGCCCTCGACTATGTTTTTCGGCTTCCTCTTTGAGTGCGGCAGGAATTTTAAGCGAACGCCCATTATCGTTCCGTCGGCGACCCACGAGGATATCTCAAAGCACTTCGGGAGCGTTTTTTTATCTGCTATCAATGAATGATACCGTGTTGCTTCAAAAGGATTCTTCAGACCATTGTATATCGTTTTCCCATCATGATGTATGAACGATGTTTTTCCGTGCATCAGCTTTTTCGACCTGATTATTTTTCCTCCGAAAGCCGCCACTATGCTCTGATGCCCCAGACAGACACCGAGAATGGGGAGTTTCCCCGCGAAAAATCTGACGGCTTCGACTGAAATTCCAGCCTCTGACGGCGTGCAAGGTCCAGGCGAAATCACTAAATGGGAAGGATTTAGTTCCTTTATGCCGGCTATAGAAATTTTGTCGTTTCTGAAAACCTTTATTCCGGCGGTGTATTCGCCTATATACTGGACTAAATTATACACAAATGAATCGTAGTTGTCAATGACGACAATCATTTTACCACCTGATATTGATGCACAAGGCACAAGAGCATAAGTCAAGAGCATAAGTGCACAAGAGCACAGTAAAAACCTCACCTCTCATCTCTATGCTCTATCTTCTATTCACTATTTGTTATTTGCTTTGTATATCTTTTTAGAAAGTTCGATGGCCTTGAAAAGCCCCTTTGCCTTGTTCAATGTTTCCTGATACTCCCTCTCGGGGACCGAGTTGGCGACAATCCCGGCGCCAGCCTGAACGTATGCCGTTTTGTTCTTGTACACAATGGTTCTTATAGTTATCGCCATGTCCATATTGCCGCTGTATGAAAAATATCCGACGGCTCCGGCATAGGGACCCCGCCCGACGGTTTCGAGTTCGTTTATTATCTGCATTGCGCGCACTTTAGGGGCGCCGCTAACGGTGCCCGCCGGGAAGCACGCCCTGAAAAGGTCGAAGGAATCTATTTTTTTTCTCAGCTTTCCCGTAACTGTCGAAACCATATGTATCACGTGCGAATACTTCTCTATGTTCATAAGCTCCGTAACCCTGATGGATTTTAAATCGCAGACCCTTGAAAGATCGTTTCTGCCCAAATCTACAAGCATTATGTGTTCCGCTTTTTCCTTCGGATCCGATGTCAGGGCGTTTATCAATTTGATGTCGTCTTCGGCGGTTTTTCCCCTGTAACGCGTCCCCGCTATGGGCTTTGTCACGGCGATTTCATCCTCTCTCCTTACGAGTATTTCAGGCGAGGAGCCAATGATATAAAAATTTTTCAGATTGAAGTAATACATATAAGGGGATGGATTGACGATTCTGAGCGCTCTGTATATGTCAAAAGTCCTGGATGTAGTTTCGACATCAAACCTCTGAGAAAGAACCACCTGTATTATATCGCCGCTTTTTATATGTTTTTTAGCCGTGGCCACGTTTTCTATGAACTTTTTTTTCGAGATGTTCGGCCGAATTTTTGCATGACTTTTAGAAGTGCTGATTAACCGACATAGAGAGCGCGTTTTAATCCTTTTTATCGCGTCGTCGATATTTTTGCACGCATCCTTGTAAAGCGCAGGACTCATTTTTTTTGTTCTTACATCAATGCAAGACACTATTTTCATGGTATGATAAAGATGGTCGAATACTATCATGTTGTTGGTAATCATGAAAACCATCTCGGGCAGTTTAAGATCGCATGGCGGAAAAGCTGGCAGGTCCTCGATGAATTTCACTATATCGTAGGCGGCATAACCCACCGCACCGCCCCAGAATCTTGGAAGCTTTTCCGATTGAAAAGGAAGATAACCTTTCATTAGATTTTTTAGCTCTTCTATAGGATCTGAGTTTTTTTTCTTTGAAGAAAGTTTTCCTTGCACATATACCGACACCTCGCCGCTCTTCGAAATAAAAAGAGTATCGGGACGGTGCGATATAAAAGAATACCTACCCCACCTCTCACCTCCCTCGACACTTTCAAGGAGACACGAATATTTTTCTCCGGCGGCGACTTTAAGATATACGGAAACCGGCGTCTCAAAGTCCGCTATTATCTCCTTGTAAACCGGAATGAGATTGTATTTTCCGACAAGCTTTTTTACTTCGTTGAAAGTCAGCGAAAAATCACGCGATGTATTTTTCATCGGGATTGAAGAACCTTTTTTCTTCGATTAAAATTTTATTTTCTGATATTTTTCTGTAAAAACAGCTTCGATACCCCGTATGGCATGCGGCGATGCCGAGCTGCTCCACTTTTATAAGAAGACAGTCGGCGTCGCAGTCGATGTAGAGCTCTTTTACCTTCTGAAGGTTCCCCGAGGTCTCGCCTTTTGTCCAGAGTTTTTTTCTAGACCGACTCCAGTAAGTGGCGTTTCCGGTTTTTAGTGTCATTGAAAGAGAGTCGGCGTTCATATATGCGACCATAAGAACCCTGTTGTCCCTGTAATCCTGAACTACAACAGGCACAAAGCCGTCTGAATCAAACTTAATTTGTTTTATTATTTCATCCATAAGAACTCCAATTCCCCGCCTTGACAGGAACACCGTCCACATGGACTCCAATGCCATTGAATACGGAGTCCGCAGCGGCTGGGGAAATCTGGAACCATAGAGCACAAGAACACAAGTCAGAGGTCAGAGGTGAGAGATGAGAGAATAGCGTATAGAGGATAGAGGATAGCAAATAGCAAATAGCGAATAGTGGTTGGTGACTGGTGACTTGTGGCTGGAGGAAATGAGCAACGAGCCACGAGCCACTAATCCTCTGTCCTCTGTCCTCTGTCCTCTGTTCTCTGTCCCCTGTTCTCTGCTCTCGGCGGTAATATTTTTCATTCGATGTTATATCCTGATCGGCACGCCTCTCTTTTTGAGGTAAAGTTTTAATTCTTTTATGCCGATTTCTCTAAAGTGAAAAAGAGAGGCGGCGAGGCATGCCGAAGCTTTAGCCTCCGCGAAACCCTCGTAAAAATCTCCTTTTGAACCGGCTCCGCCCGAAGCTATGACTGGTATCGAGACTGCCTCAACCACGGATTTCGTCAGTTCGATATCATAACCGTCTTTTGTGCCGTCCTTGTCCATACTCGTGAGTAAAATCTCGCCCGCTCCCATTTTTTCAACGTATCTCGCCCATCTCACAACATCTAATCCAGTATTCTTTCTTCCGCCGTAAGTATAAACCTCCCATCTTAATCGAGAGGTGAGAGGTGAGAGGTCAGAGGTCAGAGATGAGAGGTGAGTTTTTTCTCTGTCCCCCGTTCTCTGTTCTCTGTTCTCTGTCTTCTGTCCCCTGTCCTCTGTCCTCTGTTCTCTGTCCTCTGTCCTCTGTCCTCTGTTTTCTGTCCTCTGCTGCTCTTGTGCACTTGTGCTCTTGTGCACTTGTGCTCTGCCACTCTGTTCTCTGTCCTCTGTCCTCTGTTCTCTGTCTTCTGTCCTCTGTCCTCTGTTCTCCGCTCTCTGTCTTTTTGCGTCAATTGCTATGACTATGCATTGGCTCCCAAACTTTTTTGCCGCTCCTTTTATGAAATCCGGATTTTCTACGGCGGAGGTGTTGATTGAAACTTTGTCGGCGCCGTTGGCCAGAAGCGTCTGAATATCTTTTAAATTTCTTACCCCGCCTCCAACGGTAAGTGGTATGAAGACGCTTTGCGCCGTTTTTTTTACGACATTTAAAAGTATCTTTCTTTTTTCGCAAGATGCGGTTATGTCGAGAAAAACAAGCTCGTCGGCGCTTTCTTTGTCGTACTTCTTTGCGACTTCAACAGGGTCGCCCGCGTCCCTCAAATTCAAAAACCTCGTTCCCTTTACGACGCGACCGGCATTTACGTCCAAACAAGGAATTATTCTTTTAGTAAGCATTCTTTATTCGAATAAAGCAATCGCTGATTTAAGGTCGATATTCCCCTCGTAAATCGCTTTGCCTATTATTACGCCTTTTATGTTTTTATGTCCGAGATTTTTAATGACCGATATATCGTTTATATCCCTTACGCCTCCCGAAGCGATTATTCCCGTCCGACCCCGTGAAGCGAGATTGCGAATGAGTTCCAAGTTAAGACCAGAAAGCATGCCGTCACGACTGACGTCAGTGACTATAACTTCGCCTATACCTATTTTTCCGACGGTCATTATAAAATCTTCCGCACTTATTTCGGTTAATTTCCTCCAACCGTTTACAGCCACTTTTCCATTAACAACATCGCACGCAACGATTATCCTGCCCGGGAATTTTTCCGCGGCGCTCTCTAATGCATCCGGAGATATCACAGCCAATGTACCTGCTATAACGTAATCGAAACCTTCGTTAATCAGGTCATTTATCTTTGCAAAATCCCTGACACCCCCTCCTATCTGTATTGGAATTTTTACACTCGCTCTTATCTTTTTTATCACTTCAATGTTGGCGGGGCCGCCAAAAGCGGCGTCGAGATCGACGATATGGAGCCTTTTTACTCCGGCTTCCTGAAAAACTTGTGCGAGCGCCGACGGTTCTTCCGAATAAACACTCTCTCTGTCGGGATCGCCCTTTGTCAGCATGACGCACTTTGAGTTTCTGATGTCAATAGCGGGAATTATCAGCATATTTTCTCGATAAAATTCCTGATCAGTTTCAAACCCAACGAACCGCTTTTTTCAGGATGAAACTGACAAGCGAATATATTCTCCTTGTAAACCGCCGAACAAAACTTTGCACCGTAATCCGTCGTAGATGCGATAATACTTTTATCCTCCGGTTCCACATAATACGAGTGAACGAAATAAAAATAAGAATCATCCTGTATTCCTTCGGAAACTTTGAACTTTGAACTTTGAACTTTGAACTTTATCTGGTTCCATCCCATATGAGGCACGAGCATTTTTGTTTCGTCGAACTTCCTTGAAAAACCCTTAAATATCCCAAGACCATTGCTTTTTCCTTCCTCACTTTTTTCGAAAAGGAGCTGAAGACCCAAACAAATGCCGAAAAAAGGTTTTTTTTCAATTATCCGCGGGAGACCTTCCCAGATACCCCTTTTTTTCAAGTTTCTTACCGCAACGTCAAACGACCCCACGCCTGGAAGCACGACGCAGTCGGCAGGGCTTATTTTTTTCATGCTGCCCGTAACTCCAACCCTCGCTCCAGATTTTTCAAAAGCTTTCGCCACACTCTGAAGATTCCCCATGCCATAGTCAATGACGCAAACATTTATCGTGTTTCGCATTTTTAATCACAAATTTTCAATCTTGAATGCTATATTGAGATTATTGAAAAACCCATCTTTTTCACTTAAAGGGCAGTTTCTTAACGGTTAAAAGTTTCAATCAGACCGCAAAACTCCTCGCTTTGCTCGTCAGACATTGCGGTCTAAACGATTTCAACTTTTAACCTGAAACTGCCAAATCGTTCAAAAAATTAAGGTTTTTCAACGAGCTCATATTAAAGAATCTCTTTCGTCGAAGGGATTCGTCCCTTGAGCCTATTTTCGATTTTTACCGCTTGAAACAGTGCCTTTCCGAATCCTTTGAATATCGACTCCGCTATATGGTGGTTGTTTTCGCCCGAGTATTGTTTTATGTGGAGGTTCATGCCCGAAGCGTTTGAAATCGCCCTGAAAAATTCCTTGAGCAGCGAGTAGTCGAAATCTGACGGACAGGAGGTTTTTTTGAATTTTACGTGGTACGATAAATAAGGCCTCCCCGACAAATCAACGGCCACGTAACTCAACGCCTCATCCATGGGCAACAAAAAATTGCCGTATCTCGAAATGCCTTTCTTTTTACCGAGAGCCAACTTTATCGTCTCGCCAAGAACTATACCCAGGTCTTCCACAAGGTGATGTCCGTCTATATGTGTATCGCCGAGCGCGCTGATTTTCAAATCCGTCAAAGAGTGCTTTGAAAAAAGCGAGAGCATGTGGTCCATAAAGGGCAACGGCGTATTTATCGCGGATTTTCCGCTTCCTTCAAGATTAAGCGATATCCTTATCTGCGTTTCAGCGGTGTTTCTTACAACAATCGCTTTCCTTTTTTTCATATTTTATCCGCTCCATTTTTCACGACGTTAAAATGCCGTCTATTTTATTATTGCGTCTTCTTATTTTTGCGGATTCGGAATGATAAACCAATCCTTCGGCGGCGGCAATCGCTTCAACCTGTTCTGGCCAAATACCAATAGATTTTTCACCGGCGAAAACAAAGGTCGTTTTCTTTAAAAATGTATGCGCTGAAATCCCACTTGAAAACCTCGCTGTGGAGGCAGTCGGCAGAACATGAGAAGGTCCGGCGAAATAATCGCCAATCGCCGTCGGGGTGTGGTAGCCCGCAAAAACCGCCCCGGCGTTTTTTACATACGCAAAATATTTTCGGGGATTTTTCAAAAGCAGCTCAAGGTGTTCCGGGGCGAGAGTATTTGAAATTTTTATCGCCTCGGTGATGGCTACTTTTCTGATTTTGATTTGTTTTTTATATTTTCCCGGAATCATGTTTTTCACTTCATCTATGATTTTCTTTGAATCGGTAAACAAAAACGCCCTGCTTGAGGGGTCGTGTTCGGTTTGTGCAAGAAGGTCATACGCTATAAACTCAGGAGGTGCGCCACCATCCGCTATAATGACAACCTCGCTGGGCCCGGCAAGCATGTCTATGCCAACCGTTCCGAAAAGCTGTCGCTTCGCTTCGGTGATGTATTTATTGCCAGGGCCAACTATCATGTCGACCTTTGGTATCATCTTCGTTCCAAAGGCGGCGGCAGCCACAGATTGCACACCGCCGACGGTATAAATTTCATCGACACCAGATATATCGGCGGCAACCAGTACCGATGGGCTTATGTTTTTCGGTGGTGTTAGCATTATGATTTTTTTAACGCCGGCGATGGATGCCGGTATGACCGTCATAAGAACCGAGGATGGATACGAATATCTTGCACCGGGCGCATATACGGCGACCGACTCAACGGGACGAACATACTCTCCGCTTTCTATACCCGCCCGAGAAATGCTCCAACTTTTTTTTAGATGTTTCATCTGAAAGGTGTGGAATATCCTTATGTTCTCAGCAGCCTTTTTTAAAGCGAGATATAATTTTTTATCTACTTTATTTTTTGCGTCTTTTATCTTTTCCAAACTGACTTTAAACTCAGATGGTTTTATGACGACACCGTCGAACTTCTTCGTGTAAAAACTGACGGCGACATCGCCGTTTCTTTTGACTCTTTCTATTATTTTTCTCACTGAATTTTCAATTTTCATATTTATGCCTTTTTATATCCGCCCCCAAACTAGAAAGTTTCTTTTCTAAGTTTTCATAACCCCTGTCGAGGTGATATATCCTCGAGATTTTTGTAACTCCCCTTGCGGCAAGACCGGCGAGCACAAGCGCCGCTCCCGCTCTCAAATCTGACACCATGACAGGCGCTCCCGAAAGTTTTTCGACGCCATTCACAAACACTTTGTTGCCCGCAACTTTCAAATCTGCACCCATCCTTCTAAGTTCAGCGACATGCAAAAACCTGTTCTCAAATATCGTCTCAGACATAACGGAGCGACCCTTGATGCTCGACATAAGAGCCATCCACTGAGCTTGTATGTCAGTCGGAAAACCGGGATAAACCGATGTGCTTATGTCTACCGGCTTCAATGGTCTCTGCCAGACGGCTGTTATTGTCGTGTTTTTTATTTCTATTTTCATGCCGGATTCTTTCAGTTTTTCTATAACTGTCCTGCAATGCGAAGGGGCGGAGTTTTGAACGGCGATTTTTCCCTTCGTAATCGCAGCGGCTATGAGATATGTTGCCGTTTCTATTCTGTCCGGTATTATCCTGTGGGTTATACCGACGAGTTTTTTGACGCCTGTTATTTTTATACGATTTGTCCCGGCGCCAGATATTATCGCCCCCATGGAAACAAGCGCGTCACACAAATCTGTTATCTCCGGCTCCCTCGCAACGTTATCTATCACGCTTTCCCCTTCTGCCAGAGAGGCCGCCATAACCAGGTTTTCCGTCGCACCGACGCTCGGAAATTTTAAAGCAATTCTTCCACCACGCAAACGACGATGAGACGACATCTTAACATAGCCCGACTCCAGTTCTATCTTCGCACCAAGTTTCGCAAAGCCGTCCAGATGTATGTCTATAGGTCTCACACCTATCGCACATCCTCCCGGTAAAGATATCTTTACCCTGCCGTATCTTGCCAGCAACGGCCCGGCCATAAGTATGCTAGCCCGCATCTTTCTTACAAGCTCGTAAGGAATTTCAGGCCTGGCTTCCGAAATCGTTTTTATATTATACTCAGAGCCTTTTGTGAAAATTTTCTTGCCGGAGAGTTCAAGAAGGATGGAAGACGTTTTTATATCTTCAAGATCAGGAACATTTTTAAATTCAACGTATTCGTCAGTGAGCAGCGAGCTGAAAAGAAGCGATAAAGCGGAATTTTTAGAGCCTGAAACTTTCATCGCACCTTTTAATTTTCTTCCACCCCTTACTATAAGGTAATCCATGTCATTAGGCGGCGGTTGCAACTGCAACTCTGTTGTTTCCGCCGAAATCCTTTACGATATTTATATTTTTGTATTCAAAAAACGAAAGTATGTTTTTCACATTCTCGGCCTGATTGTATCCGATTTCAAGAGCGAGAAAGCCGCCTTTTTTTAAAAAGAACTTCGACTCCGGGATTATTCTTCTGTAAAAATCGAGCCCATCTTCCCCGCCGGAAAGGGCGAGGGGCGGCTCATAAAGTGACACTTCAGGCTGAAGCGTCTTTATGTGCTTTTCGGGTATATAGGGAGGATTTGAAACTATGACATCGAAAAAATTAAGAAATCTCTTGTTGTTCTCGAAAGGAGAAAAAATATCGCCTTTGTAAACCGCAAGCTTTGAGTAAACGGCATTCACAACGGCGTTCTGACACGTAACCCTGAGAGCGTCTTCGCTGATATCAACGCAGTAAACCATAACATTTTCAGTATTTTTTGCTATGGCTATCGATATATTCCCGCATCCACAACCCAGATCCAGTATCTTTAAATTTCGAGAGGACTCGCTTGAAGCAACTGCTTTCAGTACTTCGTCCACAAGGATTTCCGTCTCTCGTCGCGGAATAAGACAGCCCTCGTTTAAGTTGAGCCTCAGTCCGTAAAAATCGGCAAAACCCGTAATGTAGGAAAACGGCAGACGTTTTGCCCGCTTCATCAAAGCAACTCTGTATAAATCGATTTTGTCCTCGGAAACCACCTTGTCCCTCATGAGATAAAGTTCAGACCTCTCCATCTCAAGAGCCCAACCCAAAAGATTCTCTGTTTCTACAACGGCATCGTCTACACCGTGTTTCCTGAGATACTCCTCGCTCAAGTTCAAAAGTTCACCTATTGTTTTTTTCATACCACAAGAGCCTGTAGTTTCTCCTTCTGAGATTCATCTACCAGGGCGCAGAGCAACTCGTCGATGTAGCCCTCCATCGCCTTCGGTAGATTGTAGACGCTGTAATTTATCCTGTGATCCGTGATGCGATTCTGCGGATAGTTGTATGTTCGTATCTTTTCTGATCTGTCGCCGGTGCCAATCTGTTTTTTTCTTAAGTTTGCTATCGCGCTTTGTCTCTCCTCCTTCGCTCTGTCCAGAAGCTTCGCTTTCAGGAGCTTCATCGCCTTGACCCTATTTTTTATCTGCGACCTTTCTTCCTGGCAGGCAACAACTATGCCCGAAGGAAAATGTGTGATTCTTACCGCCGAGTCCGTCTTGTTGACATGCTGACCGCCGGCGCCCGAAGATCTGTAGGTATCTATCCTTAAATCCTTCTCGTCTATCTCGACCTCTACATCCGCCGCCTCGACAAGCACAGCCACGCTGACGGTGGATGTGTGTATCCTTCCTGACGCCTCCGTTATCGGAACCCTCTGAACTCTGTGAACCCCGCTTTCAAACTGGAAGTGTTTCCATGCATCTTTTCCCCTAACCATAAAGACTACCTCTTTGAATCCTTCAAGGTCAGTGGGGCTTGAGCTCATAACATCCGTGTCTAGATTCTTCATAGACGCAAACCTACTGTACATCTTGAACAGATCTGCAACGAAGATGGCCGCCTCATGTCCTCCGGCGCCGGCTCTGACTTCCACAATTATGTTTTTCCCATCGTTTTCATCACGCGGGAGCAGGGAAACTATTATTTCGTTTTCTATCTTCGAGAGTTCTTTTTCCATCCTTATATTTTCTTCCACTATGAGCTCTTTCATCTGCGGGTCTTTTTCCCCGTAAAGCAATTCAAGGTTCTTCTCCTTCTCGCTCGCTATTTTTTTATATTTCCTGTAAAGCTCGACGGTGGGTCTCAACGAAGCGAGCTCCTTGGCGAGGGCGTGGAAGTTCTTTTCATCGGACACGGATGACTCGCACATCTTCCCCTCAAGCTCTTCGTATTTTATCTCCAGCTTTTTCACATAATCAAACATATTGCAACCTGCCAATAAACCTTATCCATCGCGATGCCTTGAGACCAAAGATTAAAAAAGCAGTCCCAAAAAGATTTCAGGACTGCTCTTCGATTTTTTTCTAACACACTACGACTGTGGTTTTGATTTTTCTTTCTTTTTTTTTGTGGTTTCAACCTTGGCCCTTTTCATTGAAGTAGATAGTATCTTTATCTTTTGTTTTTTCGCGGCGGTTTTTTTGACTGGCTCTTTTATCAGTTTTTTCCTTTTCTTCTCTTCCGATTTTTTTGAAGCTTTTTTGATGAACTTATCTACCATGCCAGCCGAATCGACAAGCTTCTGCTTGCCGGTGAAAAATGGGTGGCACTGAGAACATATATCAAGGCTAAGAGATGTCGCGGTCGAGTGGGTTTGAAAAGTATTGCCGCAGGCGCATTTTACGGTTATCAGTTCGTATTTCGGATGAATTCCTTCTTTCATCACTCCTCCAATTTTTAGAGTTAAATTGTAAGCTATACAAATTAGCTGTATGGTCCCGCATCATTATATCAAATTATTCAGCAAATGACTCAATAAGTTTTAAAAATTCCTTATTGGACTTTGTCGCCGAAAGTCGCTCAAGAAGTTCTTCCATAGCTTCTATCGCATTTTGGGAAACAAGCGCTTTGCGCAAACCCCAGATTTTTTTCAGGTCCTCACCATCGACTAGGAGCTCCTCTTTTCTCGTTCCTGATCTGTTTATGTCTATGGCCGGGAATACTCTTCTGTCGGCGAGTTTCCTGTCGAGATATATCTCCATGTTTCCAGTGCCCTTGAATTCTTCGAATATAACGTCATCCATCCGGGAGCCTGTTTCTATGAGCGAGGTGGCGATTATTGTAAGGGAGCCGCCTTCTTCGATGTTTCTGGCGGTGCCAAAAAATCTTTTTGGCCTTTGTAGAGCGTTCGAATCAAGACCTCCCGACAGAACCCTGCCTGATGACGGAGTGATGGTGTTGTAAGCGCGGGCCAGTCGGGTGATGGAGTCAAGCAGAATCACAACGTCGTTGCCGTGTTCTACAAGGCGCTTCGCCTTTTCGATGACCATCTCGGAGACCTGTATGTGTCTTTCGGCTGGCTCGTCAAAAGTTGAGGCTATTACTTCGCCCTTGACGGAGCGCTGCATATCCGTGACCTCCTCGGGTCTTTCGTCTATCAGAAGAACTATAAGCGCTACGGTGGGATGGTTCGCCGTAAGGGCGTTGGCAATCTTTTGAAGAAGAACGGTTTTTCCGGTCCGCGGCGCGGCGTTTATAAGGGCGCGCTGTCCCATACCGAGAGGCGTCAATAAATCAATGACTCTCGTCGAAAGTTCATTCTTTGTCGTCTCAAGCACGAATCGTCTTTCCGGATAAAGAGGGGTGAGGTTGTCGAAATAAAATCTATCCCTTATGTGATTGAGGTCCTTATTGCCGTTGACCGAATCCACTTGCAGGAGAGCGAAGTAATGCTCGTTTGATCCTTCCTTCGGCGGGCGGACTATTCCTCCAACGATGTCTCCCTTTCTGAGGCTGAACTTTTTAATCTGGGAGTGCGAAATATATATGTCGTCTGGGCCTTGGAGATAGTTGTTATTTGGCGAACGCAGGAAACCGTAGCCTTCCGGATGTATCTCAAGCACCCCTTCATCATAAACAGACTGGCTTGTTTTAGTCTGCGCTTCGAGAATCTTGGCTATGAGCTCCTGTTTTTTTAACGCGGAAATAGCGTCTACTTTCAAATCCTTGGCTATGTTCAGTAGCTCTGTCACCTTCATCTTTCCTAAAGTCGATGCGTCCATCAGTTGTTGTGCCATCTTTCCTCCAAAATGTCCGGCTATTAATTTTATGGGAGTTGTAACATAAAACGGATTGTTCAATCGGATTTGTGTTATTTATTGTAGTTCGTGGATTTGGACAATGTAACGGTAAGTGCCCCTTCTTTATTATCTTGGCGAATCATTATACATAAAATTTCACAGGCATGTCAAATTTTCAAACAGCTTACAAAGTTTAGAACACACTCGGGGAGAGAAGAGGAATATCCGCCTTCCAAAACGGCAAATCGCGGTAAACCCGTTTCTTTTATTTTCTCGGCTATTTTTCCGTAACTACTTTTTGCCAAACCCAGATTTGTCAACGGGTCATCTTCGTATGTGTCAAAACCTGCTGAAACTGCGAGCAAATCCGGTTTGTATTTCATTATCTCGTCAATCGCTTTTGTCAGAACTTCCAGATATGCGGTTTCGTCACTCCCGGGTCTTATTGGAAAGTTAATGCAGTTTTTTTCCGACTTCAATCCGCTGCCCGGATAAAGCGGCGACTGATGAATTGAAATAAATAGAACATTCTCGTCGCCTAAAAAAATATCCTGCGTGCCGTTGCCGTGATGACAGTCGATATCCAGTATTGCAATACGAGGATTTATCCCGTCGGTCGGGATGCCAAAACCCGAAGTATTATTCATGGGTATACCCCCCCATTTCAATAGGGGGAGCATCAATAGATGTTGGACGGCAATCGCTATGTTGTTGAAATAACAAAAACCGCCTGAATGATTTTTGAAAGCGTGGTGGCCCGGCGGGCGCATAAGAGAAAATGCCGGCTTTCCTTTTAGTGCGCTTTCTGCGGCTCCTATTGCAGCACCGGCCGATAATAACGCAAACTCATACATATTTTTGTTATTGGGTGTATCGCCGTCAATAAACCCGCCCGATTTTACATTTTCAACAACACTTAAAGAATGAACCGCGAGTATGTCTTTTTCTTTGCATGGCGACGGCTCGCTGATTTCATAGCCGTGTTTGAGTAAAAATTCGTATGTCGCTTTGACTCTTTCTGTCGATTCCGGATGTCCTGAAAAGTTATACTGCCAGCATTTTTTCGACGAGATGACTTTAATCATATAATTTATTTTCTGAATGTATGTAAATTATCCGAGCCATTTTTGAGGATTGTCTTTGTTGTATTTCCTCAGATACCCGATTTCGTTTTTGAGGTTGTTTGCTTCGGCAAGCATTTTTGCTTTTTTATACAACTCCCCGTCGTTTTTTCTGCTTAGTCGCTCTAAATACAAACTCAAAAGTCCCCTTGTGTCTTGCGATTTCTTAAAAAATTTTAGCGATTTTGCAAAATAAAAATCGCTCAAAATTTTGCAACCCGTCTTAAGATAACAACCCGCCAAACCCTTGTAGACAAAAGCGAGCGACGATAAATCTTTTGTCTTTATGTAGAGTGGTTCAGAAAAACCATAATAAGATATCGCTTTTTTTATTTTGTCCGACGCTTTATATGCGTTAGCCATTCCGCAGAAAGAATATGCCCGTCCGTATGCATCACGGTTTTTTTTGAATATTTTATTTGCCCGAGTATATAATTTCAGCGAATCTTCCAGTCTCCCCGAAGCCCTCAGCAAACCACCGAGGCCGCAGAGCGAAAATCCAACGCCGTTTAAGTCGTTTATTTTTTTATGTGTCGCAAGAGAAATCTCAAGATGTTTTTTTGATTTGTTAAGCGCGCCGAGAAATCTGTAAATCATTCCTATATGCCAGTGGATAAATCCGAGAGCATCGGCATCTTTTTGATTTTTAGCGAGTTTTATTGTCTTATTCAATTTTGAAAGAGCGAGTTTGTATTTCCCCTCGCATTTGTCGCAAAGAGCGTCTCCTATGAGGCAATCCAAAAAATACCTGTCGACGTTGTCATCATTTTTATTTTTCAAAAACCCTGCGGTTTTGTTGTAAAATTTTCTTGAATCCGAAAATCTGCCGAGAACTCTGAACAAATCGGCTATGGCAAGCATCGCGTCCAATTTATCAGATAACAAAGCCCCGAACATTTGTTCGCCCCGAACACTTGTTCGCCCCGAACACTTGTTCGATTTATTTTGATGAGTTGTGGCGGATTTTGATGCGGAAAGAAACCCTTTGTATAACTTCACCGCTCCGCAGTAATCACCTAATTGACGAAGCTTCTCCGCCTTATGCAGCAGGTTTTTATTTACCATTTTTCACAACGTTCAGTATCTTTGTAATCTCTGTGGTATTTTGACCTAGTGCTCTGTGCCATAAATAATTGACATTTTGCACGAGAGATTTTGAGGCGAAACAAAGAACGAGGAGTGAAGCATACCCTCTGTGGTATGTGAGCGACGAGTGATGAAGTTGTAGCCCAAAAGCGCCGTGCCCTTCGGGGTTCGTCATCTTTGGGGCATTCTTAAGTCACTCCTCGCTTATGTAGCACTGCGGCTACACCGCACTCGTCGTTCCTTGAACTGCCCTCAAATCTGAAGAACCAAAATACTCAACTATTTATGGCACAGAGCACTAGTATCTTCCGACGGGCATTATATAAAGCGGTGTTTCGTCTTTTGTGCCAAGAATCTCCTGAACTGCCTTATCTTGAAAAGCGCCGATTATTACCGTCCCTAGTCCCAATGACTCCGCCTGCAAGTGAACATTCTGTCCGGCTCCGCCCATATCCATAGGAACATAACGAACTTCTCCGCGCGTGCCGTACCTCCCGGTAGTGCGTGGGTAGGCGGCGGTAAAGACGATACTCGCTGGAGCATTTAGTACCATTCCTTGCCCCAGCGCCGCTCTCGTCAATTCCCGACGCAAATCGCCGTCTTTCAATCGTCTGATAGTATGGTCATGCCATTTATAATGATAAATCCCGTCGGACAAACTCTCCACATTTCCAGCAACTAAATAGATTTCTAAAGGATAAATACCACCTGCAGATGGATATGCTCTGGTCGCACCGCTTATACCGTCAATAGTTTTCCCCCCCGCCGCCCAAAGAAGCTGCGAAACATCTTTTAAGGTTAGAAGTTCGTCTTTGTAGCGTCTTATGGATTTTCTTTTAAAAATTGCTTCTTCGACGGAGAGTTTCCCTTTATGTTGCGGGGCGGGCAATTTTATCGTCTTTTCTTCGCCATCAATCTTTGCCTGAGAGTGCCCCAGATACTTACCTAAAAGCAACCCACCAACAATGATACTAACTAAAACAACTAAAAACCATATCTTTTCTCTCTTCATACACACCTCCATAAAATTTATCTGGACGCAGATTTGCAGGATTATCACAGATAAAAAATCTTTAAAACTTTTATTATCTGCGTTTATCTGCGTTCAATTAGTTTTTATTCACCTAAAAATCCGCTTCCTCTAATTTAATCACGGTAATTTCCGACGGGCTAAAAAGACGAATGGGCAATATACTTCTCCCGATCCCGCGTGTTACATACATTTGAGTTTGACTTATACGATATAGCCCAGATATAAATCCTCCGCCGCCCAGAAGTTTAACAACAAGATGGCTGAATAAAGGAATATAGATTTGCCCACCATGCGTATGTCCTGCAAGTACTAATTCAATCCTATGTCTATCTGCTTGCTTGATTATTACTGGAGAATGAGATAACAATATCTTAAAGTCATCTTTTGGTATTCCGTCAATTGCCCTCGACAAATTATCTCGCCCACTAAATGGGTCGTCCACTCCGACGAGCCAGATATTTTCTTGTCTTATTTTTATCTTTTGATTCTTATTGTTTAGAAATACAACATCCGATTCAACATCTATTTTTTCCATGTCAGTTGGTGTCAGATGCAAATGGTCATAGTTGCCCCAGACGCCCCACTTTCCGTACTTCGCTCTGAATTTATTGATTAGTTGAATGCAGTCATCCAATGCTTTGCGTGTATTGACAAAATCACCGGTAACGACGAGGATGTCGGGATTTATTTCGTTTACAGCATCAAGCAATTTTTCTTCTCGTGCCCCGAGCTTTTCTAAATGCAAGTCAGAAAGATGTACTATTGAAAGTCCATTCAACGCTTCGCTCAATCCATTGATTCTAATATCGATTTTGCTAACTTCCATTCTATTGGTCTCAATATAGAGTATATAGATGAAAAAAGGAACGCCGAATATTAGAAATATTTTCCACACTAATCTGTGTTGAACAGACATCTTTTTTAACATTCAATCTAAATCCCCCCTCACCCCCTTTTATTAAAGAAGGGATTGAAGGATGATTTCATTTCCACACCCCGGGGATTTTATGCTTGCAAAATTTACATTTTCCATTTTCCATATCGTTACTTAAAACCGAGAAGTGAACTCTATGGATTAGTAGTTTGTCGCATCGAGGACAGAAAGTAGAGTTATATTTGTGTCCCGGGACATTGCCGATATAAACATATTGCAATCCTACTTCGTGAGCAATCTCTATCGCGCGCTCTAATGTCTTGACCGGCGTTGCCAGAAGATGAGTCAGTTTATATGCGGGATGAAAACGGCTGAAGTGCACGGGCACATCTTTTCCTAAATTATCTCTTATCCATACGCACATCTTTTTTATCTCCTCAGGGTCATCGTTGAGTGTGGGAATGACGAGGTAGACAATTTCAAAGAAAGCGCCTTCTTCTTTCAAAACCTTAAGAGTTTTTAGCACCGGCTCAAGTTCTCCTGAGCATATTTCCCTGTAAAATTTTTCTGTGAACGCTTTAAGGTCAATTTTTACCGCACTTAAATAAGGAAGAAGTTTTTTTAATGGCTCAGGATTAATATAGCCGTTTGAGACGATAGATGTTTTAAGTCCTTTTGCTTTGGCTACTTTGGAGATTTCATAAATATACTCATAAAAAACAGTGGGTTCGGTATAGGTAAAGGAGATGGAGTCAACCCCAAGCCTCAATGCTTCTTTAACTATTTCTTCAGGAGATAGAGCATATTCTCGCACTTCTCCCGGGCCCGCCTGTGAGATTTGCCAGTTGTGGCAGTTTTTACACTTTAAGTTGCAACTCACTGTAGCCAGGCAAAGCCGTTTATGTCCTGGAACAAAATGATATAAAGGCGCTTTCTCAATCGGCCCTATATCTACTGAGCAGGGTTTGCCATAAACTAATGAATATAATTTTCCTTGCCAATTTTCTCTTACTCGGCACAATCCCCTTTTTCCTTCAGAGATAATACATTTTCGAGGGCAGAGTTGACACCATACTTTGTTATCGTCTAACTTTTGGTAAAACATCGCCTCTTTCAAATCCCTCTTGTCCGCTCTTAAATCAGCAGATATTAAAGAAAACAAAAATATTATTAACCCTATTTTTCTCATGCTCATCTTTATCTTATCAGCCACCAGTAGCCACGAATATCCAGATTGGTCAGTCCCGATTCTTTTGCTTTCTTTACAACTCTTTCATATTCTTCTGAAGTTATTCTTCGGGATATTTCGGGATAGTCATATGCTTTATATTGCGGGTTATATTGTGCCATAATGTTGACATAAGTATCATTGGGTAAATTTTTGGCAATCCATTCTATAACTTCTTCAGAACCGCTGACGGCATTTGGCATAACCAAAACACGAATCATCAGACCTCTGTATATGACACCATCTTTGGCGGGTTTCGCTACGCCAACCTGACGATTCATCTCAAGGATTGCTTTTTTTGTATCGTCGGGATAACTCTTTGCACCAGCTGAATATTTTGCCGCAAGTTCACTGTCCCAGTATTTAAAGTCAGGTAGATAAATGTCTACAACTCCGTCAAGAATTTTAAGAATTTCCATGCACTCCCATCCTGATGTATTATATACAACGGGCAGACGCAAACCTCTTGATGCGGCGATATCAAGGGCTTTTAGAATGTGGGCGGTGTAGTGCGTGGGTGTGACGAGATTTATATTATGACAACCGATTTTCTGCAGATGTATCATCATATCAGCCAACTCGTTGATACTTTTCACAGAACCTCTGCCGCGATGACTTATGTCCCAATTTTGGCAGAATAAACATCTGAGATTACAGTGTGCGAAAAATATCGTCCCTGAACCGCCTCTTCCCACCAATGGTCTTTCTTCGCCAAAATGTGGATGGACTGAAGAAATTACAAGTTCAGTGCCGCGGGAGCGGCAAAATCCCGTCTGCCCTTTCAGACGGTCAACTTGACATTTCCTCGGACAAAGCCGACATTTTTTCATTATATCCCACAATTTTTCAGCACGTCTTTTTAATTCGCCTGTCCGATGAAGTTCCAAATAAACTGGTTCAAACTTAGCGTCTTTATCGGCAGATTTTTCAACCACGGTTTTTCTCCTTGTCTGACTGTGCTGGGCCCGCAGTCCCATATATAATGATACGCTTATAATCGTAAGTCCTAATACTGTTTTTAAAACCACACTTCGTTTCATAGAGATACATGGACTTCTATTAATTTAATTTTAACAAATTCTTTAATCCATTTTTGTGCTTGGAGTCATTTTCGTAATTTCAGAAAAATATTTGTCGGCTACAATAATAAAACTACTCAATTTTAGTAATACAACCACAACACAACTGCCAAAGAGTCCCAAAATCGGCAAAAGTAAAATGCCACCAAAGATTCCACCAAACCATCCGCCCAAAAGGTCAATACTATAAATGAGTCCTGCTGTTTCACTTAAATTCTGTCTACCTTTTAGATAAAGTTTATTTGCTAACGGAAATTGCGCTCCAACCAAAAATCCGCCAATAAACGAAAGCAGCAAAAACAACATCTGTAAAAAAATAAAAATACCCGTAGTGTCTAAGTAGGGTTTGATAATCAAAAATATGAACGGCAAGAAAAAAGAAAAACCGATTATTGACAAGTCAATATAAATAAAAAATTTGGCATGATTTTTTATCCGTGGCAAAAGAGATGTTATTTTGAGCGCGCCGATTGCTGCCCCTGCCATAAAAAATGACACCAAAAGTCCAATCCAGGAAAAAACGTATCCGTAAATTGCCTGAAATGTGAAAATCAGCGCAATGTCAAACAACATCCCTGCAAAACCTGTTGTTCCTACAGAAAATGGAATTCCCGAGCCCCAAAAATTTTTTTTACGCTCTCTTATAATAAAAAATAAAATTATAAAAACCAGAAACAACGCAAAAAATATCCATAGATTTAAATTCTGCAGCCATCTAAAAATATTCGCCAAAGAAGGTGTAAAAATTGCACTCCAGTGGGAGATACTATAAAACAATCCGCGGGGGATAAAATCATAGTTGATTTTTTGACTGCTTTCTTCTATAAATTTTAAAAACCAATCTGTCCATCCCTGGTGCAGTTTATATTCAATATGCCGCGGAACGATGAGATTTACTTTAAGGTTTCGTTCGCTTAACTGATTGATGAGCCGCGTTTTATCAAGCACCGATATTTCTTCAGAATTTGATGCAAGAAAAATGTTGGTTCCTTCGCCCGGAATTGCACGAATATGCGGGAATACATTTTTGAGCGTATGAAAAATGCTCCCGTTAAGATTTTTCAATTCGTCATTTAAATAAGTCAAAGAACCCGGCAAACCAATAACCAATATACCATTCTTCTCCAATTTTTTTTCTGCTAAAGAAAAAAATTCTTTTGTAAAAAATCTGTTTGTCTGCAAATCCGACGGTTCTGTTAGTCCGACGAAAATTACATCATATCTTTTATCGGTAATTTTTAGCAATCGTCTGCCGTCAATATGTTTGATTTTTACCCTGTCGTCATTCAATTCATCTTCGGTCAGTTGTGTAGGAAATTTTTTTAAAAGTTGAAGCACCATGGGGTCAAGTTCGGTATACTCAATTAACTTCACCGACGAGTGTTTTAAAATTTCGTTTATAACCCCGCCCGCGCCCCCGCTTAAAACAAGAACCTTATCCGGATAAGGATGCGAAAGAAGTGCAAGATGGACAAATTCTTCCACAAACACTATATCCGGGACGGGCGTTATAATATGTGGAATACCATCTAAGAAAAAAGTATATTGTCCTTCTGTTTCAATAACGCAGATGTTTCCATATATGGAATTTTGATAATGAACTACATTTTGAAATTTCCACTGAGATTTTATTGACCGACGATGAAGCCAATCTACGCCGCCAAAAAAAATGAAAAATGAACCCAGGGTGAACAAAAGACACGAAATAATAATAATTATTTTTTGAAATCTGTCTGTTTTCCAAAACGGAACAAGTAGAAAAATACATATAAGAAAATTTAATACTGCAAGACCTATTGCGATGTGGAATGTATGCAAATACGGAATTAAGAGATATGTTACTGCGACTCCTCCGACAAGTGTCCCGACAGTTTCATATACATAGACCTTCCCTGTGCTTGATGCATCGTCGTTAGAAAAAAGCGAGTGAATCTTGCAGGCAAAAGTGAATAATGCTCCGTGGAATATACTCGTCAGTAAAAGTATAAAAAAAGAAGAATAAAATATCGATAAAATACCAAGCCCTTGCCCTATGGAGACGCCGAGAATGTTTTTTAAACTGCGCGTGAGATATATTGCGGCAGGTAAAGATAGAGAAAATAGAATTGTAATAGCAACGAAAATTTCAATTTTATGTTTAATATTTTCAACTCTTTTGCCCAAAAAGAACGCACCCGATGCTTCAAGAATTAACCAGTTGGCAAGAATAATTCCAATCGAAAGTTCATTGCCTGCAAAAACGATCAAAAGTTCTCTCAAAAGCAGTATCTGTGCAACTAAACCGCTAAATCCCGTCAGTAATATGGCTATATTAAATCTATTTTTCATTATTAAAAAACTATAATTATCCTCTTTTCCCCCTGAATTTTATTGTCCTCTTTATAACGAGTGACCGCGCATTGTTTCAGCCCGAAGATATTGCAACCTTTCCTCCACAACTTTCTTGAATGCATCTCTTTCTTCCGTCGGTACACTTTGAGAAGGAGGAAATTCCAGTTTCAAGAAATTGACAAATCTCCCGTGCTTCTCCATACGAAAATCAAGATGAGGCCCCGTGGAGAGTCCCGTGGAACCGACATATCCGATAACCTCTCCCTGTCTAACGCGCACTCCCCTTTTTATACCCCGGGAAAGTCGCGATAGATGTGAATACCAAGTTGAATAGACATGATTATGTCTCACTATTACATGAAGCCCGAGCCCTTTTCTCTTGCGTGTCTCACCCCATCCGGCATAAGTTACCGTGCCGTCGCCTATGCTCACAACAGGCGTCCCCGTAGGTGCGGCATAGTCAATTGCCAGAGAAGGCAACCATCTTCTCAGTATCGGATGAAATCGTCTGTGTGTAAAATAGGATGATATTCTCCTGTAATTTAATGGAGCCCGAAGAAAGAGCTTTTCTAAAGAGTTGCCCGATAGGTCATAATAACCGCCCCGGTGATTTGAGTCCTCAAAATATATTCCGGTATGTTTTCTTGTCTCTTTTCCGTCATATCTGGCGACAAGAATCTCACCTGTCTTCGTAACATTGTTTGCAAAATTATGTTGTTCATAGACAAGTTCAAATCGGTCGCCCCGTCTGGGTTCAGTCAGAAAGTCAATCTGCCAAGAAAAAATGTCGGCGAAATTCATAACAACATCAACCGGAATTCCTTTATTAGTCATTGCCTCATACAGAGATGACTCAATTTCACCCCGGACTGTGGTTAGGATTTTTTCTGAAGGAACATGTATCTTTTTACAATAAAATTTTTCATCTTCTGCTCTTTTTATGTTGTAATAGTTGACAGAGTCCCTCCAATATCTAAATCCGAGCACTTCCCCCGACTCTTTGCAACGGTAAAGTTCGTATATTTGTCCTGGATGTATATTCCTTACATTAAACTCTGATTTGAACGCCTCAATTATACTCTGTGATTCAGAGTGGGGAACATTTTCATTTGCCAATATCAAATCCAATGTGTTACCTGGTTTCACGGTTCCGGATGATACCGTAATCTCACGTCCCGGGGCAATCGGTTCTGGAACATACTCTATTGCATTGTTTCTATTCAAGTATAAAATAAATGCAAAAAGACCCGCTATTCCTATTGTTATTATTGGATATATAGTTTTTCTAACCATACACTAATGCTCTTTTATCGGAGCAACTACAAAAAACACCAAGGATTGATGTCACAGAGCACTAATTATCGGGCAGCATCTCAATCAATGCACGATGAGGCATTCGCTCCAATCCTTTTTTTATAACATCGCTTTTCATAAGTACTGTCGCTTTTTGTTCACTTTAGCAACTTTTGGTTTTTCTCTTTTGCCTGTAAGTCATGACTAATCTTTTGAGAACATAATACGAAATTATTGACACAATTGAGGCAATGATTAAATTGCCGGTTAAATACAACAAACTTATCTCTCCTAATGACTTAAGTATTTTACCATTCTCTATTTGTTGAATGATAATATGCGCATCTGATGACCAAATCAAACTACCAATATAAGCGCTTCCCCCCCAAAATATTGGTGTAGTTATCGGATTCATTATGATGAGTATCCCAAGAATTGCCGCCGCATAGTTTAATCTAAATATTTTGCACAATG
>JBGFRZ010000065.1:0-17455 GCA_041694835.1 Ignavibacteria bacterium
AATTTTTTGAACGATTCGGCAGTTTTAGGTTAAAAGTTGAAATCGTTTAGACCGCAATGTCTGACGAGCAAAGCGAGGAGTTTTGCGGTCTGATTGAAACTTTTAACCGTTAAGAAACTGCCCTTTAAGTGAAAAAGATGGGTTTTTCAACAATTTCATAAAACATAATTATTCACCGCGTTCCGCTGCTTTTGGCAAAGCGTCGCTCATTTCGGAACAAAAAATGCGGAGCCGTGCGGCGACACCGGAGATTTTTATGATTCCGATAATCGTCATCACTCACGGACATATAGCCGAAGAGCTGATTAAAACGGCGGAGTCCATAGTCGGCAAGCAGGAATATATTTTTCCGGTTGAGATTTCGGCTACCGATTGCGTAGAATCATTGCGCGATCGTCTCGAGACGATGCTTGGCAAATTTGCCGGCATGGAAGATTGCGATGGAACGTTGCTTCTGACAGACATGCTTGGCGGCTCGTCTTGCAATATATGCGTTCCACTTATAGAAAAATATAAAATCGAAATAGTAAGCGGCGTAAATCTCTACATGCTTATATCGGCGCTCAACAACAGGTCCAACATGAAAATATTTGAACTCAAGGAAAAAGTGTCAAACGACGCGAAAAAAAGCATAGCGGATGTATGCGTTGTATTCTATCCGAAAAAGCGAGCGAATCGAATAATGTAGTCCCCTGATTCATTGGGGACTTGAGCGAAGCGAATAGAATAAAATAGTTATGACGATAGTATTGGCAAGGGTTGATGATCGGCTTATTCATGCACAGGTTGTCGAGAGCTGGTTGAAAAACATCGTCATCAATCATATCATCATTGTGTCGGACGATATCGCTTCGGACGAGATACAAAAAATGATGTATTCCCTCACAGTCCCCTATGGTGTCAGGGTCAGTTGTCTTTTCGTAGATGACGCTATATCAAAACTGATATCGGGGGCGTACAACTC
Organism: Ignavibacteria bacterium; assembly: GCA_041694835.1. Taxonomy (GTDB): domain Bacteria; phylum Elusimicrobiota; class Endomicrobiia; order PHAN01; family PHAN01; genus JBGFRZ01. The sequence goes on from JBGFRZ010000065.1 coordinate 965, forward strand.
CGACAGTATTCTGCTGCTTATGCCTTCTCTTCAAGAGGCGTGGAGGCTTGTTGAGGGCGGCGTTGACATAAAATCATTTAATATAGGAGGGCTTCACTCAAAGCCAAACAAGAAATTTTATACCCCGACCATAATGCTCGACGACAAAGACCTGGATTATATAGATAGAATGCTTTCACGCGGGCTTGAACTTGAAACAAGGGTTCTGCCTACGCATGAGAGAGTGCCAATAAAGGAAATAATAAATAAAAAAGCCAGATAGATTTTATGAAGAAATACTTTTGTCTCGTTTTGCACAGTCACATCCCTTACACGAAAAGGGCCGGCGTCTGGCCGTTTGGCGAGGAGTGGGTTCTGGAAGGAATGCTCGAGACTTACATACCGCTTCTTGAGATGTTGGAAGGAATTGCTGCTTCTGGAAAAAAAATAAAAATCACCGTCGGCATAACCCCGGTTTTGGCAGAACAGCTCGCCGACGAATATTTCAAGAGCCGTTTTCTGACATATGCCAGGGACAAGCTCAAAAGAGCTCAAGATGATATAAATAGGTTCAACAGGTCGAGGCAGGAGCAGCTTGAATCGCTTGCCCGTTTCTATAAGAAGCTTTTTGAAAAGAGACTGAATTATTTCGAGAGAATTTCGGGAGACTTAATCGGCGGATTTTCGCGGATGCAGAAAGAAAGGCGTTTGGAGGTGATAACTTCTGCAGCAACCCACTCATATTTGCCGCTTTTGTCGAGAGATTCTTCGATAAGCGCTCAGATAAAAGTGGGCGTTGAATCTTATAAAAAACACTTCGGCGCCGAACCCGATGGTATCTGGCTTCCTGAATGTGCTTACAGACCCGCTTACAACGTTGAAGGATATTACAAAAAGGGTATAGACGAGTTTCTCGCTGAAAATAACCTCAAGTATTTTTTTGTCGATTCACACGCTATAGAGGGAGGAGAAACGTCGCGATACATAGGGACTGACATCAACGTAGTAAAACCCGAGACGATGAGAACAACATTTAATTCTTATGTTTTGAAAAGCGGCGTGTATGTTCTTGGAAGGAACAAAAAGGTCGGCATGCTCGTGTGGTCAAGCGAGTGGGGATATCCGGGCGACGGCAATTACCGGGAGTTCCACAAAAAAGACTCCGTCAGCGGGATGCAGTACTGGAAAATCACATCACAAAAGACCGATCTCGGCGCCAAGGAGCTTTATATTCCGGAAATCGCCGCCGCCCGAGTCGAAGAAAACTCCGAACATTTCAAGGAAAAAATTCGCGAACTCTTGAGCGATTTTTCAAAGAATAAAGAGAAAAGTCTTGTGGTTATAGCGCCCTATGACACAGAGCTTTACGGCCACTGGTGGTTCGAGGGGATTGATTGGCTGAGAAGAACGCTTAAAAAAATTTTATTGAGCGGCATAAACATTTTATCGGTAAATGATTATTTGAATTCATGCAAGTCGGATTTGATGATAGAACTGCCGGAGTCGTCGTGGGGTGATGGCGGCGGTCATTATGTCTGGTTGAATAAGGATACGAGGTGGATGTGGGAGATAATTCACAAATCGGAAAAACTTCTTGAAAAGACGATTTCTGATTACGAAGACAAGAGAATACCGAACAATGAGCCATTAAGAAAAAAAACACTGGATCAGATATTGAGAGAAAAGCTTCTGCTCGAGTCTTCGGACTGGCCATTCCTTGTAAGCACGTGGCAAGCCAGGGAATACAGCGAAAAAAGGTTTCTTTCGCACTACAATAGATTTCTCACGCTTTCGGATATTATGTACAAAAAAAGTATAACCCGCGCAGACGAGCAGATACTCGAGTCGATTTCGGCAAACGACTCTCTGTTCCCCGATATAGATTACAGATATTTCAGGAAAAGAGAGCCATAATTCATCTCCCCACGCTCTGCCGTTGTGGGATGCGGCAACAGGAGGATAAATGTTTCAGACGACATTCTTGCTTGGCATTCACAATCATCAGCCGATAGGTAATTTCCCCGAAATTTTTGAGATGGGATATCGGAAAGCATATTACCCTTTTTTGGAAGTAATGAAAGAATACCCTGATATCAAGTGGTCGCTTCATCTTAGCGGGATACTGTGGGACTTTATCATTGAAAAACATCCCGAATATGTCGAGGATGTAAAAAAAATGGTTGAAAGAGGGCAACTTGAATTGCTTTCAGGGGGTTATTATGAGCCGATACTGGCCGTAATCCCCGACAGAGACAAGTTGTCGCAAATAAAAAAACTGAATGATTTTATAAAAGACACATTTGGTCAGACGCCCAGGGGGGTGTGGTTGACGGAGAGGATATGGGAGCCTTCGCTGCCCAAAGTGCTGAATGACGCAGGTATAGAATACACCCTCGTCGACGACTATCACTTTCTGTCGTCGGGCTACGACCCGGACGGATTGACAGGATATTATGTAACCGAGGAATCGGGATGCAAGATTGATATATTTCCGATAAGCCAGAAGCTCAGGTATTATATACCTTTTGAGGAAGTCGAAAAATCCATAGATCTTTTCAAAAGCAACGGCAAGTTTAATTCTTCTCTTACGATGGGAGACGACGGAGAAAAATTCGGTATGTGGCCTAAAACCTACGAACATGTGTATGGAAAGAGCGGTTCTTCAAAAAGCGGATGGCTCAACAAATTTTTGAATGCGATAAAAAACAGCGGGGCGTGGTTAAAAACAGCGACATTTTCCGAATTCCTTAAAACAAAGCCGGCAACGGGCAGGATATATCTTCCGACGACTTCTTATTTTGAGATGTCGGAGTGGTCGTTGCCGTCGGGCGCCCAGTCGGAGATGGAGCGGGTGGTCGAAAATCTTTCAAGGATAAACGACGGAGCCATCATAAGAAAGTATGTGAGGGGTGGCTTCTGGAGGAATTTTCTTACGAAGTATGACGAATCGAACAACATGCATAAAAAAATGCTCTATGTTAGCGAAAAAATAGCGATAAAAGGAGAAAAAGAAAAAAAGAGAAAAAGAAAAAAGACAAATAAAACTCAATCTCCCAATCTCTCAATCTCCCAATCTCTCGAACACTTGTACGCGGCCCAGTGCAATTGCGCTTACTGGCATGGCGTCTTCGGCGGGCTTTATCTGCCCCACTTGAGAAGGGCGGTGTATGAGGAGCTCATAAGGGCGGAGAAGCATATCGCCCCCAAGAAGGCAGATATATCCCTTTACGACATAAACAAGGATGGGCGGGATGAAATCATATACGAGAGCCCGTCGCAGAATTTGTACGTTTCTCCCCATTCGGGCGGCGTCGTTTACGAATGGGATATAATGGATCCGCCGGTTAACGTTTTAAACGTTCTGACTAGAAGATACGAGGCGTATCACAAAAAGCTGAAAGAATATGCGGCAAAAAAGGAAAGCGGACTCAGCATTCATGATATCACAAGGCATAAAGAGAAAAACCTCGAAAACTATCTCAACTACGACTGGTATAATCGCGCAAGTCTCATTGATCACTTTATTCATCCAGATACAAAATTTGAAGATTTTACCAAATGTAAGTACGGGGAGCAGGGCGATTTTGCCATAGAGTCTTACCAGCATGAAATAAACAATGACACAATAAAACTTTCAAGAAATGGCAAGGTCTGGATAAATGATAATGTGAGCGATGTGCTGCTTGAGAAAATCATCAAACCCGGGGCCGATTGTTCTGTGACGGTGAATTATAGAATAAAAAATCTGTCAGGGGAAAATGCAAGTTTCACTTTCGGCTCCGAGCAAAATTTTGCTTTTTTCGCAGGATTTGGGAAGACTGAAGAAGACGGAATTACAGAGCGCGAATTCATAGATTCGGCAAGCGGCATTAAGTTGATTCTCGCAGCTTCAAGCCCTTTCAATCTTTGGGCATTCCCTATCGAAACCATTTCGCTTTCCGAGGACGGCTTCGAGAGAACGCTTCAGGGCGGTTGTATACTTATATCGTGGAAATTTGAGTTGTCGCCTCAAGAAACAAAAAATTTTGAAATAAAATTCTTTTGGCAAAAGACATGACTTGTCTTAAAAAATTTGGTTTTCCGCAGGTTTTTTAGGCTTATGGAGCATATTTATATTGTTTTGATATCGACGGTCATTACAATGGACAGCGTGATTTTCGGCCAATTCGGATTTTCAAGGCCAATTGTCTGTGGGCCCATAATGGGATATATATTAGGCGATCCGATGCTTGGTCTGAATATAGGAATAATCCTTGAACTTGTCTGGATAAACACCATACCGATAGGAACGACGCTCGTGCCGGATGTCACCGCCGCAACAATAATAGGTACATACTGGGCGGTAAAAACCAAATCGATGAGCGCCACACCGGAAGCGATTGTGGTCCTGGCGCTTATTTTTGCGCTACCCTTGAGTTTTGTTTACAGGAAATCCGACATATTTCACAGGAAACTGAATTCTCTATGGAATAGACGTATAGAAGATGCCGTTGAAAAGGACTCATTTTGCATGATAGGACTATCGGTAGGGTTGTCAATGGCGATTTTTTTTCTGAAGAATTTTTTGTTGTTTTTGATAAGTTTGCCACTTTATAGATATTTGTTCTATGCCAACAGTTTTTTGAACAAAGACATAATAGATGGACTTGTTGTGTCATATAGGATTCTTCCTGCCGTCGGCATAGGGGTTTTCCTTTTCAATTTTTACGATTCGATAGTTAAATTGATATATAAGAAAATATAAAAAATGATATTGAAGATATTTTTAAGATTACTTTTATCGCAGGCCGTATGGAACATTGAGAAGATGCAGAACATCGGATTCCTGTGGTCGGTGCTGCCGGCTTTAAAAAAAATTTATCCGGAAAGAAATGCTCTTAAGAACGCCGTGAAAAGAAACCTTGATTATTTCAATACACACCCTTACTTTATTGGCATATTCGCTGGAATAATGCTCCTCTGGGAGGAAAAAAACTATGAGCTCGTGCAAAAGGTGAAAATTTCCTACGGCGGACCCATGGCAGCACTTGGAACCCATATTTTCTGGAGCACACTTCGTCCAGCGGCCGGCATGCTTGCGATATTGATAGCATGGCTTAAAGGAGACGCGTATCTTCCCGCGATTGTTTTTTTTATTCTCTACAATTTGTTCCACCTGCCCTTGAGATATTATTTTATCGCGGAATCATCAAGGTCCGGCCTGAATTTTTTCTACATACTCAAAAGGATAAACATAAACAAACTGATATGGTACTTGCAACTGCTCGGAGTCTTTACGGCTTTTTCGGCTGTGGTGTGTTATCTAAGATATTATCTGGTGGACGATATTGTGCTAATACACGCGTTTATTTTTGTTATCGTCGCAACGGCAATCCTCCATCTTTTTTTCAAATCTATCTCGGGTTTGAAGATATTCTATGCTGTGATAGCGATAAGTATAGTGTTGAATTATCTCTAGATATTATGCTTGAAATATCCATTAAGATGAGTCTTCCTCAAGGGCTTCATATGAGACCCGCGGGCATTTTTGTGCACGAAGCATCTAAGTTCAAATCAAAGATAACGATTTTCAATGATGACCAGATGGCCGACGGAAAAAGCATAATGGGACTACTTACGCTTGGTCTTACAAACGGCTCTGTAATGAAGATTGTAGTAGAGGGTATAGACGAGGAAGCGGCAATACATCACTTGGAAAAAATTGTAAAGGAGACGCTGGTCAAAACGGAGGGGCATTGACTATGGATAAGGATAAGATTTTAAGCGGAGTGGCGGCGTCGGAAGGTATATCCGTCGGAGAGGCTTTTGTAATTGAAGGGGGAGGGGAGTTCTGCCCCATAAAAATTGAGATATCAAAAGATGAGATAAAGAAAGAAGTGAACAGATATAAAGAGGCGCTGGGTGGAACAAAAAAAGAACTTGAATCTTTCAAGGAAAGTCTGGGAAAAATGCTGGGTAAAGAACATATTGGTTTGGCCGATGCATACCGTCAGATTCTCGACGACCCCCTCTTGACAAGAGACGTTCCGCGCCAGATTCAAAGTGGAGTAAACGCGGAATACGCCTTATATATGGTGCTCGATAAAGTCATAAAGTCTTTTATGAAGCTGGAAGACCCGTATTTTAAAGACAGAAAAAATGATATAGAAGACATCGGCAATAAAATCATGGGGCATCTTCTCGGACCCCAAAAAAGGTTGCTTTCCGATATAAAAGATGGAGCAATAGTCGTTGCCCAAAACCTCACCCTGAACGACACTATGGTGATGAGGGAAAGGCAGGCGGGCGGATTTGTGACGGAGATGGGTGGAAAGACCTCACATGTCTCCATACTTGCACAGGCGCTCGAGATACCGTCTGTTGTGGGAGTAAAAGGGGCACTCAGTTTCGTTAAAACCGGCGACACCGTCATTCTCGACGGAATAAACGGAAAAATAATCATAAACCCGGATGAAGGTCTTGTTTCAAATTATATCAGAGAGCGTGAAAAATTTATAGTCGTCCGCAGAGAGTATGAAAAGTTGAGAGATCTTCCCGCTACTACGCTTGACGGAAAAAAGATAGAATTGGCTGCAAACTTCGACAACATACAGGAACTCCCTTTTGTTATGTCAAGCGGCGCCGAGGGAATAGGGCTTTTTAGAACTGAGTATATATATTTCAATAGATCCAACCTTCCTGCGGAAGACGAACTTTATGAAAACTACTCGCAGGCGGCAAGAAAAACGTTGCCTAACCGCGTGATAATAAGAACGCTCGACATCGGCGGGGACAAGCTGAACGATCCGATGCTTGAATACCACCGCCAATGCCCGACGTTTTTAGGACTAAGGGCGATAAGGCTCTGTTTGAAGTTTCCGCATATATTCAAACCTCAGTTGAGGGCGATACTGCGCGCATCTAACGAGGGAAAGATAACGATAATGTTTCCGATGATTTCAGATGTTCATGAACTAATAGCCGCAAAAAAAATGCTTGAGGAAACAAAAGACGAGTTGAGAAAAGAGGGGCATCCTTTTGACGAGAAAATAAAAGTGGCAGCCATGATAGAGGTTCCTTCGGCGGCTATGAGTTGTGATTTCATAGCCAAAGAAGTTGATTTCATATCCGTCGGAACGAACGACCTGATACAGTACACCATCGCCGTCGAAAGAACGGACGAGATGGTCGCAGAACTTTATGACCCGTCGCACATAGGTCTTTTGAGAATCCTGAAACATATAGTCTCAAGCGTTCACTCTGCTAATATAAAAGTCGGCATTTGCGGAGAGATGGCCGCGGATACGAAATACACGGGGATTCTTATTGGACTCGGTTTCGACGAGATGAGCGTGGCGAGCTCCGCCGTAGGAAAAATTAAGAAAGAAATAAGATCTATGAGCGCTGTTGAGATGTCGAAAAAAGTGGATGATTTGCTGAAGATAACGAATATAGACGAGATTAAACAGGAATTGAAAAAATTAATGTGATGGAAGCGTGATCAGAAGACAGAGGGCAGAGAATCTTGGACCCATAGATTCCCGACGACGTTGGCCCGGCCACTACCGCTATGCTCCTGAAAAACACGATACAACTTAATAGATTATGAAAATAATATCCGAAAAGATAACCCTTGACACTAAGGGGGATTGCGACATAATAGACATAACACCGAAGATTTCCTCTCTGCTAAAAAATTATGGATTGAAAACCGGAATAGTAAATGTTTTTATTCCTGGTGCCACCGGGGCGCTGACCACGATAGAATACGAGCCGGGTCTGCTTGAAGACACAAAAAAAATGTTCAGAGATTTAGTAAGCGAGACGTGTCGTTATTCTCATGACGAGGGGAATCCTGACGGAAACGCTCCGAGCCATCTGCGCGCTTCTCTCGTGGGGCCTTCGCTTACCGTTCCTTTTGGAAACGGCATCCTTGAGACGGGCACCTGGCAGCAGATAGTTTTTATAGATTTCGATAACCGTCCGCGTTCCAGAAAGCTCATTGTAAAAATAATCGGAGAATAAAATGAAATCGAAATCCGTTTCATTAAAAAAACCTCTCCTGCAGGTCGCACTTGATTTTGCGGATTTGAAAAGGGCATTGAAACTTGCCGTTGAAGCCGTTGACGGCGGCTGCGACTGGATTGAGGTCGGAACGCCTTTGATAAAATCCGAGGGATTGAACGCCGTAAGGGAGATGAAGTCCAGATTTCCACAAATCCCAATCGTGGCCGACATGAAAACGATGGACGTCGGCCGCCTCGAGGTAGAACTGGCCGCCAAGGCTGGAGCGACTATTGTCGGAGTCCTCGGGGCCTCAAGCGATGAGACGATAAAAGAGGCCGTCTCTGCCGCAAGAAACTACGGCGCTAATATTATAGTGGATATGATTGAAGTTCGCGACATAGTAAAAAGAGCCCGGGAAGCCGAAAAAATGGGGGCGGATTTCATTGGAATACACATCCCGATAGATGAGCAGATGAAGGGCAAAGTTTCTTTCGATATCGTCAGAAAAGTTGCCTCGTCCGTCGGAATTCCCGTTTCGGTCGCCGGCGGTATAAACTCCGAGAATGCCTCCGAAGTTGTCAGGAACGGGGCGGCGATCGTTGTAGCAGGTGGAGCGATTACTAAATCAAAAGATGCAAAAAAAGCCGTTGAAGACATCAAAAGGGCTATCACTCGGAAAATAAAAGTCAAAAGCGAATTTTTCAAAAGAGTCGATGAAAACAACATAAGAGACATACTGTCAAAAGTGTCGGCGGCGAATATCTCTGATGCGATTCACAGATGCCCGCCTCTGGTCGGTTTGTCGGCGATTTGCCCCGGGGCTAAAACATTTGGTCGGGCGATAACAGTCAGGACTTATCCCGGAGACTGGGCAAAACCAGTTGAAGCGATCGATGCCGCATCGGTAGGCGACATTATAGTAATAGACGCCGGAGGCGTCGGACCGGCTGTATGGGGCGAGCTCGCCACACGGAGCGCGATGATTAAAAAAATCTCAGGCGTTGTGATAGACGGGGCGATAAGGGACACCGCCGACATAAAAAAAATGAAATTCCCGGCTTATGCAAAAATCATAACCCCTCAGGCCGGCGAGCCCAAAGGCTTTGGCGAAATAAACGTTCCGGTCACCGTGTCCGACGTTAGAATATCTCCCGGCGACTGGATTTTCGGAGACGAAGACGGCGTCATCGTGATACCTAAGGAAACGGCCGTGGAGCACATCAACAGGGCGATGGACGTTTTAGAGAGGGAAAACCGTCTCCGCACCGAAATAAACTCAGGCCAGACATTGGCTGACCTTATTGAACTTCTTAAATGGGAGAAAAAGTAGACGATGAAACCCACCACAACGATAGGCAGCATCCCTTATAAATCCGCCTCTGCCGCGGTTGATATGGTTTTTAAGTACACATCCATCCCTGCATGGCCACAGCTTCCGAAAAGAAGTTTTCGCGAAAATATGGTGGTGCAGTATTCGGAGGGATTTCCGGGCGTTGTTATGGATGAAAAATTGCAGAAGATTTTAGTCAACACCGAAAACACGTTGTCAAAATTGGAAAATTTTTATGAACGTTATCTTGCTAAAGACATTGATTATTTTGCGATTTCCGGGGAATGTGCGAAAGGATTTCTTCGATTTCTTTTGCGACTTAAGATGTGTAAAATAATACCCGCCGTCGTTAAGTGTCAGACAGTTGGAGCGATCACTTACGCTATGATGCTGAAAGACGAGAACGAACGCTCAATTTTTTTCAACGATCAGATGAGAGACGCCGCCGTCAAAAACATCGCGATGAAATCCCTATGGCAGATAAAAGAAATATGTGCAACGGGAATTTCACCATGCGATGTTTTTCTTTTTTTGGATGAACCGTACCTTTCCGCCTACGGAAGCGCTTTTACGGCTCTGTCGCGCGAAGAAGTGATAGTGACCATCAAAGAAACGGTGGAGGAGATAAGAGCGAATTTGGGAACGATATCTGGCAGTCAAATCAATTTGAAGATAGGGATACATTGCTGCGGAAACACCGACTGGTCTCTTCTACTTGCCTCTCCCATAGAGATACTTTCGTTCGACGCTTACGGCTATTTCGAAGGCCTTTTTCTTTACGTTGACAAACTGAGGGAGTTCATTTCAAAAAAAGGAATTTTGGCGTGGGGCATTGTTCCGACAAACGCGGAGTCAATACAGAAAGAAACATCGGAAAGTTTGAAGAATCTTCTGGAGCATCAAATAGAAGAACTCGTAAAAAGAGGCATTGGGAAAGAGGTTTTGCTTGAACAAATGCTCATAACCCCGTCGTGTGGACTGGGCTCTCTTTCCGAAGAATCGGCCGAAAAGGCTTTGAACTATACCAAAGCCGTCTCCGAATTTTTTTGATGTTTTTGAGGGGATGAGCGATGAAACAAAAAAGAATCGCAGTTATAACTCCCGGAGGCGACACCCCCGGAATGAACGCGTGCGTGCTCTGTGTCTCTGTGGTGAATTTTAGCGAAGCGTCGGTGAACCCCAATTACATCGTAATCGCTGATTGAACGGCGATTTACAAAGGATATTCATAATTATCTTTGGAGGCATTATGTTTATCATCGGTGAAAAAATCAACGGGATGTTTAAAAATGTCACAGAAGCAATTCAGACAAAAAATAAATCAATTGTTCAGGAACTCGCGAAAACACAGTTAGAGGCAGGGGCAGATGCTCTTGATGTAAATGTAGGCCCTGCATCCGCCGAACCTTTGAAGGATATGCAATGGCTCATAGAAGCGGTCCGTGAAGTTACGGACAAACCAATCGCCATTGACACCACAAAAATTGAAGTCATGGAAAAAGGACTTATCTTGGCAGGACGAAATTCAATAATAAACTCGACTTCCGGAGATAGAGAAAAATTAGATATTTTACTTCCACTTGCCCAAAAATACGAGGCAAAAATCATTGCTCTAACTATGTCAAAATCAGGAATCCCCGCATCATCCGAAGGACGTCTGGAAATTGCCGCAAATATCGTCGCTGCGGCGATAGAACACAACATTGACATAGAAAACGTTTTCATTGATGCCGTAATTCTTCCTGTTAATGTAGCGCAAGACCATGTCAAAAATGTTTTAGAAACAATTAGACAATGTAAGTTGATTTCAGAACCGGCGCCAAAAACAATTCTTGGACTTTCTAACGTCTCACAGGGATGCTTAAATAGGTCCCTTGTTGATAGTATATTTCTCTCGATGGCCACCGCCGCTGGACTTGATGCAGCGATTCTCAATCCACTTGATAAAGAACTCATGGACGCAATGATTACCTCTGAACTACTTCTGGCAAAAAACATTTATTGTGATTCTTATCTTGAAGCATACAAAAAGAAATAAAAAATGAGCATTGCTCTGTGACATAGACGAAGGAGCACTGATTAACGCGAATTTTACGAATTATTATTTTCGTATAATTTGTAGTTTTAAAAATAAACCATAAATTGTGCTAAGACGACTACAAAGCCTAAAACAAAAAAAACATTTAACCACTGAACCGCCGAAGCACTGAAGGAAACTTTAATCGGGATATTTCTTCCCGTGTTTCCGTGTAATTCTTTTATCCGTGTCTCTCTGTGTTAATCCCGCCAAGATGGGACAAGTTCTGTGGTTCTAATCTTTTATGAAACCACAGGTGAACACTGATGAACACAGAACAATTAAAAATGCAAATTTTAAATCAGTGTTTATCTGTGTTAATCTGTGGTTTGAAATTTGACATACCGGAGGTAAAAGATATGTCTTACGATGCAACGAAAATGGCTGACTGGCAGATTGCAGAAGAATCCGAAAAGCAATTACCTTCGCCCGATGAGTGGCGCGAAAAATTGGGACTCCAAAAAGATGAAATCATACCTTATGGGAAAATCTGTAAACTGAATTTTCTTAAAATAATAGAGCGACTAAAAAACAAGCCGCAAGGGAAATATATCGATGTCACTGCAATTACACCCACGCCTCTTGGAGAAGGAAAAACAACGACGACGATGGGTTTAATCGAAGGGCTTGGAAAGCGAAATAAAAATGTTGGCGGCGCTATCAGACAACCCTCAGGCGGCCCAACGATGAATATCAAAGGCACTGCCGCCGGTGGTGGCAATGCGCTTCTTATACCGATGACAGAGTTTTCGCTGGGACTGACTGGCGATATAAACGACATAATGAACGCGCACAATCTTGCAATGGTTGCTTTAACCGCCAGAATGCAGCACGAACGAAATTACGACGATGCGGAACTTTCCAAGCGAAAACTGAGACGCCTGGACATTGACCCCACTGCCGTTGAGCTCGGATGGATAATTGATTTCTGCGCCCAGAGTTTACGCAACATTATCATCGGAATCGGCGGGAAACAGGACGGCTATATGCTCTCTTCTCGCTTTGGAATTGCGGTTAGTTCCGAACTGATGGCTACACTTTCTATCGTCCGTGATTTGAAGGACTTAAGAGAGCGTCTGGGAAAAATTATCGTCGCTTACAACAAAAAAGGCGAGCCCGTAACCACTTCAGATTTAGAAGTGGCCGGAGCGATGTGCGCGTGGATGAGAAACACGATTAATCCGACTTTAATGTCAACGGTTGAATATCAACCTTGCATGGTTCACGCAGGACCTTTCGCCAATATTGCCGTCGGGCAATCATCAATTATAAGCGACAGAATCGGGTTAAAAATGTTTGATTACCATGTCACTGAGAGTGGTTTTGGGGCAGACATCGGATTTGAAAAATTCTGGAACGTCAAATGCCGTCTCTCGGGACTCGTTCCGAATGTAGTCGTTTTGGTTGCGACGAGCCGCGCATTAAAAATGCACGGCGGGGGACCAAAAGTTGCGCCCGGCAGACCAATACCTGAAGAGTACACAAAAGAGAACTGCGAACTTTTAGAAAAAGGCATCGTCAATTTACTCCATCACATAAAAACCGTCAAAAAATCGGGGGTAAGTCCGGTTGTCTGTATAAATCCATTTTATACCGACACCAAAAATGAAATTGCTCTAATTAGAAAACATGTTGAACAAGCGGGGGTTCGATGCGCAGTTTCAGAGCACTGGCTCAAAGGCGGCGATGGGGCTTTGGAACTTGCCGATGCCGTCGTCGATGCGTGCAATGACAAAGTCGATTTCAAATTTCTCTACCCTCTGGATATGCCTTTAAGAAAAAGGGTTGAGCTCATTGCAAAAGAGGTCTACGGTGCCGACGGAGTTTCGTGGACGCCTGAAGCGGAAGCGAAAGCAAAAAAATTGGAGGCGAATCCTGAAATGAAGGACTTTATGACGATGATGGTTAAAACCCATTTAAGTTTGTCGCATGACCCGACACTAAAAGGCGTTCCAAAGGGATGGACTCTCCCCGTGCGAGACATACTGGTCTTTGCAGGGGCGAAATTTCTCTGTCCTATGACAGGAACAATTAGTTTGATGCCAGGCACAAGTTCCGACCCGGCGTTCAGACGAGTGGATATCGACACAAACACCGCCAAAGTAACCGGTCTTTTTTGAGTAGATAGTAGATAGGGGACAGGTGGATCGCGGCTGGTGACTGGCAATGGTAACTGGCAATCCATAACTTATGCTCTTGTGTTCTTGTGCTCTACTGCTCTGTAATGTAAGTTCTTGGTAGTAAGTGTCATTGCCACGAGCAGGAAAATCCCCCTTAGTCCCCCTTTAATAAAGGGGGAAGAGAGGGTTTGGTGGGAAGCGAAACAGGGGGATTTACAAAAGGAAAGCAAAGTCGGCAATGGTTTAAAAAATCCACCACCCAATATAAAAAACTAACTTTACAGAGCACTACTGCTCTGCGGTGAAAAAATCATAGATTTGCTACTTAAAACTTGATTTTGAACATAGGAGGATGATTAAAATGTCTGCTAGACAAATAATAAATATCAAAACCGACAAAAGAAACGTTTGAAGGACTTAATGTAAAAAATTGGTCGCCGTGGAGTTGCGAAATTTCGCGGTTTGATTGGGATGCGACCTCGTCATTTTCCCGAAAGGATTAAAATGTGTCTGGAATGTAAAAAAACCAATTAGAAATGTATATAAATTCTGAAAAAGAAATAGACGGCAATTAATTGCCGATATGACTTCCATCAACAAGAGGGTAGTTTAAAGATGCCGACACATCCACCATTGAACACCGGGATGGTTTACAAACTTTACGGTCTTACTGATGACGAAATAAAAATAGTAGAAAGGAGGTAATAAAATATGAATTGGGCAGAGAAAAGAATAGAAGAATATAAACAAGGCAAAAAGCCTACTTGGTTTGAGCGGATATTGCTTGAGCACGCAAATCCGGTAAATTTGGTATTAACAATCATAGGAATGGGATTGTTGGCTTATGGTCTTTGGACGCATAGTTGGGTGTGGATAATTACTGGCGTCGTTTTAAACTTCCTTGGACATTTATATTGCTGGTTAAAAAAATAGCGTCCTTTCTGTTTGCACTATCGCCTAACAACGGAAGAAAAATTATGATAAAAAACAAAAAGGTATTTTATGGAATTTTAGTAGTAAGTATATTAGGTATTATGGGAATTGGCTTATTGATGTATACGCCCAAGCCTAACGTTGAAGATGTAAAGGCACGATATGAATTCTCGCTAATGGATATACCTGGCGTTGTAGGAGTTGGTATTGGGGAATATGATAAAAAACCATGCATAAAAGTATATTTAGAAAAAGATTCTCTGGAATTAAGAAACAGGATACCTAAAGAGATTGAAGGATTCAGGGTTGATATAGAGGTAACCGGACCAATTGAAGCATTACCAAGGTAGCAATGACTTTTTGTCGACTTCATATAACAGCGGATAAAGGGCTACAGTGCTACGCACCTTCGCCAAAACCCAGCCCTCTAAGCATGTTGTTAGGGAGCGAGAAATGTCGCAGATAGGGTTGGCAATACCTTTTTTATCCGCCAACCGTTAGGCGAAATTTGCGCACATAAATATAAAAAACTAATTGGAGGTATAAGATGAATCAAAAATTTGTGTCCCTGCTGTCTATTATGGTATAAAAAGCCGGCGAAAGTTTGGAATATACTTTCTATTTTATTTGTAGTTTTGATAGTCATAATGAGTATATTAGGATATTTAGCAGCCATTGGCCTGCTAAAAAGTTAAAAATGGGCAAACTGCACCTAACAGCGCATATATGCTCCGCTCCCGTTGGTTGCTACGGGCTTCGCCACATTTTCACTTCAGCTGGCGCTACGGTGGAAACGTCATATATGCGCAACATGTTATATGAAATTCCACCCTTTCGCTATTAGGGGAAGAAAACTATGAAAATATTAGGCATTAATGGTTCACAAAGAAAAGATGGCAATTCTTATCTTCTCCTTAAATCTGCTCTTGAAGGAGCAAAGAAAGAGAATGAGAGATTGATAGATACCGAGCTATTACAGCTAAGAGATTTTGAGATAAATCCCTGTGAAGCTCATTATTCTGGTCTGCATAAATTCAAGAATTGGGGTTGTGGCAAGAAGCCTTATAAATGTATACTTAAAGATGACTTCGAAAAAGTTTTTCAAAGGATGATCGATGCAGATGGCATAATATTAGCCTCTCCTCTTTATTATCCTGCACCAGCAAAATTAGTAGCTTTAATGGAAAGGTTGATGGCAATAGTTTATTTTGCAAAGAAGGCAGACAAAAATTATGTTTGGCCTCTCACAGGTAAGCCATTTGGGGCAGTTGCAACATCCTATGAGGACAGTACAGTGTTGGTTCTGAAAATATTAAGAAAATTTGGGTTCATTGCAAGAATGTATTTAGTAAGAGAAGCAAAAAATAAAGTCTTTAGTGTTGATGCCAAGGGAGGGGTTGAAAAGAATCCGAAAAGTCTTGAAGAAGTCAAAAAACTTGGTTCATTAGTTGCCAGAACCTTGATAAAAAGGGTGGAACGAGCCAAAAAGAGGAGAGAAAAGAACTCGAGACATACATAGATATCAATGCAAAGCAAGAAAAACTTAAAGCGGAGTTGAACCTTGCTACGAAATCACTCAATAAATCTGCTCTCAGGATAGAGAACATATACAGAAAAGTAGTTGATTTTGCATATTCTCTCTACGGTAAAAGAGGCAGCGAGTTAAAAAAACTCGGAATTGAACCCTGGCAAAAAGGTGGAAGACGAAGAAAATCAGTATAACAATTAAGCTCAGGGGTGCTTTCTTAAAGTATTCGTGTAACTTGCTGTTTTAGAGGTGTAACTTGCTCTGGTATTGACCCGCGTTAGATAGTAAACATCTAACGGGGTCTACAAACTATACGGTCTAACTGAAAATGAAATAAAAATCGTTGAAGGTAGAAAATGAAACTTGCAAAACGTTTTGATAACCAGTTTGCCGAAGTAGTAAAGATGATTCATCAGGCTGGGGTGTACCCCTTTGACTGTACAAAAGAATTAGTATTGTGCTGACAAGGCATTGAGATTGTTTTTATAGTTGGCTTCAAACTCGTTCGGAGTCAAGTAACCCAAGGACGAGTGAAGCC
>JBGFRZ010000044.1:0-17284 GCA_041694835.1 Ignavibacteria bacterium
GAAATTTCTTTCAGATTTAATCATAGAGACGAAGACCTTTTTCCGACTATACTGAAGATGTTACAGCACACTCATTTTGATGAAAAATTAGTCCGAATTGTTTAGCCATTACCAAATTTTTTAAGATTTTTATGATTTCTGGAATTGAATCAATCGCTTCTTCTGTTTTTATCGTTAGATAATTTACCCCGTTAGAGACGCAACCGACATCCCGCTGTGTGGGATTATCTCTAACGAGGTTAAAAAATTTTTCCGCAAGTTTTGCATATCTAATGTCAGAACTATAATTTTCTAAACTTATATTTATTCCGATGATGTTAGGAGAAAGTATTGCCAAAATGCTCGTATCCAATCCGCCGGAGAAAAGCAATTCATTACTATGATTTCGTTTAATTGAATCGAACAATCTATTTTTCAGTTGGTTTAACAGTTTATTGTTAGTCATAAAAATATATTTTAATATTCAATTCCTTTTTTGGCACTTATGCCATTTTGAAACGGGTGTTTGATTTCTCTGAACTCCGTTATAAGGGTGGCGATTTTTAACAAGGATTTTGGAGCGCCTCTACCAGTTATTATGATGTCGGATTTTCCCGCTTTTGTACGGATTATATCGATTAATTTTTCTGATTTCATAAATTTATCTCTGAGGGCAATGTTAAATTCGTCAAGAACGATTAGAGCATATTTTTTTTCTTTGAGAACTTTTTCCAAACAATCAAGCGACTTTGCACACTGCTTTTTGACAGATTCTAAGGCGAACAAATGTTCGCCCCGAACAAATGTTCGCTCTGTGCTTTTCGCACAGAGCGGATGGTATGGCGCAAAAGAAAAAAAATCCAAGTCTTTTAGTTTTTTTAAAATTTTTTGTTCACCGTAATATTCTTTTCCTTTAAAGAGTTGGATGAGACAGGCCCTCTTTTTATGTCCCAGAGCTCTTATTATCTGACCCACCGCCGCGGTCGTTTTTCCTTTTCCATTGCCCGTATAAACGAAAATCATGATTTTATCCCGTTATAAAAATGCATCGTGAGACAATGCGGCTACAATTTAGGGCCGATAAATCTAGAAGCGGTGATTAGTGATTGGTCATTAGTAAAAAGTGAAAACCTTTTTTCCCTATCTACTATCTATTAACTACTATCTACCGCTTTTCTTTACCGTTGCGGGACAGCGGTCCCGATATCATCGGGACACTTCCTTCGCGCAGCGGTTTTATTATGAGACTGAAAAAGTCAGTATTTAGCAAAGCCGGTGTTATTTAGCCGGTAGGTTTAGCAATTTATGTTTGAAAAATTGCTGACAGTTTTTTCAATTTCTGAATTTTCTCTCAAACCTTTTGCTTTTTGCTCTTTGAATCGTTTTGTCTTCCTGAATTTTATTTGTTTTCGTCAGAAATATTATAGCAATTCCGGAGAGAACATGCAAATGTTTTATCGTCGGATTTACCAACGAGAATTATTTCAAAAAACTAAAGAGGGTTTTTCAACGGTATCATAGTACCAAATTCTTATATGTCGGGAAGTTTCTTTGAAGTTCAAAACACATACTCCGTAAACCCCGCCTCGCAAGGATGACCAAATGAGACGAGCGCTTTCCTTCTTGAAGGATAAAAAATCGCGGAAACCTGCGTGCTGAAAAATTCTCCGTGGCGGCATATAGTATTTTCAGAGCCAAAGCCATCACCGTGGTCGGTCAAGATTCCCTTTAAGTCGTCCAAATTTAACTTATGTTTCGCTTTGATGATATCCATCGCCCGATGGTATCTCTTTTCGTTCGTTTCGTGAATTCTCAACCCCCTTATGCCTTTGGGCGCTCTGTTGGAGTAACATGCGGCGGACGGGATGTCGTATTTTTTCATTTCGTCAATAATGAAGAAATTTGTATTTACAAGAAAACCATTTTCCGGCTTTCTTATCCCTATGTGATCCGGGGTAATCTCGATGGATACGGCGTTGTTGTTTTTGTCGGCGAGCGTAAGTATAGCGGCGTTTGGGTATCTGAAATTTCTTATGACGCCTAAAGCGTCCTCCGATGTTTGGCAGTTTTCGAGAATCTCCTGGACGAGAAGCGTCATTGGCAGACGGGATTGTATCTTTTCGGTCGTGAGCCCGTAGTTGTATGTCACGCAAAGGCCTTTTTCATTTATACCATCGTGAGAACCGGCTATCTGCTTGTAGGTAAGCTCCAAAGAAGATAATTTTCCTTTCGGCTGGGAAAATCTAAGCAGGTTATCTATCTTGAACTCCGATATAAAATCGAAGTTCTTAATCGCCACAACTTCGTTCGAATCGATTCTTTGAGGAAGAAAAACGGCCGAAAAACATCCTGTCATAACGAGGCTAACGTCGTCCGCCATAACCTCGAGAGCCTGTACAACAAGAAGCTCCTCAAGATCCGTCCCGGAACCGGACGATATGCCCTTCATTCTCTCAAATTGCCTCGGCGTGATTATCTCTATGTTTTTCTGCCACCTTTTGGCGACTTCTTTTCTTAAAAAATAGCCGAATAGAAAATCCGGAACAACCCCGGGCTTTACAAGTCTCATCCCTTCAAGGCGCAGGATTCGCCTAAACGTATTCTGGTTGTCGATAGCGAACCTTTCCCCCTGCTGGCAACCCATGTCATAATGGTTGCCCAGAACCGCTATAAAATTTTTTTGATTCATAAAAAGCGGTACTTGGCTGTTAAACTTCCGTTAAATTACACAAAATCCGGGGCATAAATTTCGATTACTTTATTCATCTCTGCATCTTTCATAAAAATTTCTACTCGGGTTTACCCCTCATCATCGGAACGAATCTTACAGGGATTATGCTTTTTTTAGCGATTATTCCTTTTTCCTTTTTCGCAACAACGAGTTCCTGAAAGTAGCCTCCGATGGGAGCGACTATAATGCCTCCTTCTTTTAACTGCTCGACAAGCGGCGGGGGAATCTCTTCCGGGGCGCATGTCAACATTATTTTGTCGTAGGGAGCGTATTCTTCCCAACCGAGAAAACCGTCTCCAATTTTAACTTTTACGTTTTTATAGCCAAGTTTTTCAAGAAGCAAGCGCGCATTGTTCCCGAGCTCCGGTATTATCTCTATCGTATATACCGTCTTGCACAACTCGGCCAGCACGGCGGCCTGATAGCCGGAGCCCGTTCCAATCTCGAGGATTCTGTCGGATTTTTCCGGTTTGATAAGTTCCGTCATAATCGCCACTATATACGGTTGGGATATCGTCTGACCACGGCCTATCGGCAGAGGATAATCGCCGTATGCGTGGTGTCTGTAACTTTCGGGAACGAAAAGATGCCTTTCGACTTTGAGCATGGCCTCTATGACTCTCTTGTCCTTTATCTCCCTTGAAACTATCTGAGTTGAGACCATCTTTTTTCTCAATTCAAGATAGTCGTTCACCTGCGACGATTCATCGCGACAGGCGGCCATCAGCAGCATAAAAGACAGTAGGAACGATAATTTCATAGATTTTAACAATCCTGCGATTTAATAATGCTATAAAGCGTCTCGTTGACGGGGAGTTTCAGATGGAATTTTCCCGCCTCTTTTACGACTGCACCACTTATCGATTCCACCTCGGTTTTCCTTCCTTTAGCCAGATCCTGAAGCATCGAGTTTTTGTTTTCGGATGTTCGCTTGCATACATCTATAACCATTTTGAAAGGATTTTTATAGAAGAGTTTCGTTTTTCTCAAGCGGCATAAGTGAAAAACCTCTTCGGCCGCTTTAAGCATTATTCCGCGAGCAGCTTTATTTTTCAATATCTCGCCGTTTTTCAGGTTGAAAATCGCTCCGACGGGATTTATCGACGAGTTCACGAGCAGTTTCGACCATAGTACGCTATCTACATCTTTTACCAAACGTGTTTCTATCCCGGATTTTTCTAACACTTCTTTTATTTTTTCTGCTCGCCCTACTTCATCCGCAATAATGGTCTCTCCCTCGCCAGTGTGTTTTATCCTGCCGTATCCAATGAGAGTTGAGGCATGAGAAGTAGTTCCGACAAATAAATCAGTGATTGAGCGATTAAGCGATTTGGCGATTGAGTGTTTTTTTATGATTTCCATATTGTTTAGTCCATTTTGGAGAGTCAGAATACTTGTATTTTTAGATATCAAAGGAGCGACATTTTTTGCGGCGGAGGCGGTGTCATATGATTTGACAAGAAAGATAATAATATCGGCGTAAGAAAGTCCCCTGACGTTCGTCTTTATTTTTATTTTTCCGCGGGGGATCGCCAATTTTGTTTTGCCCGATATTTTTATGCCTTTTTTCCTAATGCTATCGACGGCTTCCCTGTTTTTTTCCAATAGAAAAATCTCATTTTCCGAACTTCGGGCAAGATACCCGGCGAAAAGACATCCCATCGCCCCTGCACCGACTATAACGATTCTCATCGTTCTTTAAGAGATTTTACTATATGGGGTATGATTTCATAGAGGTCGCCTTCAATGGCGAATGTGGCGAGTTTCATCATCGGACAGGCGGCATCCTTATTTATCGCTACTATTATATCCGACGAGCCCATTCCGACAAGATGCTGTATCTGTCCCGAAATGCCGCAGGCGAAATAGAGTTTGGGACTGACTGTTCGTCCAGTTTGACCAACCTGATGCGAATAAGGTATCCAGCCGGCATCAACCGCCGCCCGGGATGCTCCAACCGCCCCACCGAGAGCTTCTGCTAATTCTTCTATCAACTTAAACCCTTCCGGTTTTCCAAGACCTCTTCCACCCGAACAAATAATATCGGCGTCTGCGAGATTTACCTTAGCAGATATGTCCTTTATGAATTTTAGGAACTTCGTTCTTATAACAAGTGACGAATGCTCCACATTTTTTTTAATCACTTCGCCTTTTCTGGCGTCGTCTTTTTTTGCATGCTTGAAGACCTTGTGCCTAACCGTTGCCATCTGTGGCCTATGCTTCGGGGTTAGTATCGTTGCCATGATGTTTCCGCCGAAAGCGGGTCTTGTCTGAAGGAGATTTCTTGTGTTAATATCAACATCGAGCGATGTGCAGTCGGCCGTGAGCCCGGTTTCTATTTTTGCCGCCACACGGGAAGCGAAAGACCTGCCTATGTTTGTGGCTCCCATGAGAACTATCTCGGGCTTTTCCGCGGCTATAAGTTTCGCGAGAAGCTCGCTGTAAGAGTCGTCCTCAAACTCGCAAAGTATCGGATCATCAAACACATAAACCCTGTCTGCCCCATGATGGATCAAATCCTCCGCTTTATTTGAAATTTTATCCCCAAGAAGAACAGCCGAGAGTTTAACTTTAAGTTTTTCGGCAAGACGGCGGCTTTCATTGAGAAGCTCATATACCACCGGCGATATTTCGCCATGCCTCTGCTCGGCATAAATCCATACGCCTTTGTAATGGGTGGTGTCCATATCAAGATGCACCGCCGATTCTTCTCTTTTAAGTTCGATCGCTCCGAATTTTTTGCACGCCTGAACGCACGCCCCACAAAACGTGCATTTCTGCAGGTCTATTTGAGCGAGTTTTTTTACCTTTTTTCCATCGGACAAGAGATGTTCGGAATCAAGCATCGCGATGGCGCCGAATATACACTCCTTGAAACAAAGAGTGCAGCCGGTGCATTTTTCGGTTATTATTTTGATTTCATTAGACATATTAAAGAGAGACTATAAAATAGGGAATTGAATAAAAATTTTCATTCCCCCCCGCCTCTATCCTCTATGCTCTATTCTCCATTTTCTCTTATATTACCTTTAAATCCTTGAGTTTTGAGACGAGCGTCTTTGACATCTCGGAGACGTGGCCCGTTAGTTTTTCTCCGCCGGGCCGTGGAGGAGGAGAAAAAATTTTCATAACTTGCGTAGGTGATCCGGTAAGCCCGATTTTATTTTTGTCGGCGCCGAGCTCTTTCGCTCCCCATTGAGGTATCTGTGCCTTTTTCGACGACAGCATGCCTTTTAATGAAGGGAGGCGGGGGGTGTTTATCTCTTTCACAACGGTAATAAGGGCGGGCAGAGGCACTTCTATCACATCGTATCCGTCTTCCATCATCCTTTCTGCGACCATTAAATTATTCTCTATGGATTCTATCTTTTTGACATAAGCGATATGCGGGATGTCGAGTTTCTCAGCCACACCTGGACCGACCTGAGCGGTGTCTCCGTCGGTGGCCTGTTTTCCGCAGATAATAATATCGTATTTTCCCGCGGCATGAATCGCTTTGGCTAACGTGTAGGATGTAGCGAGTGTGTCCGCTCCCGCGAAAGAGCGGTCGCTTACAAGTATGGCGTTGTCGGCGCCGCGTGAAATAGCCGACCTTAGCGCGCTGTCTGCCTGTGGCGGGCCCATCGTTATGACGGTGACTTTTCCTCCAAATCTTTCTTTTAGACGCACCCCCTCTTCAATAGCGTATTCATCGAAAGGATTGACTATCGACTCAACCCCCTCTCTTTTAAGCGTGCCGGTTTTTTCATCAATTTGGACATTTGTTGTGTTCGGCACCTGTTTAATGCAAACAATTATGTTCATAAGTCAGTAGATAGTATGTGGTATGTAGTATGTAGGGGATTAAGGAATGGCGATGGATTTCACTTTCTTTCCCTACTTACTACCTACTACATACTTTTTTCTACTTCTTCCCGGCGGCTTCTTTTATAAGAGCGAGGGCGATTTCGTTCTTTTGAATCTGCGATGTTCCTTCGTATATCTGCGTAATTTTTGCGTCTCTCATCATTTTTTCCACGGGATATTCTCTGATATAACCATAGCCGCCGAAAACCTGGACGGCGTTTGTGGTAACCCTCATGGCAACCTCTGATGCGTAGTACTTAGACATCGCCGACTCCTTAGTGATTCTTTCCTTCTTGCCAGCCGCATGTTGCGCATCCATCATTTTCGATGTCGCGTAAAGCAACGCTCTCGCCGCCTCGACCTCGGTAGCCATATCGGCGAGGATATGCTGAATCGCCTGGAACGACGCTATGGGTTGGCCAAACTGCACCCGGGTTCTTGCGTAATTTATCGATTCTTCCAAAGCGCCAGCTGCAATTCCCAACGCCTGTGCCGCAACGCCGGGCCGAGAACTGTCGAAAGTCGCCTGAGCTATCATAAGACCGTAGCCCTCTTTGGCGAGCAGGTTTTCGGCCGAAACTTTGCAGTTGTTGAATATAAGTTCTCTTGTAGATGATGCGCGGATGCCAAGTTTTTTTTCCTTTTTTCCGAATTCAAAACCCGCTGTGCCTTTTTCGACTATAAAACACGATATCCCGCGGGCGCCTTTGGCGGGATTTGTCGATGCGAATATCGTGTAGATCTCGGCGTCACCCCCGTTCGTTATAAAACACTTTGTTCCGTTTAGTATGTAATGGTTGCCGTCTTTTTTGGCTGTCGTCTTAAGAGCGGTGGCGTCAGAACCAGCCCCCGGCTCGGTAAGACCGAAAGCCGCCAATTTCCTGCCCGAGGCTATATCCGGAAGATATTTTCTTTTTTGTTCTTCATTGCCGTAAAGAAGTATCGGAAAAGTCCCGAGGGCAGATGCGGCCAGCGCAAGCGATATGGCACCATCAACCTTTGAAAGCTCCTCAACTATAAGAACAAGATCCATAACACCGCCGCCGAGTCCGCCGTACTCTTGGGGTATGTATGCCCCACAAAGATCGCTTTTCGCAAACTCTTCGACTATCGGCCATGGAAATTCTTCGTTTTCGTCGTAGTGCTCCCTGACGGGTTTAATTTTTTCATTTGCAATTTTTCTTGCGAGTTCGACCATCATTTGCTGTTCTTCAGTTAAAAAATACTCCATTGTTGCCTCCTGACATTAGGGCACAAGAGCACAAGACAAGTGCACAAGAGCACAAGAGCACAAGTCTGAGGTCAGAGGAAAACCTCACACCCCTCATCTCTCGTCTCTATCCTCTATTCGCTATTTTCTACCTACCACCTGCCATCTACTATCTTTTTATGTTTTTTATCGCATCCTCGGCGGCATTTTTCTGCGCTTCTTTCTTCGATTTCCCGACACCGCGGCCATATGTCTTCTTTTTCACAATAACTTCGACCTCAAAGATCTTATTGTGGGCGGGGCCTTCCTCTTTGATTATATTATATACCGGGAGTGTGTTGAACATGCTTTGAATTATCTCCTGAAGCATGCTTTTGGAATCCGCTTCAAGCTCTTCCCATTGTATCTTATCAAGGAACTTTAAAACGACTTTCTTCGCGCTATGGAAACCTCCGTCGAGAAAAATCGCCCCTATTACCGCTTCAAAACATCCCGCAAGTATTGAACTCTTGCCGCCTCCTCCAGAGTCCCTCTCGGAGTCGCTGAGTTTTATGTATTTTCCAAGTGATATATCGTTAGCCCAAGATGCAAGGTTTTTCTGCGATACTATGGTCGATTTAAGCTTTGAAAGCCTGTCCTCCCGAACCGAAGTAAATTTTTCGTATAAGAAATCGCAAACAATCAGACTTATCACGCTGTCGCCGAGAAACTCAAGCCGTTCGTTGTCGGGAGACGCGGTTGCATGATACACATAAGATCTGTGGGTTAGCGAGTTTTCGAGCAATTCCGAGTCGCTGAATTTGTAACCCAAAACTTGTTCAATCCCAACCATAAATGTCAAGTTATTTTGCGAGCGATTAAAACTGCATTGTGTCCGCCGAAGCCGAGTGAATTTGAAAGAACGCACGAAAAGTTTTTTTCTATATGTTTGTTGGGGACATAATTCAAGTCGCACTCCGGATCTGATGTTTCATAGTTTATGGTCGGATGTATGAATCCCGACTTCATGCATAAAAGCGACGCTGCAAGTTCAATCGCCCCGGCTGCGCCAAGGAGATGCCCCGTCATAGATTTCGTGGAAGAAATTGGTATTTTATATGCCCGTTCTTTGAAAACCTTTTTTATCGCAATCGTTTCGATTTTGTCGTTAAGTGCTGTTGAGGTGCCGTGCGCGTTTATATAATCCACATCGTCTTTGGAAATCCCGGCGTCTTCTATGGCTATCTCCATAGCGGCGACGGCAGCGGTGGCATCGGGATCGGGCGCTGTTACATGATAAGCGTCGTCGGAAGCGCCGAAACCTATGAGTTCGGCTATTATCGGCGCGTTTCTTTTTATCGCGTGGTCAAGCGATTCGATGATAAAAATCGCGGCTCCTTCTCCCATAACAAAACCGTCCCTGTTTTTGTCAAACGGGCGCGAGGCCTTTTTGGGAGCGTCATTTCTCGTCGAAAGAGCCCTTATAGAACAAAATCCGCCGAAGCCAAGGGGCGTTATAGCCGCTTCGCTACCGCCGGTTATCATTACGTCGGCATCGCCGTTCCTTATTATGTTTAAGGCATCGCCGATTGCATGATTTGCCGAAGCGCATGCCGACGACACCGCATAGTTCGGGCCCGTCACCTTGTATTCTATCGCAATTTCACCCGGCGCTATGTTCGTAATAATCGTTGGTATCAGAAAAGGACTCACCCTCCGGGGTCCTTTATCAAGCAGGTTTTTATGCTCCTGCTCTATCACCTCAAGCCCCCCTATCCCGGTGCCCGTGACTACCCCTACGCGCGAGGTGTCTTCTTTCGAAAAATCAATACCTGAATCCGACACCGCCATAGAGGCGGCGGTTAGGGCAAATTGAGTAAATCTCGCGAGTCGCTTCACTTTTTTCTTGTCGATATAGTTCTCGGGATTAAAGTTATTTACCTCACATGCAAAAGTCGTAGAGTAACTGCCGGAATCGAAAGATTTTATATAATCAGCCCCGGAAACGCCTTCTTTCAGGTTTTTCAAAAATTCTTCGTTGCCGATTCCTATAGGGGCAATCACTCCGATGCCGGTCACTACTACTCTTTTTTTCATCCACCTAAGCTCCATAGTGAAAAACCGTCCTCAAAACGCTACAAAAGTGCTGAATCACACCGCATAGGCGCATATGTGCACAAGCGATTAAATGCTTTAGAGCATAAGTCAAAACTTCTGCTCTTGTGCCTTGTGCTCTTATGCCTTATTTACTACTTTTTGTTTGTTTTTATATACTCTATCGCCTGAGCGACCGTCTGGATTTTGCCGGCTGCGTCATCTGGAATTTCAAGTCCGAACTCTTCCTCGAAAGCCATCACAAGCTCAACAGTATCGAGGGAATCGGCACCCAGATCGTTCACAAATGATGCCGTGGGGACAACCTCGGTGGGATCTACGCCGAGCCTTTCAACGATGATTTCCTTTACCTTTGCTTCAATATCCTGTGTCATACTACCTCCTGATATTAGTGTATAAGTGCATTGTGACTCGTTTCTTCGGTCACCACTCACTATTTAACCAATTACTGACTACCTATTACTTACCTCTTGTAACTTGTGCTCTTGTGCCCTTATGCCTTGTGCCCTTATGCCTTGTGCCCTTGTGCCTTGTGCTCTTGTGCTCTTATGCCCTTATGCCTTGTGCTCTTACATATACATCCCGCCGTTGACTGAAATTATCTGTCCGGTAATATAAGAAGAAGCATCCCCGGCCAAAAACAAAGCGCATGCCGCTATATCCTCGGGAATGCCCAGTCTTTTAAGCGGTATCTGGTCGGCGAGTTTAGTCTTTATGTCATCAGGAAGCACGTCTGTCATGGCTGTCTTTATGAAACCAGGGGCTATCGCGTTCACCAAAATATTTCTAGGCGCGAACTCCCTTGCGCAGGTCTTGGTAAGAGCGATAACCCCGCCCTTCGATGCCGAGTAGTTCGCCTGTCCGACGTTGCCCATAAGTCCAACAACCGACGCTATGTTTATTATCCTTCCAATTCTTTCCTTAAACATGTGCTTAACCACGGATTTTGTCATGTTGAAGACACCTTTCAAATTTATATCCATAACGCGCTGCCATTCTTCGTCCGTCATTCTCATTACAAGATTGTCCTTTGTTATTCCGGCGTTGTTGACAAGTATATCAATTTTTTTGAATTTTTCAATAATGGCCTTGACGCCGATTTCGCAATCGGCAAAGTCGGCCACATTTAACTTAACGGTAAACGTCTCCACTCCGAGGCCGTCCGATATCTCTTGAGCTGTTTTCAACGCAACTTCATAATTGACATCTGATATTACTATTTTTGAGCCTTCCGATGCAAATTTCCCGGCTATCGCTTTTCCTATGCCGGAAGCCGAGCCGGTTATAACCGAAACTTTATCAAGAAGTTTCTTTTCGCACATAGTCAACCTCCCATTATCGCGCTACCTTCTACCTTTCTATCTTAACTGTGCTATAGTTTCTTCCAAGGATTTTTTATCTTCAACGTTCAATATTTTCGTTTTTCTCTCTATTCTTTTAATTAGACCGGCAAGGACTTTTCCCGGACCGACTTCAATAAAAGTGTCGGTTCCATCAGATAGCATGTTTTTTATCGTCTTTTCCCATAAAACAGGGTGATCTATCTGTATAACAAGTTTTTTCCTTATTTCTTCCGACGAGGTCGTCGGAAGGGCATCGCAGTTCATAAACACCGGAAGTTTTGCCGTCTTCAGTTCGACTTTATTCAACTCCAACGACATATTGTCCGACGCCTCTTTCATTAGCGTCGAGTGGAACGCACCCGACACATTCAATTCTACAACCTTCATAGCGCCTCTGTCTTTCGCTTTGGAAGCTGCGTCGGTGACGGCCTGGCGCCTTCCAGCTATTACAAGTTGACCCGGAGAGTTGAAGTTGACGACCTCGGCCCCTGTTTCTTTGCAAATTTCATCGACTTTACTTTCGTCGAGACCTATTACGGCTGCCATTGTTCCCGGATTTTTTGAAGAAGCGGCGGCGATGAACTCCGCTCTTTTTTTTACAAGGGATAGTCCCGTCTGAAAATCAAAAACACCCGCGGCGTAAAGTGCGGAATATTCTCCCAGCGAGTGTCCGGCCAATGAAAATCCACCGGGCAGCGGATAGTGGTCCAGGAAAACCCCGAAACACATCGCGCTTGTCACAAAAACCGACGGCTGCGTGTAGAGCGTTTGAGTGAGCAATTCAATAGGACCTTCAAATATTATTTTTTTGAGGTCGTATCCAGATGTTTCGTTGGAGTTGTCCAGTATATCCTTTGCCACCGAATACGTTTCGTAAAACTCGCGTCCCATGCCAACGTACTGTGACGCCTGACCGGGAAAAACAATCGCGATCTTATTCATAATTATATCCTTATAATCGAAGCGCCCCATGTGAAACCGCCGCCAAAAGCCACCAGAGCAACCACGTCGCCCTTTTTGACCCGACCCTCGCTTATGGCTTCGTCGAGAGCGACTATCGTTGTTGCCGCCGAGATGTTGCCGTATTTGTGAACGTTGACATAAGTTTTTTCCAAAGGGAAATCAAGCTTTCTGGCTACGGCGTCTATTATCCTCATGTTTGCCTGATGAGGAATCAATAACGATATATCCGAAACACTCAGTTTTGTTTTTGAAACAGCCTTTTCAAAGGCCTCCGCCATCTTTACGACCGCGACCTTAAAAACCTCTTTTCCCGACATCTTCATATAATGCAGATGTTTTTTGACGGTATCGGGAGAAGCGGGCATCTTTCCGCCGCCGGCGGGGATATGCAAAAGCTCCGAATAATTTCCATCAGCGCCAAGATGACATGAAAGCAGCGCGTCGTTATGGTCGGACGAGCTTATAATCATTGCTCCGGCGCCGTCGCCGAACAGGACGCATGTCGATCTGTCCTGCCAGTCCGTAAACTTTGAAAGAACCTCTGTTCCGACGATAAGTATATTTCTCGCCATACAGGATTTTATTAATCCGGCGGAGACTTGCAAAGCATAAATAAATCCGCTGCACGCCGCAGACACATCAAAAGCTGTAACGTCTGGCATGTTAAGTTTATTTTGTATGAAGCAGGCGGTTGAAGGGAATATCTTGTCGGCTGATATAGTCGCGCAGATTATAATGTCGATGTCTTCGGGTTTTAGTCCGGAACGTCCTATGGCTATTTTGGCCGCGGCCGCTCCAAGATCAGATGCGGTGACATCTTTTTCAGCTATGCGCCTTTCCTTTATGCCTGTCCGGGTTAGAATCCATTCATCCGAGGTATCGACCATTCTCGACAGTTCTTCGTTTGTCAATATTTTCGGGGGCAGATAACTACCCGTAGATACTATCTTTATACCTTTAATATTTTCCATTTCCGAAACCTTTTATGCTCTCTTCTATTTTTTCGGTAGTGTTATGTTTGACATACGTGGAAGCTTTTATTAAGGCGTTTTTTATAGCCTTTGCGTCCGAGCGGCCATGACATATAAAGCATGAACCTTTTACACCTAAAAGAGGCGCACCTCCAACTTCGGAGTAATCCGCTCTTTTTCTTATATCCTTTATGGCGGTCCATAAGAATGGGAGCGACAGCCATGCCACGGGATGATTTTTGAGCGACGATTTTATCAGTTTGAAAAGCATCTCGGCGACGCCTTCGCCAAACTTTAAGAGCACATTCCCCAGAAAACCGTCGCAAACTATGACATCGGCCTTGCCAAGCGGAATGTCCCTGCCTTCGATGTTTCCTATAAAGTTTTTTTCATATTTTTTCAAAAGATTGAATGCCTCTATCGTCAGCTCATTCCCTTTGTTGTCCTCTTCTCCTATGGAAATCAGTCCGATTCTGGGGCTTTCCACCCCCAACACTTCCTGCACGTAAACCCTCCCCATTTCGGCAAACTGCAGAAGATTAATTGGCTTTGAATCGACGTTTGCGCCGACATCAAGTATGACCGCCCGCCCCTTTAGAGTTGGAAATAAAACTGCTATGGCCGGCCTTGCAATGCCTTCAATGCGCTTAATGTCCAGGAGAGCCGCCGTCATGATAGCGCCGGAGTTGCCGGCAGATATAACGGCAGCGGCTTTGCCAGTTGCAACCATTTTTACAGCAACCATAAGGGAAGAATTCTTTTTCTGCCTGTATGCGGACGTTGGATCCTCATTCATGCCAACGACCTCGGAGGCGTGCATAATGGATATATTCGGAGGCACTTTTTTATACTTCTTTAATTCGGCCTCAAGAGTTTTTTCATCGCCCGTTATGACTATCTCGTCGTCTAATATGCTACCAGCAAGCGCGGCTCCCTCAATTTGTGATGCTGGCGCATGATCGCCGCCCATTCCATCCAACATTAGTTTCATCTGCGGTTCCTCAATTTTCCCCCTCGGGGCTTTTTTGAAAACAAGCTTTAAGTTGAGAAATTTATTTTTTTTCTTCTTTGGCTTTTTTAACTTTGGGAGGAAGTATCAGCTCTGTGTTATAAAAGCCGCACATAGGACAGATGTGATGCGAAAGTTTCGGGGCGCCGCAATTGGAACATCTCGAGAGATTTCCCGGGATTGCCTTCCAGTTGGCCCGTCGGGTGTTTCTTCTTGAGCGCGTGTGTTTCCTTTTTGGATTTGCCATGTTTGCTCCTGAAATTTTTTACAGCGTATTTTT
Source organism: Ignavibacteria bacterium (assembly GCA_041694835.1). Classification (GTDB taxonomy): domain Bacteria; phylum Elusimicrobiota; class Endomicrobiia; order PHAN01; family PHAN01; genus JBGFRZ01. Next base: position 14,427 of record JBGFRZ010000044.1, read on the forward strand.
AAGTCCGTTTTTTAAAATAATGAGACCATTGAAAACCTCACCACAGAGGCACCATGAACACAGAGAAAAAACTTTACCACAAAAGCACGAAAGTTAGAAATCATGGAAAATCCCCCTCTATCCCCCTTTTGTAAAGGGGGAAGCGAAGCAGGGGGATTTACAGTAACTTGTGCACTTGTGCAGACCAAGGTCTGCAACTACAAAACTTGTGCTTTGTTGCAAAAAATTTCTTACACATTTTTTTGCGTCTCGTGTGGTAGAAGAACTTTTTCAATAATCTCATAATACAGAAACAAAAGTTCTTGCGGAAAAGTCATTATACAAAAAAAATGTTTTTCAATCAAACCATGGAAACCACCTTGAATGTTTCCCGGGCGAGCATCAGCTCTTCGTTCGTTGGAATCACAAAAACCCTGACAGAAGAATCGTTGGATGATATCTCACCGAATGTCGCCTCTGTATTTTCGTTTCTTTTCTTGTCGAGTTTCGCCCCGAAAAAATCCATAGATGAAAGAATCATGTTTCTTATTTCGGGGGAATTTTCCCCTATCCCTCCCGTAAAAATTATGGCGTCGCAACCATTGAGCGCCGCCATGTAAGAACCTATGTATTTTTTCGCCCTGTAACAATAAATGTCAACGGCGAGATTCGCCGACTGATCGTCTGACTCCAGAAGTTTTCTCATGTCCGAGGAAATTCCGGATATGCCCGCCAAACCACTCTGTTTATTAAATATGGAAAGAAGCTCGCTTGTTTTCAATCCTTCTTTTTCCATAAGATAAATTGGAATTTCGGGGTCCAGATCACCGGCGCGAGTGCCCATTACAAGACCTTCAAGTGGGCTAAAACCCATTGATGTGTCTATCGATTTGCCGGAGTTTATGGCCGTTATGCTTGAGCCGTTGCCGAGATGACAAGATATGATTTTTTTCATCTCCGGAAAGTTTTTCGTTAGTTCTACCGAAACGTATTTATGAGATATCCCGTGAAAACCATATCTTCTGATGCCGTGTTTTTTTGCAAGGTATTTCGGTATAGCGTAGGTTGACGCCACATCTGGTATCGTCTGATGAAACGCCGTGTCAAAAACAGCCACGTTTGGCAATCCCGGATAATTCTCCTCGCAGGCGAGCACACCTTCCAGGTTGGGAGGATTGTGAAGGGGGGCGATGTCGAAATAATGACTTATAGCGTCCTTCACTTCTTCGTTTACGAGAGTCGACTCTTTGAATCGTTCCCCGCCCTGAACAACCCTATGTCCTATGGCGGATATATCGGCTCCGCTCTTTTTTACAAGATTTATTATATATGCCACGGCCTCAGCATGATTGTCGATATTAAGCTCTTCGGGTATCATATCGCTGTTTCGTATATGATTGCAGGGGATGCCGACGACATGGATGCAATCAATGATGCCTGAAACTATCTTTTTTTCAACAGGAACATCCCAGAGAGAGTATTTGACGCTGGAGGAGCCGCAATTAAGAACCAGTATATTCATGGTAAACTTAAATGTATTTAATTATCGCGTCGCCGACTTCAGACATCGTCGAATTTCCACCGAGATCATATGTCAGCTTTTGACCCTCAAATATCACTTTTTTTACGGCGTTCTCAAGCCTTGAAGCGATAGAAGATTCTCCGAGATATTCAAGCATCAGTTTGGCCGAAAGTATCAAAGCCATTGGGTTTACCTTGTTCATACCCTTATACTTCGGCGCCGAACCGTGGACTGCCTCAAAAACTGCGACATTCGTTCCGAAATTCCCACCAGGAGCGACGCCGAGTCCCCCGATAAGCCCTGCACCAAGATCGGATATTATGTCGCCGTAAAGATTCGGCATCACCAAAACATCGTAAAGATGGGGTTTTATCACAAGCTGCATGCACATATTGTCGACAAGCCTTTCCTCGTATTCGATTTGAGTATATTTTTTTGCCACATGCCGGGCAATCTCGAGAAATAATCCGTCGGAGCATTTCATTATATTCGCTTTTGTCACCGCTGTCACTTTCTTTCTCTTTTTATTTACGGCATAATCAAACGCAAATCTTACTACTCGCTCCGTGGCAAAAGGGGATATGGGTTTTATGGAAATGGCAGCGTCCTGAAATATTTTGTCTTTATGTTTATTTACTATCGCGTTTGCGTCATCTGATCCCGACGGATATTCCACTCCGGCATAAAGATCTTCCGTATTTTCCCTCACAACAACAATATCTATCCGGGTGTGTCCGGATTTAATGCCGGGATAAAGCTTCACAGGTCTTACGCAGGCATAGAGATCAAGCTCTTTTCTGAGAGCGACGTTTACGCTTCTGAATCCACTGGCTATGGGCGTTGTTATGGGACCTTTTAATGCCACCTTGTTTTTCTTGATAGATTCAATGACATTGTTCGGAAGAGGTGTGCCATATTTTTCCATTACATCCGCACCGGCTTCTGCAACCTCCCAGTTTATTTTTGCGCCGGTAGAGGCTATTACCCTTTTGGTAACTTCGGTTATTTCCGGACCAGTGCCGTCGCCAGGGATAAGCGTTATATCGTAAGTTTTCATGATTGGACTCCGAATATATTTTGGTATCGGAATTTGAATAATATACCACAGAGTCGTCCCGATATACATCGGGACAGTCGCCGACACAGAGATGTTGTAGCGGTGGGATTGCCATCCCACGAATTTCGGCGAATAACAATTCGCCCGCTACTTTGTGGTGAAGATTTTTATCTTGTTAAAGAATAATGAGAGTGTTGAAAAAGTCAGTATTTAGCAAAGCCAGCGCCATTTAGCCGGTAGGTTTAGCAATTTATGTTTGAAAAATTGCTGACAGTTCTTTCAATTTCTGAATTTTCTCTC
>JBGFRZ010000005.1:0-16492 GCA_041694835.1 Ignavibacteria bacterium
ACTTCTTCGTAGCCGCTCGGCTCCATATTGTAGATTGCTCTTCCCTGCGATAGCGATCTTATGACCGTTGCGTATCCGAACATCTCAGAGAGAGGAACGCTCCCTCTTACATAATTGATTTTTCCCCTGGCTTCCATGCTAAATATCTTGCCGCGACGGGAGTTCAAATCGCCTATTATGTCTCCCATGTATTCTTCTGGAACTATCACTTCTATTTTCATGAGCGGCTCAAGGAGATACGGTTCAGCTTTTTTCATTCCTTCCTTGAAAGCGATGGATGCCGCTAATTTGAAAGCCATCTCCGACGAATCAACTTCATGGTAAGAGCCGTCAACAAGCGTCACTTTTACATCGACTACTGGATATCCTGCAAGCACACCGCTATCAAGGGTCTCTCTGAGACCTTTCTCGACAGACGGTATGTATTCCCTGGGTATGGCGCCACCTGTTATCTTGTTGACAAACTCAAATCCCTTGGATTTTTCAAGCGGCTCCATCTCAAAGCAGACATGTCCATACTGCCCACGACCACCAGACTGTCTTATATATTTCCCTTCGTGCACGACTTTCTTCCTGAACGTCTCCCTGTATGCCACCTGTGGTTTGCCGGTGTTGGCAACGACGTTAAACTCCCTTTTCATCCTGTCGACTATTATATCTAAATGGAGCTCACCCATTCCTGAGATGAGCGTTTGACCTGTCTCATGATCGACTTTTACCTTAAAAGTCGGGTCTTCTTCGGAAAGTTTATTCAAAGCTATGCCGAGCTTTTCCTCGTCGGCTTTTGTGGCTGGTTCTATAGCCATTGATATCACTGGTTCGGGAAATTCTATAGACTCAAGAATTATCGGCTCATCCTCGTCGCAAAGGGTGTCTCCCGTGTAGGTTTTTTTTAGCCCAACAACAGCCGCTATGTCGCCTGCCGAAATCTCATCCACTTCTTCGCGCTTGTTCGCATGCATTATCACAACTCTTGAGATTCTTTCTTTTCCGGAGCCAGTTGTCGCATTATATACATAACTCCCGTTTGCGAGTTTCCCGGAGTAAACTCTCAGGTACGTAAGTTTGCCGATATAAGGATCGCTCTGTATCTTGAAAGCCAAAGCCGAGAACGGCTCCGAGGCGTTGGGTTTTCTTTCGATATCCTGCTTATTCTCGGGATTTTTGCCTTTTACCGGAGGCAGGTCCAGAGGGGAAGGCAGAAAATCCACGACGGAATCAAGAAGAGGCTGTATACCCTTGTTTTTGAAAGATGAGCCGCATAAAACCGGAACTATCTTTCCTGATATAGTGGAGCGTCTTATAGAATCGACTATCTCTTGTTCTGAAATCTCCATCCCTTCCAGAAATTTATGAAGAATGCTCTCGTCGAAGTCTGCGAGATGCTCAAGCATCTTCTCTCTGTGATGAACCGCTATCTTTTTGTAATCTTCGGGTATTTCAATTACTTCGAATTTTGCGCCGAGTGTCTCCTCAAGCCATACAATGGCCTTCATATTTACAAGATCTATGACTCCCCTGAACGCGCTTTCGGCTCCTATGGGAAGGTAAACCGGAATCGGATTGGCGTTTAGCCTTCTTTTAATCTGCTTTATGCAGTTGGGAAAGTTTGCCCCTACTCTGTCCATTTTGTTTATGAAAACGAGTCTTGGAACGCCGTATCTGTCCGCCTGACGCCAAACTGTCTCGGACTGCGGTTCGACGCCGCTGACCGCGTCAAAAACAACAACCGCTCCGTCGAGAACTCTCAAAGATCTTTCAACTTCAATAGTAAAATCGACATGGCCAGGCGTGTCGATTATGTTTATCTGATAGTCCTTCCACTCGCAACGTGTGGCGGCGGAGGTAATCGTTATACCCCTTTCCTGTTCCTGTTCCATCCAGTCCATAGTGGCGGTGCCCTCGTGGACCTCTCCGATTTTGTAAATTTTCCCCGTATAATATAGTATTCGCTCGGAAGTGGTGGTTTTTCCGGCGTCAATATGTGCTATGATGCCGATATTGCGAACTTTATCAAGCGCGTATTTATCCATAGTTTTGTTTGGGATGCAGCAATTTTGTCCCGTAATCATTTTTATCCCTGGTCCAAGTATGTAGTAGGTAGTATGTAGTATGTAGGGTTAGAAGTGGCATCCGTTCCCCCCTCTATGCCCCTACCTACTACCTACTATCTACTACCATCTATAATGGGCAAATGCCTTGTTAGATTCGGCCATCTTGTGGGTATCCTCTCTCTTTTTGTAAGAAGACCCTTCTTTTTTGCTCGCAGCCAGTATCTCTTCGGCAAGTCTTGATGCCATCGGCTTCCCCCTCTTTTCCTTCGAGTATCCTATGAGCCATTTTGTCGCAAGAGTCACTGATCTTCTATACGGAACCTCTACAGGTACCTGGAAAGTCGCGCCGCCGACCCTTCTGGGTCTAACTTCGACTAATGGCCTAATCGCTTCTATAGCCCTATTGAAAACTTCAATAGGATTTTCATTCGACCGCTCCTTTATGATGTCCATTGCGGTGTAGAATATCTTCTCGGCAACTGTCTTTTTCCCTCTGAAATCGAGCTTGTTTATGAATCTTGCCACTATATCCGAACCGAAGACATGATCCGGCGGTATAGTCACATTTTTCCTCTGTTTTGGTTTAAGTCCACCTCGTACCATAATTAACTCCAAATCTAACAAGAGCACAAGGCACAAGAACACAAGTTTTGACTTATGCACTTATGCACTTGTGCTCTTATGCTCTATTGTTTCGGTTTTTTCGCTCCGTATTTGCTCCTGCCTTGTTTTCTTCCGTCGACACCAGTGGCATCAAGAGTGCCTCTGATGATATGATATCTAACTCCGGGGAGATCCTTGACCCTTCCGCCTCTGACAAGAACTATTGAGTGCTCCTGAAGTCCGTGGCCTATCCCCGGTATGTATGCCGTAACTTCGAGTCCGCTCGTTAGTTTAACGCGAGCGACTTTGCGCAAAGCACTGTTAGGCTTTTTAGGTGTCGTTGTGTAAACCCGTGTGCAAACACCCCGACGTTGGGGGGAATTTTTCAAAGCCGGGGACTTGCTCTTCTTAAACTGAATTTCCCTTGAAGTTCTTACAAGCTGCGTAACTGTTGGCATATATTCACCTTTGACAAGTTCAGAGACGAGAGGTCAGAGGACGGAGATGAGGGCAGTAGAGAATTAGTGGCTCGTGACTCGTGGCTCGTTGCTCGTGGCTCGTTGTTCGTTTCCTCGAGTCACCAGTCACTAGTCACCAGCCACTAATAAGTCACCCCTCGCCTCTGTTCTCTTCTCTTGAATTAACTCTCAAATTTCGGGTCTTCTCCATTTTTTGTTGTGCGTATAAAAACAAAGTGTTTGAGCGGGTTTAATCAAGTGTGAACACTTGATTGCCTCGCAGTCCCGATTTATCGGGACGAGAATGAGCGAAAATACTTTGTTTTTACCCTTACCCAATGTTACAACAACATTTGGAGAAGAGTCGAAATTTTAAACTTCCTTAACAAAACCCGTTCCGGCTGGTATCAGATGGCCGATGGAAACGTTCTCTTTCAGACCCCTCAGATAATCGACTTGACCTGAAGATGCGGCCTCGGCAAGTATCTTCGTCGTTTCCTGAAATGACGCGGCCGATATAAACGAATCGGAGGCAAGCGATGCCTTTGTGATGCCGAGAAGTATTGGCTGCGCCTGAGGCGCTTTTTGTTCGGCAGCGTCGAGTTTTTTGACGACTTCGTTATAATTATTTTTAGATGTTATCTCCCCTGTTATGAACTCGCTGTCGCCGGGGTCTGTTATGCGGACATTCGAAAGCATCTGCTTCACAACTACTTCTATGTGCTTGTCGTTAATCGTGACACCCTGAGTTCGGTAAATCTGCTGTATCTCGTTGACGAGGTACTCCTGAACTTCTTTTTCGCTTTTTACTTTTAGAAGATCGTGAGGATTCACCGCTCCATCAGTCAGCGCCTCGCCCGCTATGACTTTATCGTTATTATAAACAAGCGCATGTCGACCGTGAGGTATAGAATGAGTCCTTTTTAATTTCGATATTTCGTCTTCCACTATTATCTCGCCGGCAGCCTGATCGATTGAAACGATGCCCTCTATCTCGGAAATTACAGCCGAGTTTTTGGGTTTCCTTGCTTCAAAAAGCTCTTCAACGCGAGGAAGACCTCCGGTGATGTCTTTTATCTTTATGGTTTCCTGCGGAATTTTAGCAAGTACATCGCCTTTCTCGACCTCGGCGTTGTTTTCTACGGAAAGAACGGTGTCAACAAGCAACGGATATTCGTGTTCGGCCTCTTTCGAAATGATGTTTATCCTTGGTCTCAACTCCCTCTGTGCGGGGTGGGTTGTTATGATTTTTTCAACAACACCGGTGAGTTTGGATTTTTCAAGTCTTAAAGTCGCGCCCTGTTTTACATCTTCCAGTTTCACTTTGCCGCTGAACTCCGATATTATAGGTTTGTAGTGAGGGTCCCAGTCGGCAATCTGCTCCCCCTTTTCGACCTTGACGTCTTTTGCGTATTTTATCTTAGCGCCGTAAGGAATAGCAAAGCTCTCTTTTCTCCTTGCCCCGGGAGTCATCACAGTCAATATCATAAGTGTGTCGCGGCTGATTACTATGTAATTACCGCTCTTGTTTTTCACATACTTGAGGTTTTGATACTCAACTTCGCCATCTTCGGGAGCTACAATTTCGGATCTGAGTGATATCTTGCTGGCGGCGCCGCCAACGTGAAACGTCCTTAAGGTAAGCTGCGTGCCGGGTTCGCCTATCGATTGAGCGGCGATAATCCCAACCGCTTCACCTATCTCTACAATTTTGTTGGTGGCGAGATTCAAACCGTAGCACATCGCGCAAACTCCAATTTCTGCTTCGCATGTGAGAACGCTCCTGACTCTTATTTTCTCTATTCCGCCAGAAACAATTTTTTTCGCTGTCTCGGCGGTGAGCATCTCTTCTCTTTTCGCTATCACTTCGGCTGTAAGCAAATCGACAACATCTTCTACGGGAAATCTTCCCGCTATGCGCTCTTCCATTTTTTCAACTATATCTTCCCCGCTCTTCAGATCGCCTATGGCGAGCCCCTTTATGGTGCCACAATCAGTCGCGCTTATCACAACGCCATGCCCGACATCGACAAGTCTGCGGGTTAAATATCCGGCATCGGCCGTCTTAAGAGCGGTATCGGATAAACCTTTTCTTCCGCCGTGGGTGGATATGAAATATTCAAGCACATTTAATCCCTCACGGAAGTTTGATATGACGGGGGTTTCTATAATCTCACCCCCCGCTCCCTTTATTTTTTTCTGAGGCCTGGACATCAGTCCCCTTATACATGCAAGTTGTCTTACCTGCTGGCGGTTTCCGCGGGCGCCAGATTCCGCCATAAGATATATTGAATTCACCCTTGGCTGGCTCGGGACGAATTTTTCGTCGCCAACTTTTTTCATTTCGTCGAACACTATGTCGCTTATCTCGTCGGTGGCATGCGACCATACATCTATTATTTTACTGTATCTTTCACCTTCGGTTATAAGCCCCTGATGGGCCTGGGATATTATCTTTTTAACCTCGCCCTGCGCCTTTTTTATTATATCGGCTTTCCTGGCGGGAACAGTCAACTGATCGATGGATATTGAAACGCCGCTGTAAGTCGCATAGCTGAAGCCCAATTTCTTTATTTCATCAAGGAGTTTGACAGTTGCGTACGCGCCGAGTTTTGCGTAACACATATCAAGAAGAGCCGATAGTTCTTTTTTGCTCATGGCTTTATTGACATAACCTAACTCCCGCGGGAGAACGTTGTTAAAGAGTACCCTTCCTACCGTCGTCCAATCTTTCCAGTGAAGCGCCGACCTGGCCGTTTTAACTTCCGCGATATTATTGATTCCGGCAACTTTTATTATAGCCTGCAGATCGATTTTTTTCCTCTGAAACGCGCTCAACACCTCTTCCGTATCCGAGAATATAGTCCCTTCCCCAAGCACTCCTTTCTTCGGCAACGTAAGATATGCACAGCCGAGTATCATGTCCTGGCTCGGCACCGCTATCGGACGACCCGAAGCGGGTGAGAATATGTTATTCGTCGACATTATCAGAACCCTGCTTTCAATCTGAGCCTCAACAGAAAGCGGAACATGGACTGCCATCTGATCTCCATCGAAATCGGCGTTAAAGGCCGCGCATGTGAGGGGATGAAGCTGAATGGCCTTCCCTTCTACAAGCGCCGGTTCGAAAGCCTGTATGCCGAGTCTGTGAAGCGTTGGAGCGCGGTTCAAGAGCACAGGATGATTTTTTATTACTCTTTCAAGTATGCTCCAGACTATTGGATCCCCTGTTTCTAACATCTTTCTTGAAGTCTTAAGCTGGTTTTGCTTTTCTTTCAAAAGCTCTCTTAAGATGAAAGGGGTGAATAATTTCAGAGCCATTTCTTTGGGCAAGCCGCACTGATTAAGCCTCAGGTGAGGACCTACAACTATGACGCTCCTGCCGGAGTAATCAACTCTTTTACCAAGAAGATTCTGTCTGAACCTTCCCTGCTTTCCCCTGAGCGCCTCCGACAGAGATTTCAATGGCCTGTTGTTTGTACCAGCAACCACGGGATGCGGGCGAGACTCATTGTCGAATAAGGCGTCGACTGCTTCCTGCAAAAGTCTTTTCTCGTTGTTTATTATCACGGCCGGGGCGCGAAGTTGTATCGTGTGCTTAAGGCGGTTGTTTCTATTTAGTATTCTCCTGTAAAGATCGTTCAAATCAGATGAGGCGAACCTCCCGCCTTCAAGCGGAACAAGAGGTCTTAAGTCAGGAGGCAGGACGGGAAGCGTCGTCAAAACCATCCAACCGGGCCTTACGCCGGACCTCTTTAGCCCCTCTAAAACCCTCAACCTCTTTATGAGACGAGAGCGATCGCTCTCCGTGAGAAATGAGCCTGATTTTTCTATCAGATAATTCTTGAGTTCTTTGCGGTCGCCTTTCTTTGCCTTAAGTTCTCTGAAAATAACGGGTATTTTTCTTTTGGCGGAGGATGTCACTCTGAAAAGTTTAGCAAGTTCTTCTTTTCTTTTAGCATCGCTTGAAAGATCGTCCAGCTTTGAAAGGAACTCATCTATCTCGTCGAGGCGGACATTTTTCAGTGAGGTTCTTATTTCCGATATCTCCTTGTCTATGTCTACTTCCTCTAGCATCTTCCTTATGGGCTCGCTTCCTATGTCAACTTTCAGGCGGCTGCCGTAAACACTCGCGAGTTCTTCGTATTCCGTCGTAGTTATTATGTCTTTCGCCGAAAGAATTTTTTTTCCTTTGTCTTCAAGAGCCTCGGTCACGATGTAGTGCGTGAAGTATACGACTTTCGTCAACGACTCCATTTTCATGTTGAGAATCAGGCCGATTCTGGATGGGGATTTCTTCAAAAACCATACGTGGCTGACGGGATAGGCAAGTTCTATGTGGCCGAATCTCTCCCTTCTGTATTTAGATTCTATGACTTCGACACCACATCGGTCGCAGACAACTCCCCTGTATCTGATTGTCTTATATTTCCCGCAGTGGCACTCAAGATTTTTCACCGGGCCGAATATTTTCTCGCAAAACAAACCATCCCTCTCGGGTTTGAAGGTTCTGTAATTTATCGTCTCGGGCTTTTTGACTTCGCCGTGCGACCATTCGCGTATTTGCTCGGGCGAGGCCACGCTAAGTTTTATGGCGTTAAAAGCAGCGAAATTTAGTGAAATTTTCTGTTTTTTCTTTATCTTTTGTGTGAGCATAATTTTTACTTTCTCTGTTTTTTCCCAATCAGCTCCACATTCAATCCGAGCGCCTTCATCTCGGAAACCAAAACCTTGAACGACTCGGGTATGCCGGGCTTGATGGGCGGCAAGCCCTTTATTATTGAATTAAACATACTGACTCTGCCTTCCTCATCGTCGGATTTTACCGTCAGAAACTCCTGAAGAGTGTGAGCGGCTCCGTACGCCTCAAGCGCCCATACCTCCATCTCTCCTAAACGTTGTCCGCCCTGATGAGCTTTTCCGCCGAGAGGCTGCCTGGTTACCATACTGTATGGTCCGGTGGATCTTGCGTGCATCTTATCCTCTACAAGATGTATCAACTTCATTATGTACATATAACCTATGGTTACTTTCTCAAGGAAAGCCTCGCCGGTTCTTCCATCATAAAGCGTTATCCTCACGTTTTCATCAGGAAGATACTTTTCGGGAATGCCTTTTTTTATAAGTTCTTTTCGCACCGCAGATATTTCCGCTCTAACTTCTTCCTCGGTAGCACCCGAAAAAACCGGGGTGAGCATCTGTGTATTTGTCATCGCTCCCGCCCAACCGAGCATCGATTCTAATAACTGCCCCACGTTCATCCTCGACGGAATTGAAAGCGGCGATAAAATAACATCGACCGGCGTCCCGTCGGGCATCCTCGGCATGTCTTCTAATGGAACTATCTTTGAGATGACGCCTTTGTTGCCGTGACGGCCGGCAAGTTTGTCTCCTACCTGCAACTTTCTTTTTACGGCAACATAAACTTTTACAACTTTGTTGACAGAAACCCCAAGGTCGTCGCCTTTTTTTATATTTTCTTTTTCTCTTCTGTACGACTCATCAAGCTGTTCGCCTAAATCGGCGAAAAGTTTTTCGGACTTTTTCTCATCAATTTTGCTATTTATCTTTCTCTTATACCCTTTCATCGCATCTTTGAGATAATTCTTTTTCGATTCATAGTCGTCTTTAAGGAGTTCAAGCGCGCGTGCTCTTGATTTTTCATCGGTTTTTTCCTTTCTCACAAAAACCCTGGTGCCTATAACTTTACCTTCGAGTCCCGGGGGGAGACGAAGCGAAGCATCCTGGGTCGTCTCAGATTTTCTTCCGAAAAGCGCCCTTATCAGTCTTTCTTCGGGGCCGGACTGATGCTCACCCTTCGGAGTTGTTTTGCCTACAAGTATGTCGCCCCTCTCGACTTCCGCTCCAATCCTGATTATACCGTTTTCGTCCAGCTGCTGAAGGTCTTCTGAGCTGGCGCCGGGTATGTCTCTCGTTATTTCTTCAGGGGAGCCTTTCGTCTCTCTCGCCTCGCAGGTAAACTCCTGAATGTGTATTGATGTAAAAACATCGTCTCTTACAAGGCGCTCGGACACTATTATGGCATCTTCAAAGTTATAGCCATCCCAGGGCATAAACGCAACGAGCAAATTTTTACCAAGAGCAAGTTGTCCATTCGAAGTAGCCATTCCGTCAGCGATGGGCTGGCCTTCTTTTACTTTATCCCCGACGCTAACTATCGGCACCTGATTTATACATGTGTCCTGATTTGTTCTTCTGTATTTTTTCAACGTATATGTGTCTATTTTTTGAACGTCGTTATATACCAAAATTTTATTCGCATCAATCCAAACAACGTCGCCTTGATTTTTCGCCACAACCACAGCGCCGGAATCGACAGCAACCTTTTCATCTATGCCGGTAGCGACTATCGGGGGTTCGGTAAGAAACAAAGGAACGGATTGACGTTGCATATTTGAGCCCATCAAGGCGCGGTTGGCATCGTCATGCTCAAGAAAAGGAATTAACGCCGATGAAGCCGAAACAACCTGAATGGGGGCAACATCCATATAACCAACTTTGGACGCTTCTATGTTAGGAAAGTCGTCATAATAACGCGAAGCCACGAGACCGCAAAGTTTACCATTTTCATCGCAGGGAGCATTCGCGGTGGCTACATAGTGTTCATCTTCTACATCCGCTGTAAGATACTCGATTTTATTTGTGGCTTTGCCTTTTTCAACTTTTCTATAAGGCGTCTCAATAAGTCCATATTCATTTACTTTCGCATATGTCGCAAGGGACACTATAAGACCTATATTTTCGCCTTCGGGAGTTTCGATGGGACAGATTCTTCCGTAATGAGTGTGATGTACATCTCTGACTTCAAAGCCGGCGCGTTTTCTGTTTAGACCGCCCGGACCAAGAGCCGAGAGACGTCTTTTATTTGTAAGTTCAGCCAGCGGATTTGTCTGCTCCAGAAACTGCGAGAGTTGCCCCGTGGCAAAAAATTTCTTTATACTATTTATGAACGGTGAAGTGTTTATGAGCATGCGCGGGGTCATTGTGGCCTTATCTTTTGAGTTCAGATTGTCCCTTATTATTTTTATCATCTGCAAAAGACCGACCCTTATCTGATTTTCAAGAAGCTCGCCCACAGGTCTGACCCTGCGATTTCCAAGATGATCTATGTCGTCGGTGGCGCCGGAAAACTGATCCGAAAGATTCAGAAGAAACTTTATTGTGGCGACAACGTCCTCTTTTGTCAATGTCCTTCTGTGCTCGTCAGGCGGGTGGAAGCTTTTTATCTTGCTTTTAAGCTCGTTAAAAATTGGGCCGAGTTTTTTATTTATCTTATATCTTCCAACACTTGTAAGGTCGTATCTTCTGGGTTTGTGTCCAAAAATCAGGTCATCTAAATACTTCTCCACATGAGCGGGAACTATGTAGTCCTGACTTTTCATTATCTTGTATATGTAATTTATCGCCGATTTTTTATCTTTTGTAGCGTCTTTTTTGAGGGTGAGAACAAAGGCGGGATTTTTATAGACGGTTACGGACTTTATTTTTTTTGTTTTCCACAAGTCAAGGTGCTCTTTCCGTATCTCAAGTACATCAAGACTGTGAGAGCCATGAGATATTGCACCGGAAACATCGCTTAAAATTTCCCCGGTTGATTTATCTACGACATCTCTGGCGAGAAATTTCCCTATGAAAACCTCATCCGGGGTTTTCCCGATTTCAATCTCTTCGGTGTCATCAAAAAGCTCAAGTATGTTCTTGTCGGTCTCGTATCCGAGAGCCCTTAAAAATGTCGTGGCAAGCACCTTTTTTCTGCGCTCAAGTTTAACGTAGAGGATGTTGTTCTGATCGAATTCAACCTCTATCCAGGCTCCACGATACGGAATTATTCTGGCGACATAAAGAGGCTTGCCATATATTGAATTTTTCTGCTCCTCGTCTTGCTCAAATACCGCCCCCGGCGAGCGGTGTATCTGGCTAACAACAACTCTCTCGTCACCGTTTATTATGAAAGAGCCATTCTCCGTCATCAAAGGAAAATCGCCCATATACACATCCTGCTGGGCTTTCTCTTTAACGGTTCCGTCGTCTTTAACTATAGACAAAGCGAATTTTGCATACAGTGGGGCGCCGTATGTAGTATCTCTTTCCTTGCATTCTTCCGATGTAAACTTCGAGGGTTTCAGTTCGCAAGAATTAAACTCGAGTCGCGAAGAGCCGTCCGCACTTTCAACCGGAAAAACCTCATGAAAAATAGCGGAAAGACCTTTTGCGTTCTTTCCTCCACTTACGCCGATAAGACGCTCGAAAGATTTTTTCTGGATATCCAAAAGCGGCGGCATCTCCAGCGCGGGATTTATTTTCGCAAAACTTTTTCTCTTTATTTTCATTATGATGTTAGTTGCCAGGTATAAAGTTATTTTATCTCAGCGGTGGCTCCAGCTTCGACAAGCTTCTTTTTGATTTCTTCAGCCTGCTCTTTCGTAATACCTTCCTTAACGGGCTTCGGCGCCGCTTCCACTAAATCTTTGGCTTCTTTTAATCCAAGCCCTGTTATTTCTCTAACGACCTTAATGGCTTGAATTTTGTTGCCGCCCGCATTTGCGAGAACAACCGTAAACTCGGTCTTCTCCTCTGCCGACGACTGTGCTGCACCCGACGGCGCGCCCGAAGGAGCGACTGCAAAAGAAGCGGCTGAAACTCCAAATTTTTCTTCGAGAGTTTTGACCAACTCCGCTAAATCAAGAACGCTCATCTTTGAAATTGCTTCAACAATTGCATCTTTACCATTCAAATTTCCACTCATGTTTCCTCCTATTGTCGCATCCCGATGTCCATCGGGACGAATGAAAGCACTGCCTCGCTCCGAAAGGAAATTGCTCCGCTCGGTGCTCCACAAGGGGAGATAATCTCCCCATTACTTCGTCGCTCGCTTTTCACCTACTCGCTGAACGCTCGCTGAACCCCTCTTAAAAGGACTTTAAAGCATAATCTCCCAGGTCAAAACTTGTGCTCTTATGCTCTTATGACTTGCGCTCTTGTATTTTCGCTTTCTGATTCAATATCAGAACAAGATTCCTCGTCGGAGCGTTGATGACATTCACAAAATTGGCGAGCGGAGATTTAAGGATTCCTATAAGTTTTACCACCAACACTTCAGCCGAAGGAAGTTCGGACAATGTAATTATATCTTTCGCGGTTATAACTCTTCCGTCGGAAATTCCAAATTTGAGTTTAAGATTTCGGTTTTCTTTTGAAAAATTTGAAATAATTTTTGCTCCGTCTAAAATATTTCTCGACCAGAGCACCGCAATAGGCCCTTTTAATTCTACAGAACTCATAACATCTTTATATGCCGTTTTTTTGAGCGCTAGATTCAACAGATTATTTTTAATTATCTCAAACTTTAAATCCGGTTCGTCATACGAAGCGGACTTGCCCAAAAGTTGACCTCTAAGCGAGTCAAGCGCCGACATAGTTAAACCGGTATACTCGGTAAGTATTATGCTCGGATATTTATTTATCTTCTCAAGTAGTTTTTCAACTATTTTTGACTTTTGCTCTTTTGTTTTCATAATTTTAGAGACAAGCGTATCTCGCCTCTACTATCTTCTTGTTAGAAAACCAGGTTTATTGCCGCTGACACACTTCTTTCATTCAGAAAACTTGCTTCAATCGTAAAAGATTCTCTCGGCTCAAAATTGACTTTCAGTCCGGCTGTCAGTCCGACATTGTCGACATTGCCGGAAAAATTCCCCGAACCGCCCATATTGACGAAATCCGAATAAATCCTTGAAACTTTCACCGCTCCGTAAGGCTCAAAAACGCCGAATCTCTTACTTCCTATAAAAGCCAACCGGTATTCTTTGTTTTCTAAAACCGCATCGGCAACTGCGTCGCCGTCATTTGTATGAAGTTTTTTTAAGGACGCTCTACCATACTCAAACGCCGTCTCTACTGCAAGAGCCGGCGTAACTATGGTATCCGGAAATAAAAGTTTTCTTACACCTAAAGCAAATCTGCAACGGGCGCCGTCGGTAAATTTGATGTTTCCGTCAAGCGTGGGCATTTTTAGTTCGGATTTTCCGAATGCTCCTTTAAGCCAGTAATACAATCCGTCAAAAGGATTAAAATTTACTTTTGCACCGACTTCCCGATATAAAATTTCAGAATCAAACTTAGCGAGGGATTTCGTATAGTAACTTTCTCCTCCTACAACCACTCGGGTGGCAGTCTCGATGGAAAAATTTATATCGCGCGATGTATTTGTGTAATACACCGACAAATTCAGTTCTCCTTTTCTGAGCTGATGCGCTGTGTTCAAAATTTCAGACGCGTTTAGAATGGAGAAATTAAATGCGATAAAGAAAACTGATAAAAAGAACTTTGTCATATAAATGTCCCCCAAAAAATTTACAACAATTCCAAAAATTTTTCAATCGTCAATTCGCAACTTTTTAATATTCTGGTTTTCTTTACTGTTCTATGCGATGGAATTGTGATTTTCAATGTTTTTTCCATCGTATGTTTTTGAAGTCGCATATGACTTTCTTTCTGTCTGACAACTGCAAAACCTGCTCTCTGAATCGCCCTGATAATCCTCTCATATGATAAATTAGTGTCCTGTCCCGCAAATACCTAGGACGCGGACTTTCGCAGATGAGTTTATAGTTGCTTTAATCTGCGTTTATCAAAGTTGTTTCTGCGTTCATCTGCGTTCAATTATTTTTTAGGACGCAGATTTACAGGATTATCGCAGATTAAAAACTTTACCGCGAAATCACGAAAATTAGAAATCACAAAATTCTTTACAAGTATTTTCGTGTTTTCGCGCTTTCGTGATTCAAATCTTTTTTCTTCTGCGTTCAAAAATAAAAAAGTGGTTGTAGAAATAGGACGCGGATTTTCGCAGATGCAGTCCCGATTTATCGGGACGAGAATGAGCGAAAATACAATGTAAACACTTGCTGATTATGCAAATCTCAATAGTATAAAAAAACCCTCAATGCCGAGCACTGACCTACTCTTCCGTCCCGACATGCGGGAAGGTACCATCGGTCCTGGAGAGCTTAACTTCTCTGCCCGCCACGCACCATTTCTCATGTACTCAGGAACACAAACCCTGGCATCGACCTACTCTTCCGTCCCGACATGCGGGAAGGTACCATCGGCTCTGGAGGGCTTAACTGCCGTGTTCGGAATGGGAACGGGTGTGACCCCTCCGAAATAGACACCAGGATTTCTATCCCTGAAAATGGTGCGGGGTGAGAGATAGGAAGAGGTGTGACCTCTCCGGAATAAGCACTCAGCATTCAGGGTTTTTTAAAGCGATGAAACCCCTGAAGAGGATGTCCTGAATTGTTCGGAATTACTGCGGTGGCGATGCAAGAATTAGGATTTTCTTTCCTTTATTTCTTTGAGTAAAGAGGAAATCTGCACCAATTTCAGCAACGCAAAAATCGAACAAATAACGCCGATTATGCTGACCATCGTCATAACCGTAAAGATGTTCGACAACCAGAAAATCACCGGATCCAACTCCATCATCTCCATAGAACGCCTCCAATGATAAGTTTAGAGTTCGGTAGCGGGCGAATTGCTATTCGCCGTATTCCCCTCTATTAAGAGGGGACAAAGGGGTGTGTTTCGTGGGATAGCAATCCCACCGCTACATAACTCTCAACTCTAAACTGAATTAAATGATGTGGTCAAGACAAACGGACTATTAGTATGGGTTAGCTTAATCCTTTACAGGACTTACACCTCCCACCTATCAACCCTGTAGTCTACAGGAGTCCTTCAGGGAAATCTTATCTTGAGGTTAGCTTCTCGCTTAGATGCTTTCAGCGATTATCTGAACCGCACTTGGCTACCCGACTAATGCTCTTGGTAGAACAGCCGGAACACCAGAGGTGCGTTCATCCCGGTCCTCTCGTACTAGGGACGACTCCTCTCAAATTTCCTACGCCCACGGTAGATAGAGACCGTACTGTCTCACGACGTACTGAACCCAGCTCACGTACCCCTTTAATTGGCGAACAGCCAAACCCTTGGGACCTACTCCAGCCCCAGGATGGGATGAGCCGACATCGAGGTGCCAAACTCCGTCGTCGATATGGACTCTCGGACGGAATAAGCCTGTTATCCCCGGGGTAGCTTTTATTCGTTGAGCGACGGCATTTCCATTCACAACCGCCGGATCACTAGGTCCTGCTTTCGCATCTGTTCGACTTGTTTGTCTTACAGTTAAGCTCCCTTATGCCCTTGCACTCTAAAAGCCGATTACTATTCGGCCTGAGGGAACCTTTGAACGCCTCCGTTATCCTTTGGGAGGCAACCGCCCCAGTTAAACTGCCCACCTAACCCTGTCCCACGCCCTGATAAAAGAGTCGTGGTTAGAACCGCAGTATTGAAAGGGTGGTATTTCACTGTCCCCTCCATCCCGACCAGAATCGAGACTTCAAAGGGTCCCACCTATACTACGCATCCAAGACCGTAATTCAAGATTAAGCTACAGTAAAGCTCCACGGGGTCTTTTCGTCTTACCGCAGGCAACCTGCGTCTTCACAGGTACCACAATTTCGCCGAGTCTCCTATTGAGACAGCGCTCTCTTTGTTACGCCATTCGTGCAGGTCGGAACTTCATTAACACTTAGATTTCCCTAAGTTTTAGACTATATCTTCACCCCCGATGAAATTGGGGGGACGGCGTGTAGTCGTTACAGGGTCACTCCGATGTTATGTCAGAGGACTTCCCTCGGTATTATCATAGAGTCGGCATAAGATGGCTTCCTTAAACCATCGCTCATTAGATTCCACCGATACAGCCGTTTTACTAATAGCGCGTTACCGCGCTATTCGGGCAAGTTTCCGTTTACCCGACAAGGAATTTCGCTCATGTGTTTTCCAATATTACTATTGGCATGGACTATATCTTCATCCCGATGTTATATCGGGAGCCAACGTGTAGTCTCTACGGGGTCGATTACGACTTCCCTCGGTATTACCCTTTTCCACATAGCCAACCAAGGTTGGCAACTACATTGTAATGTGGAAAATTGGGCTTCACCGATACAGTTGGATTCGATACGCCGTTACCAGCGTAAAGGGCTTTGAAATTCCATTCAAAACCTTAGGACCGTTATAGTTACGGCCGCCGTTTACCGGGGCTTGACATCAGTGCTTCACACACCAGTTCGCCCATACGAACTCACTGATAAGTTAGAGGGTAGAGGGTCGACGGTAAATGGGAAATGGAAAACCTTTCTTTCACCTTCTACCTTCTACCTCGCTCAGTGAGTCCATAAGGACGAACCAGCGCATTGACACCTCCGCTTGACCTTCCGGCACCGGGCAGGCGTCAGACCCTATACATCATCTTGCGATTTCAGCAGAGTCCTGTGTTTTTGTTAAACA
>JBGFRZ010000035.1:0-3669 GCA_041694835.1 Ignavibacteria bacterium
TCATGGTTCTTTCTTGAAGTTCTCCGTGACTTTGTGTCTTGTGTAGTAGAAGAACTTTTTCAATAATCTCATTATATAAAAATTTTTTTCAAAGTCAAAATTGAGAAAATATCCTGCCAAAGAGGCTTTCCTTCAAAAATTTGATCACTATCACCGTTATGTTGTCCCTTCCGCCACTGTCATTCGCGGTTTTTACAAGACGGTCGGCTATTTCTTTGCAGGGGTCGCCCGCCTCCAATAAAAATATCTCTGAAATTTTTTCGTCGCCCACCATCCTTGTCAAGCCATCGCTGCAAATGAGAATATACGAGCCCGGTATCACCGGCCATTCCATTACATCCACCTCAACAGATTCCGATGACCCGATGGCCCTTGAAAGAACATTCTGGTATTGTGATTCGGCCGCTTCTTTTTTTGTGATTATTCCAAGCCTCAACTGTTCCGCTATCATCGTGTGGTCTTCGGTAAGCTTCTGCAGATTTCCGTCCACAAAACTATAGATTCTGGAA
This sequence comes from Ignavibacteria bacterium, assembly GCA_041694835.1. Classification (GTDB taxonomy): domain Bacteria; phylum Elusimicrobiota; class Endomicrobiia; order PHAN01; family PHAN01; genus JBGFRZ01. The sequence goes on from JBGFRZ010000035.1 coordinate 510, forward strand.
TCTCCCACGTGTGCGCACGAAAGCATCTTCTTTTTTTCATCGAAGTAAACGGCGGCGACGGTTGTCCCCATTCCTTTTTGGGCGGGCGAGTTTTGCGCGCTTTGATTTATTATGGAGTTTGCAATTCTAAAAGAGGACACAAGGTAGTTGCTCCATTCGCTCAGTTTTTTGTCGATGTGTCCGTATACGATTTTTTTATGTTCATCCGCTATTTTTTTTATGTTTTGATGTATGATTTCAATCGCTTGTTTGGATGCAACTTCGCCTGCGATGTGGCCCCCCATGCCGTCGGCAACTATGAAAAGGCCGGTTTTGATGTCGCAAAGAAACGAATCCTCGTTGTTGGTTCTTACCCTGCCTGTATCCGTAGTGCCGTAGGCTGAAAGCAGCATATATTTAGAGGCATTTTCTGAGGGCGTTTTCGACTTCAAATGCCGTCTGGTATCTTTTTGCAACGTCTTTTTCGAGCATCTTGTCCAGAATCAGGATGAGAGATTCCGTCAGTTCCGGCCTGTAATTCCTGGGATCGGGTTGTTTTTCCTGTGTAATCTGGAAAAGGAGCTGGGCGATGGATTCTCCTTGGAAAGGTTTTTCTCCGGTAAGAAGCTCGTAGAAAGTCGCCCCGAGGGAGAATATATCCGATCTGCCGTCAACCTTTTTCCCGGCTATCTGTTCCGGCGACATATACGACGGAGTCCCAAGAACTGTGCCCGTCGCCGTCTTGGAGGAAGACGATATCCTTGCTATACCAAAATCGGTCACCTTAACCGTTCCGTCTTTCAATATCATTATGTTGGCCGGCTTTATGTCCCTGTGGATAACCCCTTGCTTGTGGGCGTAGTCGAGCGCCGATGCAACTTTTGCCATTATTTCAACGGCATTTCTCACAGAGAGCAGATTTTTCTTGTCGCAGTTTTTCTTTAGGTCATCGCCGTCCAGGAGCTCCATGGCGATATACGAGATGTCGTAGTCTTCGCCCGCGTCAAATATCGTTATTATGTTCGGATGATTGAGCATGCCAGCCGATTCGGCCTCTCTGAAAAATCTTTCCTTGACCAATTTCAATTGCGTTTCGTCGAGGTCGGTGTCGAATTGAAGTGTTTTTATTGCCACGGTTCTGTTTATCTTCGGGTCCTTGCCGAGATAAACGATGCCCATCGCTCCTTTGCCGAGTTCTTTTATCACTTCGTATCTTCCCAGAGTCGGAGTTTGACTGGCGCCCGGCATTATCACCGTTCCTTCCGGTTTCTTCGTCGCGCCGAGTCCCGTCACTTTTCCCTCCGCCGCTTCTTTCAGGCTTTTTATTTTATTCTCTATGTCCTTGAAGTTCTTGTCCGCCTTTTCGATGTGCTGTAAAACCGCAGCAGCCTTGTTAAACTGTCTTTTCCTCTCAAAATCCAGAGAGAGGTTGTAAAGGAGATCTTTCACAGCGTCGTCGAGCGGACATTTCCTGAATTTTTCAAAGGCCATGTCGAGCATACCCTGGCCCTGAAAACTAAGTCCGAGCATCTTGTTCGTTTCTATAGAGTCGGCTTCGACAAGCTCTTTTTTTCTTTCAGTTATCAGGAATTTTTTGGAAGTGATAAGTATATATCCGAACAGAATTAAAAATGATGGATAGGATATCTTTAGCCAGAGACCTTGAGAGTTGAAGAAATAGACTCCCGCGACGATAATGGTTAGAAGTATAAGAAAAGACACCATCGCCCCCCACTTGGCCTTGAGTTTCGGAAGAACCAAAGATATATAGAGCCCGAAAATAAAAATTCCAGCAAACTCGAAAAGAAAAGCCCAATTCGGCCTTTTAATGGATTTTCCGTGTATTATGTCTCCAACTGCGTTCGCGATTATTTCAATTCCGGGCATCGCCGCCGCGACCGGAACGACATTGAAATCGGCTATGCCCGAGGCGGTGTTTCCGATGAGTACAATTTTGTCTTTGAATGTATCGGGCGATATTTTTTCTTCCATAACCTCGTGTGCGCTGAAATAAGGGAATGTCCTGTACCCTCCCCAGAAGCTAAGGAGCATGAAGCCTCTTTCGTCGTAAGGTATCGAACCTCTTTTGCCCATTCTCAACTCCGAGGGCGTCAAAGACAGGGTCTCCGGCGAAATGTTTAGAAACCTGAGCGCCAGCTGGAGAGCAAACGACGGATAAAGCTTCCCCTGGAAATCAATGAAAAGCATCTCGCCCCTTATGGTTCCGTCGGGGTCAGGATAAATGTTGACATGCCCGACCTTCATTTTGTCACTTATAAGCTGTGGTATGGGAGGTGTAAGTCCCGATGCTTCTATCATTACGTTGGACGGCGACTCCATCGCGCTTGGTGAGAGCTTCAACATGGTTTCTTCGTCGGCCATCGGTCCACCGGCGCCGAGGTTGAAGTAAAGTGGCAAGATGATGTTGTCTGTCACAGAGACGGCCGCTATAAGTTTCGAGTCGTTGTCCAACCTTTGTTCGATGGCGGAAAACTCGTCCGCCCATCTTTGCATCGTGTTTTTATCTATCTTTCTCTTTGCCCCGAAGTCGCTTTCAAATTTTGTTTTTAATTGCCTTATCTCGTCCAGCCCGGGATTTTTTTCGGCTTCCGAAAAGAGTATGTTTAGACCTATAAGATTCGGTCTTGCGGCGCTTATTTTTTTAATGAGTTCCGCTATGATATTTCTTGGCCATGGCCATCTGCCTATCCTCGATATGCTTTCATTGTCTATGGCAACTATAACGACCTCGGGAGGGGGAACCCCGTGCATAGCGAGGTGGGTTCTTAAGTCGTAGGTTTTAAGTTCGAGTATTTTTAGCGAATGAAAGTCGAAGAGATAAAAAGAGAGGAGTAAAAATGTGAGCGATATTCCGATGAACAAGTCTCCATGTTTTTTCATTAGACATAATGATATAAAATAATATGGGGAGAAGTCAATATGAGCGAGCGTGGGGACGGTTTTTAAGGTCATTCATTCGCCCATGCGATTTTTACATTTGTGACAAAAGTCACATTTTAACATTCGGCAAAAATGCTTGACATCGCCCAACTTTTTTTGTATAATGAGAGTGTTGAAAAAGTCAGTATTTAGCAAAGCCAGCGCCATTTAGCCGGTAGGTTTAGCAATTTATGTTTGAAAAATTGCTGACAGTTCTTTCAATTTCTGAATTTTCTCTCAA
>JBGFRZ010000088.1:0-3633 GCA_041694835.1 Ignavibacteria bacterium
CATCATTTCCATTTTTATCTTAAAGAAATTGAGTTTCGTTTTAATCATAGAACTGAAAATTTGTTCTTTCTATTCGCTAAGTTATTAACAAAATTTAGTCCAAATCTTACTTAATTACCTACATTTATAACTTAAGCACTTATACCTTGTGCACTTAAGCACTTGTGCTCTTATGCTCCGCTGTATCACTTTGTCACTTTATTATTTGTTTCAATTATTAGAATTCTCCCGTCAGTTTTGGCGGAGATATTCTTTGTTTTTTTAATGTGGGCGATTATAACATCTCTGAATTTTGTATTAGTGTCTTTTATGTTTTTCCCTTCGGTAAATATCTTGAAGTCGTCTCCCCCTGAGGCGAGAAAGCTGTTTGTCGCGGCGGTGTAGGTTTTGGAGTCTTTGAGCGGTTTTCCATTTATTTTTGCTTCAACTTTTTTCAACGCTTTGTCGTAAGTTGTCTTTATGCCCGAAACCTGCAGAATCCCATAAGTCCCCTCAAAAGACCGCCCCATTATTTCCTTAAGCTGCACCCCGGTAAGTTTCATAGTTATAACGGTGTTGTTGAACGGGTTGAGTGTGTAGATGTCTCGCAGGGTTATGTCTCCTTTTTTTATATCTGTTCTTATCCCACCCGAATTATGGAAGGCGACATCTGTTTTCGCAAAATTTCTCATCGCATCGGCGAGGAAATTCCCTATGTTTGATTCGCCGTTTCTTTTTCTTATGAGATCCGTTTCGCAGAATCCGATTTTTTCCGAGAGTCGTTCGGAGATTTCTTTTGTCATCTCGGAGACGATTTTTTTTGTCTCGTTGTCCTCTCCGATTTTTTTGACTTCCATCGGCACAATCCTGTTTTTAAATGACCTTATTTTTTTGGTTTTATTGTCGAGCCTCAAAGATATCCTGCCGAGAGTTTTCCCGAGCCCGGGCGTCTGGACTATGTATGTTTTTTTTATTTTGAGACGCTCTATCTTCATGTGAGAATGCCCGCCGACTATTATGTCTATTCCTTCTGTTTCGGTAGCGAGTGTTTTGTCTCCCGTAAAGTTGCCGATGTTTTTCTCTATCCCCAGATGCGTCAGAGCGATTATTAAATCGGCGTTTTTATTTTTCAGCTCAGAAATTATTTTTTTTGATTCCTCAATAGGATTCCTGAAATCAAGCCCCTTGACGTTTTCAGGTATGCTCATTTGGGGCGTCCTGTCGGAAGTCAATCCGAATATGCCTATTTTTGCACCATTTATATTCCTTATAATGTTGGGGAGGGCAAAGTCAATTCTTTCGTTAGTCGCTGTGTAGTAAATATTCGAGGATAACATAGGAAACTCCGCCGCTTTCACGAGAGCTCGCAAATTTTTTATACCGAAGTCAAATTCATGGTTGCCCAGAGTTGCTGCATCATATTTCATGCGATTCATCAGAAGGACGGTATTTCTGCCTGAAGAGAGGTCGCTCTCGGGCGTTCCTTGAAAGAAATCGCCTGCGTCGAGAAGCAGGTAAGGTTTTTTTATTTTTTTAAGGTAAGCCGTTATGGTTGCGCTTCCGCCCTTTCCTTTATGCGGAAGTATGTTTCCGTGGAAGTCGTTTGTGTAGACGATTGTTATGGGGAATGTGGATAAGTGAAAGTGTGCAGTCCATCCAAGCCATGCGAATATAGCGCCGGCCATCAAAATCCGCAACTTTCTATTTTTAAAAAAAGAGAGCATTTTCTTCCTATCAAATGTAAAGGTATTTGCGGGACGGGACACTATCAGCTGATGTCGGGCAAAAACTGTTTGACTAACCCCCACATCTCTTCTTCCGATATGTCGCTAACTCGCCCCGCCGCGAACTGCTCTTCCACCCACTCCTTTATTTTGAGAACCGATGGATTGTCCTTTGAAAGTTTTTTATCGTCGGGAAGGTTCAGTCGCGAATTTATCCAGAATGTTATCCCAGCCACTCCCGACTTGTCGGTGATAGCGACATCAGCCGGCCTTTTGAGAATTTTCCCCGTGTCGAAAATGTTGTAAATTTTTTCATCTTTCATTATTCCGTCGGCGTGGATACCCGCTTTTGTAACATTGAAGTGCGTTCCGACGAAAGGTTGATTACTTGGAATTATGTGTCCCAGATTTTTTCTGAAGTAGTCGGCTATTTCTGTGATTGCACTTAAGTCCATTCCATTTAAGTCTCCCCTCAATGCACAATACTCTATGCAAAGCGACTCCACCGCCGTGTTGCCGGTTCTCTCACCTATGCCAAGGAGAGTGCCATTTGCGCCGCTCGCACCGTAAAGCCATGCGAAAGTAGAATTTGTCAGGGCTCTATAGAAATCGTTGTGACCATGCCATTCAATCCATGCTGAAGGAACACCCGCAAGATTTGTCAATCCGTACACTATTCCGTTAACATTCCTCGGAAGAGACGCTCCAGGATATGCCACCGCAAGACCAAGAGTATCGCAAGCCCTTATCTTTACGGGGATATTATATTGTTTTGAAAGTTTCATCAACTGTATTGCAAAAGGTATCACGAAGCCGTAAAAATCAGCGCGTGTTATGTCCTCAAAATGACACCTTGGCAAAATCCCTTCATCAAGCGCCGCTTTTACAATATCGAGATAGTCGTCCATCGCTTGTTTTCTCGATTTTTTAAGTTTCAAGAATATGTGATAGTCAGAGCAGGATGTGAGTATTCCCGTTTCTTTCAGTTTCATTTCCTTGACGAGTTTGAAGTCCTCTTTTTTCGCTCTAATCCATGCGGTTATCTCGGGAAATTTGAGTTCGAGTTCCCTGCATTTTTCTATCGCTTCCCGGTCGCGCGGGGTGTAAACGAAAAACTCCGTTTGCCTTACAACTCCGTTCGGTCCACCAAGGCGGCTCATAAATTTGTACAACTCCACTATTTGTTCCACCGTGAAAGGCGCCCTCGACTGCTGGCCGTCTCTGAAGGTCGTATCGGTTACCCAAATCTCTTCTGCCGGGTTCATCGGTACGAGGCGATGGTTGAAAGTAATTTTTGGAACTTCAATGTATGGGAATATGTCTTTGTAAAGATTTGGTTCGGCGATGTCCTGCAGTTCATATATGTATTCGTCTTGCTCGAGCGTTTTTTTATGGATATTGTATTTTATCATCGCGCCTCCATTCTTAAACTTCATATAGCAATCTATTATGATTCATTATGAGATTATTGAAAAACCCATCTTTTTCACTTAAAGGGCAGTTTCTTAACGGTTAAAAGTTTCAATCAGACCGCAAAACTCCTCGCTTTGCTCGTCGGACATTGCGGTCTAAACGATTTCAACTTTTAACCTGAAACTGCCAAATCGTTCAAAAGATTAAGGTTTTTCAACGAGCTCATTATATAAATTTTGCTCGTTAAAACAAAATATAATGTATAAGAAGGCTAACGATAAATTATGCCTACCGACTGAAAAATAGTGACTTTCAGGGTGAATATTTGGATAGATAGTGGTAAACGTTCTAATTTTGATAATCGCTCTTACACATCAATTAACATCGCCGAGGTAGAAAATTTTTGGTAATAGCCAAAGAAAACGGACTAAAATTATGCTAAAATAAGACATTGTGAAACGACAATGTCCCCAATGTTCTCACTGTTGGGCATGGAGGCTTAAAGACGGTAGATACA
>JBGFRZ010000026.1:0-15916 GCA_041694835.1 Ignavibacteria bacterium
GAGAAAATTCAGAAATTGAAAGAACTGTCAGCAATTTTTCAAACATAAATTGCTAAACCTACCGGCTAAATGGCGCTGGCTTTGCTAAATACTGACTTTTTCAACACTCTCATTATACAAATTTAACGGGGAAAATTCAAGGATAAAAAAAATGAGTATTTATTTTTTTGTCCCCACTGTTATAAATTCAAAAAATTGAACAAAAATTTTACTTGAAATTTTATCTTTTAATTTTAATTTGTATAATGAGACCGTTGAAAAACCCCATTACGAATTATAGTCCATGGTCGATAGAATCTGTGGACCGTGGACCATCGACTGTGGACTAAATTGTTTTTCATGTCAAGGTTTTAATGAAGCGTCAACGGTCTCATTTTACCAGTTCCTTTAAGAACCCGCGGACGTCCTTCGGGTTTTTAAGGTTATATTTTGCGTACGACGGCAAAATCCCCACCCTTATTGAAACCGCCTCCTGCGGCAGGGCCTTAAACAGGTCCTCGTCCGTCGCATCGTCGCCTATGCCCATTATAAAATCGTATTTATTTTTTGACAGGAAACGAGCCGCAGCCGAACCCTTGTCAACCCCGTAATTTCTCACTTCAACCACCTTGTTCCCCTGCACTACCTTTAAACCGATGTTTGAAGTAATGGTCATCAGTTCGTCCATGAATTCCTTCGCCCTCATTGAGGAAAGTTCCGTATCCGCCAGACGGTAATGCCATGCTATTGAATACTCCTTGTCTTCAATGAACGAACCGGGCACCCTGCCGACGTATCTTTCAAAATACGGCCGGAGTTTTTCCTTCCAGTCAACCGTGAGCGGCTTTATGAGTTGCCACTCCGCGCCGCTCTCTTTAATCCATACCCCGTGTTCAGCGACCATGTCAACCTTCAGCATGCCGAACCATTTCTGCAGGAATTCCTTTTTCCTGCCGGATATAAGCACCAACCTCGTGCCGGGGACAGCGGAAAACGTTTTTAACAAATCGGTAAGTTCCTCGTCGGGTTTCGCCTCCCCGGGTGACCCGTAAAACGGCACAAGCGTGCCGTCGTAATCAAGGAATACTAATTTTGAGTCCGCACCCTTAAAACCGTTTATGACCTGCGTTTTTGCCTGTCCCGTCAGTAATTTCGCCTCCATCTCATTCCTGCGGTTATTCATTCTCTGCAGCGTCTGTACAAAATCTTCCACCCAGCGTATGACGTTGTAACTCCTTAACCTTTCCTGCATTATTGAATTCCTTCTTACCTGCTCTTCGGGCGGCATCGTAAGTGCGGAAAGGAGAGCGTCGGCTATCTCTTTTTTATGGTTGGGGTTTATTATAATCGCTTCGCCCATTTCCTTCGCCGCCCCTGCCATATCGCTGAGTATCAGCACCCCGGTTTTATCAGCCCTGGAGGCAACGTACTCTTTTGCGACAAGGTTCATCCCGTCGCGCAGGGGCGTAACCAGCGATACGTCCCCGGTTAGGTACACCGCAGACACATGGTCAAGCGGCAGGTGCTTGTACTGGTAACGTATTGGCGTCCATGCAACGTCGCCGAATTTGCCGTTAATCCTGCCTACGAGTTCGTCAATGTTGTATTTCATCCGCTGGTAACTTTTTACCCCTATCCTTGAAGGGACTACGACCAGCAGAAGGGTTACTTTCTTATGCCACTCCGGGTTTTTTTCAAGGAACATTTCGTACCCTTCAAGACGGTTTTTTATGCCTTTGGTATAGTCAAGCCGGTCCACGGAAATAACGACTTTGGTGCCGCCCAGCGAGCCCTTAAGTTCTTCGCTGATTCTGCGCGTTTCACCGCTTTCGGCAGTTTTGAGATACTTGTCAAAATGTATCCCCATAGGGAAGGTGTCAACCCGGACGACCCTGTCTCCGGTTATGACGTTGCCTATGTCGTTCTCATAACCGAGCATCCTCAGGACGCACCGCAGGTAATCCTGGGTGTAGTCGTTGGTGTGAAAGCCGACCATGTCGCACCCGAGGAGACCTTCAAGAATCTGCACACCCCATTCTTTCGGCAGGAGACGGAATATCTCATAAGGCGGGAAAGGTATATGCAGGAAAAAACCTATAAGGGCTTCCGGCATGTGTTCCCTTATCAGTTTTGGCAGTAACATAAGGTGGTAATCGTGCACCCATACGACGTCTCCGGGCTTAAGCAGTTTTTTGACGGTTTCAAAGAAACTCTCGTTCACCTGTTTGTAACTTTTCCAGTATTCCTCGTCGTAAGAAACATAACTCGGGAAACAGTGGAAAAGCGGCCAGATGGTATCGTTGCAGAAGCCGTGATAGAATTTATCCATTGCTTCCGCCGGAAAGAACACCGGGTATGCGTGTAATTCGGAAGAAAGTTTTTCTTTAACCCTTTCTTCGTATTTCTGGTCAACGGCTGAGCCCGGCCAGCCGACCCATATATGCTCCATCGTGGTAAAGGATGAACTCTTCATTGACTCAAGGTAAGAACTGATTCCGGTAACAAGGCCGCCGGCGCTTTCCTTAAAGTCAACCTTTTTATCCTTTATTTTCAGGGTGTAAGGCAGGCGATTTGATATGACGAGTAATCTCATGGGATTTTGCCTTTAATTTCACGACCCGGCGCCGCGATACCGGGATGGGTGTCCGGGAAGTGCAGGAGACGACGAAAGAAATTTCCGGCGGTTGACGCTCAGGCGGGACGCTGAATTTTGTCAAAACCCGTGTATTTTTGCAGGACTTCGGGATATCGGGGTGTCCCGGCGGAAAAGCCCTTGTGGCGCCGTCTTTAAGGACGTGTTTGACTTTCCGGTGAAAGTGAAATTTTTCCGATGGAGCCGACGCCCGACGGTACTGCTCTGAATAATTCCTGCACCATTTCTTTTATCCGCGGGGACACGTCCTGCGCTTTAACATTAGTCATGAGGAGCCGGATCCCACAGTTAATGTCAAAGCCGATTTCTCCCGGAGAGATAATGCCTTTGTCCGTGTCAAATGCGGCTACGCCGCCGAGCGAGAAGTCGTAGCCCCAGCAGATGTCCGGCATTGCAAGAGATTTACCTACGATGCCCGGCAGGTACGCGACGTTTTCAACCTGTGAGTGCGCTCTGTCGCCGCATATCTGTGGCATCATCTTTTCGGACGCGAATATAAGCCCTTCCGTGCGCATTCCTGCACGTTTCGGTATGGACCACCGGAAGTCGTCAATCTTTTTCAACGGACATCACTGGGTCATAATCGTACCATTAATTTATTCTTGGGTATAGTATCAATTCGAGCCACTAAAATGTAAGTTTTTATGCTCAAAAAGCAACCTTAAAATTTGAGCAATTTGTTGTTTAATTGTAAAATTTCTATGATTATATCTCCACACATATTCAGCCAAGTAAAGAGGCAATTTTTCTTTTCTTATACCACCTTTAGAAGCAAGTTTCCTTTTAAGATAACCCCAGAACCCTTCAAGTCCATTTATGTGGTTGCCTTTGTGGTTTGTGTATTCGCCTTTTTGATGTTCTACCAACCGATGAACATGGCCATTAGCAGCGATTCCTGTATAACTTTTCCAAGTGTCAGAACAAATAGTAGAGCCACGCTTTACCCGACGAGCAATCAGTGGCATAAGAGTCCTTGCTTCAACATCTTCAACTATCTCAACCCAAACCTTGCCACCTCTACAAAGTATACCAAAAACAGGTGTCTTAAAAGTCCCTCTTCCCCGCTTGGGTTTTATCTTTCCCTGGCTCTTGCGTTTGTTTTTCCATTGTCCACCAATATAGGTTTCATCAATCTCAACTACACCAGAAAATACTTCAGGAACATCTTTGACAAACACTCCTCTAACTATGTTCAACGCCCTGACAATTCGCAATCTGTTTATACCAGTTTCATTGGCAATTTGCTGGCTGGAAAGTCCCCTAATAAACCACTTCAAAATTTTTACCCACTTTTTCTGTCCCAAATAAAGTGGCAAATAATAGGGCTTCCATTCATACTTGCATTTACCACAACGAAACTTTTGTCGTCGGACTTTATAGATTTTATTAAAAAAACATTTAGGACATACTATTTTGTTCTTCATACCACCATTTTAACATATTTGGTGGCTTAAAATGATACAATACCCAAAACAAAAACGCTTTCAAGCGCCGCCTTAAGTTCGTCTATTCTCTCTATCTGATTTATCATCCCTCTTATCTTCTTTGCGTTGGGCAATCCTGTCAGATAATACGAGGAAATTTTCCTGAGTTTTATTATCCCCCATCTTTCTCCGTACCTCTCGGAGGCAAGACGAGCGTGTTCAAGGAGTGATTCAATTTTATCCTCCCAAGAAGGTGGTGATTTTTTCTCTCCAAATTCAAGATAGTGTGAAATTCTGTCAAATATATTGTAATCGCCTATAGCGGCGCGACCGATCATTATCCCTGCACAATTTGTTTTCTTAACGACATACTCAGCCGCCTCTTCCGAGTCAATCCCGCCATTCGCTATGACGGAAATACCAACAGAGTCTACCGCCTTTGAAATTAAATCGAAATTTGCCGCGCCACTGTGCCTTTGTGTCGCGAAACGGCCGTGAACGATAATTTGAGAAGCGCCCGACTCCTCGGCAACTTTTGAAATTTCTTCTATTTTTTCATCGTTCTTGTCAAAACCAGGTCTTATTTTTACGCTAACAGGGACATCCGACGAAAACACAGCGGTCTTGATCAACTCTGCATAAAGTTTTAAATCCCTCAAAACCGCTGCGCCGCTGTTAGATTTTATTATTTTTTTCGCGGGACAGCCGAAATTTATATTCAAACCATCAAAACCAAGAGCCGAAACAACTTTAGCGGCGGCCTTTATGTGATTTTTATCCGAACCGAAAACCTGAGCCACAACAGGCCTTTCTTCCTCATGAAAGTCGAGCATCGAAATCGTTTTTTTATTTCTCTGAAACAATGCACTTGCGGAAACCATCTCGGTAAAAACACTCCCGGCGCCGCCGCGTTTTGCAAGTAACCTGAACACGCTGTCGGTTATCCCCGCCATCGGAGCGAGCATTATATTTTCTTTTTTTATACTTTCACTCTTATCACAAGGACTAATCATTTTTTATTAGGGTCTTCTCCATTTTTTGTTGTGCGTATAAAAACAAAGTGTTTGAGCGGGTTTAATCAAGTATGAACACTTGATTACCCCGCTCCCGATTTATCGGGACGAGAATGAGCGAAAATACTTACCCAATGTTACAACAACATTTGGAGAAGAGCCTTTTATTATAACTTCCTAATTTTACCTTACTTTCGTCTAACCATAGCGAACCATCGGTCATTTATTATTATCGACTATTTTACTCGAATCTCCACGATATTAACTTTGACTCCGACGAAACGGAAAGATCGTCTAAAGTTCGCGGCTTTGCGTATTTCCACTTGTAATAAGCAGCACAAGCTATCATCGCGGCGTTGTCCGTGCAATACCTGGACGAAGGCAGGTAAACTTTTCTCCTTTCTTTTTTCGCCATAGTTTTAAATTTTTTCCTCAACCTTGCGTTTGAAACAACTCCGCCGCCCAGTGACAGCTTTGATATCTGGAATTTTTTCATCGCTCTTGAGACTTTTTCCACAAGCGTGTCGATGACCGCTTCTTGAAAAGAGGCGCAGATATCACATACCATGGGATGGGGGATATGGTCTTTAATTATTCTTTTAAGATAATAAAGTACCGCTGTTTTAAGTCCGCTGAAACTAAAATCCCATGTATCATGCATATAAGGTCGCGGAAAATCTATGGCTGACGGATTGCCTTTTTTTGCGTTTTTCTCAATTTCCGGACCTCCGGGATATTTTAAATTCAAAAGTTTTGCTACTTTGTCAAACGCCTCGCCTGCGGCGTCGTCCCTCGTCCTCCCCAAAATTTCGTACTTTCCGTAATCTTTCACGAAAACAAGGTCGGTGTGACCTCCGGAAACGGTCAGCGAGAGAAACGGCGGTATCAGTTTGTTTTCTATCATTGAAGAGTATATGTGGCCTTCAAGATGATTCACCGGGATTATTTTTTTTCCAAAAATATAAGAAATGGTTTCGGCTGTGATCTGTCCGATGAGAAGAGAGCCTATAAGACCCGGTGAGGAAGTAAATGCTATGGCATCAATATCTTCAATTTTAATTTTAGCTTCGTCCAATGCCTTTTTGATTATGAAATTTATATTTTCAAGATGAGAGCGGGAGGCGAGTTCGGGCACCACCCCACCAAATTTTGAATGAACTTCCTGCGATGCCACTACATTTGACAATACTTTTTTAGCATCTTCCAGCAAAGCGGACGCCGTCTCATCGCAGGATGTCTCAATTGCCAAGATTCTCGTCATAAAGTGATTTCAAAGAAACAAACTTGATGTTGTTTTCGTGAAATTTTGGGAGGTGTTTTTTTAACGCTATGGGAAGGGTTTTTTTGTGAACATGACCGATAGCGATGGTTGTTTTTCCTTTTTTAGCCAGGCTTAAAAGTTGTGAGAGCTGTTTTTCAATGTATTTTTCAGAGGGTTCCATGTCCAGAAAAATCTGGTTTACCAAAACGGGGAGCCCCATTTCTTTCGCGACGGCATTAGCTTTCGATTTTGGAGTCGTATAAGAGTCAAAATACACAAGGTTATTTTTTTTGACGAGCGAAAGCAGTATTTTCATCTTTTCACTGCTTTTGGAAAATCCGCTTCCCATATGGTTCGAGACACCGAACGCCCCCGGAACGGTTTTTAGATTTTCATTGAATATCTTTTCTATCTCCTGCTCACCCATTCTCAAAAACACCGCCCTTTTGCCGGGATTTACCAAAGGATCCTCGGGCTCCATCGGTAAATGCATAAGAAAATCCACGCCGGCGCTTTTAAGTCGCGATGATATTTCCGCGGAGTATCTTTCGCCGGGAAGAATCGCAAAAGTAACGGGGATGCCCATTGAAAGAAAATCGTCTATATTTTTTGTGTAGCCGGCATCATCTATTACTATCGCTACTCTCCTGCTTTTTTTTGAAATCGGACGAGCGAAAATCAGATAAGAAAACTTCTTCCCGCTTTTGCCAATTATAAGTTTTATCGATTCTTGACCGATTGTTTTTTCAACCGAACAGCCGTTTCTTTCGGACAGCGTTTTCAAATCATCAAGCCACTTATCGCGGAAGTTCACGTCCAATTGCTTATGAAACTCGACCCATTTGACATTCCCCTCTTTGACTTCTTTTCTATACTGTTTAATTATGTTTGCGTCGGATATTCCTTCTTTGACAAGGAAGTCGGTTATTTCGTTAGCAAGATTTATGCTTTCCTTCGTGTAATCCCTCGAAGCATAATAATTATATACAACCAACCCGACAATAAACAAAAAAATAAGAATTAAAAACTTTCTCATAATATTACTGTTCTGTTAAGTTGGTCCCTGATAATGCTACCCTGCTCTCATTGCAACCACGAGCACGAAAAATCCCCCCTCCCCCCCTTTATTAAATGGGGATTTACTATCAATTACTTCTGTCACAGAGCATTACTCGCTTTTAATTGACTGAAGAATCTCCGATACCTTTAAAAGCTCTATAGCCCTTTTTAAAACATCGTCCTCAACTTTATCTTTAATGGCAGACTCGGGTTCTTTTCCGGGAGCGTATATCTCCTCGGATTGTTGCTGAAGTTTGACCTCCGTTTCCCTCATAACAGCCACCGTTACATCCGGTTTTATTCCGCCTTCCTTCGTCTTTTCGTCTCTATGAATCATCCTGCCGGAGGGCGTATAGTATTTGGCTGTAGTGATGCGAATGGCATTGCCGTCTGCAAGAGGGAAGACCGCCTGGACGGAAGCCTTGCCGAAACTCTCGGTTCCGACGATTATCGCCCTTTTGTGATCCTGAAGAGCGCCAGCGAGAATCTCTGAACCGGAAGCTGAGCCGCGATTTATGAGAACGGCCATCGGCACCTTCACATAATCCGAGCTTTTGCCCGTCCGATATTCTCTGAATGCGTTTTGCTTTCTTCCTTTTGTGTATACTATCAGTTTGTCGGAAGGCAAAAATTCTTTGCAGACATCAACAGCGATATCAAGAAGGCCACCTGGATTATTTCTTAAATCAAGCACCAAATACTTCATTTTTTTATCCGTAAGATCGCTCAGAGACTTTTTAATATCTTTCGCGGTGTTCCCCGAAAATTCGTTTATCTTCACATAGCCAACGGAATCAGAGAGCATCTTCGATCTTATAGACTCTATCTTTATGATGTCCCTTGTTATGGTATATTCTATCGGTTCATTTACACCTTCCCTTAAAATCGTGATATTCACTTTGGTGCCGGGTGCACCCCTTAACCGCCTCACCGCCTCATTGATGCTCACGCCCTGAGTCGAATCTCCCTCTATCTTTATTATCTTGTCGCCAGGCAAGATACCGAGTTTATATGCCGGCGTTCCGGGTAGAGGCGTCACGACGGTAAGGACATTGTCCCTTATGGCTATGCGGATCCCGAGTCCGCCGAACTGACCTTCCGTCTCTGTCTTCATTTCTTTGAATTCTTGGGGTTCAAGAAATTGCGAAAAGGGATCAAGATTGCCGATCATCCCTTTAATCGCCGAAGTAAGCAGCTCCTTGTTTTCCTTCTCGTCGACATAGTTGTCTTTTACAATCCCCATAATCTCAACAAGCATTTTCAGTTGATCGTATGCTCTATCTATTTTTGTAGCGGCGTTTATTATCGGATGAGAATCCCTGAATAGAAAAACCGACGCCGTTAAGAATATCAGCCCTATAAATATTTTTCTTCTCATACTTGTCCTCCTAATGTCGCATCCCCGATATGTTTCGCTATCGGGGACGAATTTATTTTTCAAGCCACAAAATCGGATCGACAGGCTGGCCATCCACCCTTACCTCAAAATAAATTATGCCGTCGCCGTTTGATGCTCCTATCTTTTGACCTGCTTTTACTTTCGTCTCATTATTTACACTTATTTCGTCGAGAAAACCATAAACGGTGTAAAATGCGCCTCTATGGTCAAGAACAACCATCTGGCCGTAGCCCCTAAAAGGACCTGCGAACACACATTCTCCGTCGGCAACCGCATTCACGTCCGAACGCGATGAGGTTTTGATTCTTATCCCGTTCGATATCACCGGTGTGTCTATGTCCTCACGTTTGTTTTTGCCAAATTTTAAAACGACCTCTCCTTTAACCGGCCATGGAATAGTCCCTATCATTTTTGAAGCCTTCTTTCTGGCTTCTTCTTCGCGAAGAATTGACTCTTTTGTTTTCTTTTTTTTGCTTTCAATTCGCGCGATAAGATCATGGAGAGCTTTCGCCGTTTCGCCAAGCGATTTTATCTCCTCTTCTATTGCAACCCTTCTGGCGGTAGCGTCCATAAGCATCTTTTTCTTTTCTTCCTTCAGTGTTTTTTGCTGGGTGAGGTTTTCGTTAAGTTTCGACTTGAGCGACTCAAGTTCGCTTCGGTCTGACTGCCATCTGTTAACCATATTTTCGCACCGCTGCTCTTTGGTGCAGGCGGCTCTGTAAAGTTTCATCCTTTGTTCCATTATATCAGCCGACTCGAACACCCTGTTTTTGAAGGAAAAAACCCTCCAATAAGAGCGAAGAATCCAAAGGCTGTTTATGTCTTTTACTAGAGAGGAATGCCTATCTAAAACATAAATTTTTGCCGTCTCCAGCGATACTTTCGCCGACCTTAAAGCCGATTGGACTTTTTTAATCTGCGATTTTATCTCCCGATGCTTCATATTGAGCGAAGAGAGCGCCGAATCTATTCTTCTTAATCCTTTTTTAAAAATCTCTTCCTTCTTTCTCTCCTCGTCGCGGGCCGCTCTTTTCAGTTTTATCTCATTTTCCACTTTTCTTAACTCGGATGATTTGGATTTTATCTGCACATCATACTCCTTGATTTTTTTCTCGGAGGCTGGCAGACCCGCAAATGCCAAAAATAAAAAAATTAAAGCTAAATTAATCCTCATAAATTACACAAGCCAACACTGAAAAAATCACAGAAACCAAAATTAAAAAATAATTATATTCAACCTGAAAATGCCTGAATAAAACGCCAACGAACGCCAGACAAAAAACGGATGTGGCAAAATAAACGAAAATTTTCGGTATAAAATTTTCGAGTTTGAATATAATGATATTTTTTTTGTATGTTCGGATAAACGCGAAAATTAAAGTGTAGGCAATAAGAAAAATTATAAATCCGTTTATAACGAACCTGAGTTTGTCAAGATTGTAATGAACATTAAGTGTTGTCTCGTCATAAACCACATCGCCGACCCCCTGAACTTTCGTAATTTTGCCCGCAACGCCGCTGACGTCCAAATTTAATGTTTCAAGATAAACAAGAAGATAACCGCTGAAAGGATTCTCATCGAGTTTTATCCTATTTGAATAAATTTTGTCCTTCTTGAACTCTTCAAAAATCTCAAGTGGCGTAATTATCCTTACATCCGATACTTCGTCAAAAGAAATAATCCTGTCGGCTACAACATCTGGCTTGTCTTCTGCGGAAACCGCGACTGCGATGTTGAAATTTTTTTCGATAATATCCAAATACTTCGATGAAAGACCCCGCAAAAAAACTGCAAAAAAAATTATACATAGAAACACAAAAAAATTAATATACTTTAAAACTTTCATATGTATGCTTTTATGTCGGGGGGTATAGGTGCAACAAACTCGACTTTTCTGTTTTTTGAAGGATGAACAAATTTTATCTTGTAAGCATGTAAAAGAGGTCTTGATGCTCCAGGATAAGCCCCGCCGTAGAGTGCGTCGCCCAAGACAGGATGATTAATGTATGAAAAATGCGCCCTGATCTGGTGCGTTCTTCCCGTCTTAGGTCTGACTTCGACTATGCTATGGTCATTGCCTTCCTTTATTTTTAAAACCTCGGTCGCCGAATCCTTTTTAGTGCCGCTTCCAACTTCTATCTTAAACCTGTTCCTGATGCTTCTTCCAAGCGGAGCATCTATGAATGCCCTCTTAAAATCTGTTTTCCCTTTGATTACGGCAATATATGTTTTCTCGACGGTTCTTTTCTGAAACTGCCTTGTCAGTTTAAGCTTTGCCCTCTCACTTTTTGCAACGACAAGAATGCCGCTTGTGTCCTTGTCGAGCCGATGGATAAGATATGGAAAATACTTTCCAGCCGCACGCCAGACAAGGGCGTTTAAAATGGTTCCGTCGGGATGGCCGCATGCGGGATGTACCACGAGCCCCGGTTTTTTGTCTACTACAATTATATCGCCGTCCTCATAAATGATATCTATCGAAATGTTCTGCGGAGTAATGCCTGATTTGACGGCCGGCTCAAACCAAAAAATAGTTTCACCGCCACTCAGTCGGCAGCTTTTTTGAGCTTTGGCATCGTTGACAAGCACTTTTCCTTCTTTAATTAAATTCTGGAAAAAACTTCTCGAAAATTCGGGGTTTGTCTTCGCAAGATAGGAATCCAGCCGCCACGGATGAGCGTGTATAGAAATTTCAACCTTTGTCATATGTTTTTTTTCTTCCATTTTTTAGAAAGTCCGACGAGAAGTATAATTGATACTACCATAAATATAGCGCTTATGAATCCCGCCAGCGTGATTCCAAAAATAAATTTTTCATCCCACCTGAAAAATTCGAGATGAAACCTCACAAAAGAAAAAATGAAAATAAAAAATGAAAATAGTTCTCCGTCGTAATTTTTGATATCATACAACGATTGCATTATAAGAAAAATCAGAAAATATGCGGCGAATTCATAAATCTGGGAAGGGTGCAACCCTATTCCTCTTATTGCCAATGAATCGGGATTAGTGAAATAAACCGCCCAGGGCAATGTGCATGCTTTTCCGTAACAGCAGCCAGCAAAAAAACAGCCGATTTTTCCTATAGAAAAACCCAAAGCGATTGAGGGGGCGGAGGCATCGGCAAACTTCAATAATGGAAAATCCCGGTGTGTAAGGGTAAAAAAAACGACAGCGACAATTGCTCCGATAAAGCCGCCATAAAAATGAAAGCCGCCTTCCCAAACTCTGAAAACATCTACAATATGTCCGCTATAGCTTTTCCAGTTGGACATTACATAAAGCAGCCGAGAACCCACCACGGCCGAAAGGAGAATCCACAAGAAAAGTTTGTCCACCGTGTCATCGGAAATATCTAATTTTCTCGTCTTTTTTTTCAAAAAAAGAAGACCGCAAATAAAAGCGATGGCGAGAAAAAACCCGTATGCTCTTATGTATAACGGACCAACTCTAAAAAGTGTCGGAAACATAATTTTTACTCACTGACACAATTTTTTCTTAATATCTTGCGCTCAAAAAGAGATTTAAGTATGCCATAAAACAGCAAAAAGCCGCCTATCGTTATCGACACATCGGCTATATTAAAAATGGGCCACCTATTTCTGCCCACTCCAAAATCGAGAAAATCAACAACAGCCCCCAGAAAAATTCTGTCTCCGAGGTTCCCTATGGCGCCGGCCATAATGAGCGTCCACGCTATAATTGTAACTTTGTCAGTTTTAAACTTGCTGTAGTTTACAAAAAGAAAAACTAATGCCAGAACATTCAACGTCAGAAAAACATAGTTGCCGCCTTCGTGATTAGCGAACAGTCCCCACGCTATGCCCTTGTTTTCGACATAAGTTATACTGAAAAACGACAGAATTTCTATCTCTTCGCCAAGACCCATAAATCCTCTCACGAAGAGTTTTGTCAGTTGGTCAAAAAACACCACAGCACCGCCCAATACTGAAAGTTTTCTCATTTCAATTCGCTCCAATTTATTTTATCACAGAATAACACCTTGAACAGACATCAAGTTTTTCAGGATTTTTCGAAACATCTTCTCTGTAATTCCAACATCTTGAACATTTATTGAAATTAGATTTTTGAACTTCTATTATTGTTTCTTTGCCCAACGGTTTTTTTATAATCACTTTTGAGACGATAAACACCATCGAAAGGGTGTTAGCGTATTTCTCGAGGAGTTTTTGTTCCTCTTCATTGCCCGGAGCAATCGTTATCTCACACTCAAGCGAAGAACCGACCGTTTGCTGGACTCTCAATTTTTCTATCTCATAGTTTACCAGATTTCTTATCTCCCATATACGGAGAATTTCCAAATATCTCGTTTCGTCAAAAATGCAATTTTTTAAGTCCGAAAAGTCAAAGAGAAAAACACTTTCCGCAACATTGAGGTTTCTATCGTTTTTGTAACTCTTCCACGCATCCTCGGCGGTGAAAGGCAAAATCGGGGCGATGTATTTCTCCATACACAAAAATATATCTTCAAGCGTTGATTGTGCAGACCGCCGTTCATAAGAGTTGTTTTTATATGTGTAGAGGCAATCCTTGAGTATATCAAAATAAAAAGAACTCAGGTCGTTGACGCAGAAGTTATTGAGATGATATATGACTTTGTGAAATTGAAATAACTCATACTCTCTCTCGAAAACTCCCGTTATTTTAGAAAACCTATAAAGCATAAATCTGTCTATCTCTCTCCTTTTTTCGTAACTTATTTTTTCAGTCGGAGGAAATTCTGATATATTGCCAAGAATGTATCTGACGGTATTTCTTATTTTTCTATAAATCTCCACAAGCCCGCTCAGGATTTCCTTCGAGAGTCTTATGTCTTCCGAGTAGTCGGAGCCCGCCACCCACAACCTGAGTATGTCGGCGCCAGATGAACCGATTATCTCTTCGGGTGAAATGACATTGCCCTGTGATTTTGACATTTTTTTTCCTTCGCCGTCAACCACAAATCCATGCGTCAAAACGATTTTATAAGGCGCAGAGTTTTTCAAAGCGACGGAAGGTATAAGCGATGTCTGAAACCATCCTCTGTGCTGGTCGGACCCTTCAAGATAGATGTCCGACGGAAAATCGAGTTCCTTAAAGTTTTCCTTGTTCAGAACGGCGAAACTTGAAACCCCGGAGTCAAACCAGACATCAAATATGTCGTTTTCCTTCCTGAATTTTGTACCGGAACATTTCTGACATTCGATTTTCCAGTCGTTTTTTTCCAAAAGCGATATTATATCTGCGGCAGTTTTTTCATACCATATGTCCGAGCCGTTTTCTTTAAAAAGTTTTGAAACAGATTTAATTATGCGAACGTCAAGTATGGGCTTATTACAACTTTCGCAGTAAAAAACGGGTATGGGTGTTCCCCAGAGACGTTGTCTGGAAAGACACCAATCGGGTCTTTGTTCCACCATCGAAGAAATTCTTTTTTTGCCGTAGTTGGGAATCCATCTGACTTTTTCTATTTCAGTAAGGAGTTTTTCTTTTAAGTTCGAGCTGTTTACATCGAGAAACCACTGCTCTGTGGCTCTGAAAATGATTGCTCTTTTACACCTCCAGCAGTGGGGATACGAGTGGGTGAGTTTTTCATCCGTCAAAAGATACCCGCTTTTTTGAAGTTTTTCAACTATTAGATGATTTGCCGCAAAAACTTTGTGTCCTCTAAATTCATTTGCATCTTCTGTAAACACTCCGGCATCATCCACGGGGGAAATAACGGGGAGGTTGTATTTTAAGGCAACTTGATAATCATCGACACCATGACCCGGTGCGATATGTACAACACCGCTACCGTCCTCCATGCTGACAAAATCAGCGAGCACTCCTTTCGATTCTCTGTTCATTAAAGGATTTTTACAGACAATTCCTTCGAAATCCGAGCCCTTTTTCTCTGCAATAACTTCGTAATTCTTAATTTTCAATTTCTCGTTCAAACTCTGCATTCTTTTTTTTGCCAGAATCCATATCTCTTTTTCATCGGTTTTCAAAAAAACATAATCCTCTTCGGGATTGAAAGCGAGCGCAACATTCGCAGGAAGCGTCCACGGGGTCGTGGTCCAGATAATAACAGCAGGGGATAGGGGATAGGGGGTAGGGGATATGGTAGATGGAAGTTTAATCACGGGGAATTTTACAAATATAGAATGGGAAATGTGGTCCGCATATTCAACTTCGGCGTCGGCAAGAGCGGTCTGACAAGTTGGACACCAGTAAACCGGTTTTTTCTTTCTGTAAATGAAATTTTTTTCTGTAAGTTTGCCGAAAACATCTATTATCGCCGACTCATAGTACGGAGAGAGCGTTAAATACGGATTCTCCCAGTCGCCAAAAATACCGAGTCGCTTAAATTCTTTCTTCTGAACTTCGACGAATTTTATGGCAAATGACGCTGCCTTTTTTCTGAACTTCACAGGCTCTATCTGATTTTTTTCGATTTTGAGTTCCTTGAGAAGTTGCTGCTCTATGGGAAGTCCGTGGCAGTCCCATCCCGGAACATAAGGGCAGTGCATTCCCCCGGACATTTTAAATTTGACAATTATGTCCTTCAGGATTTTATTGAGAGCGTGTCCTATATGGATGTGGCCGTTCGCATAAGGTGGGCCGTCGTGAAGGATAAATTTTTTACTGTCTGAATTTTTGTTTTTGACTTTTTCGTAGACCGCCTCTTTTTCCCAGAAATCCAATATCTGAGGTTCCTTTTTCTGTAGTTCGCCCTTCATCGAAAAAGAGGTCTTCGGCAGATTTACTGTTTTTGAATAGTCCATAACATAATGAGACCACTGAAAAACCTCACCACAGAGGCACCATGAACACGAAGAAAAAACTTTACCACGAAAGCACAAAAGTTAGAAATCACGAAAAAAGTCCCCAATTTCGCGTTTTCGTGTCTTCGTGGTTCAGAGTTTTAATAACACAAAACTCACATCTTCGTGGGTGATTTCTCTGTGAAGTTCTCATTTTTCTTTGTGTCTTGTGTGGTAGAAGAACTTTTTCAATAATCTCATAATGAGAGCGTTGAAAAACCCTCTTTAGTTCTTTGAAATAATTCTCGTCGGTAAATCCGACGATAAAACATTTGCATTTTCTCTCCGGAATTGCTATAATATTTCTGACGAAAACAA
>JBGFRZ010000041.1:0-3560 GCA_041694835.1 Ignavibacteria bacterium
TGGGTGAAATTTCTTTCAGATTTAATCATAGAGACGAAGACCTTTTTCCGACTATACTGAAGATGTTACAGCACACTCATTTTGATGAAAAATTAGTCCGAATTGTTTAGCCATTACCAAAATTTTTATTCAATTCCCTATTCTCTATGCTCTGTCCTCTCTCCTCTATCCACTATTTACTATTTGTTATCCGCTATCCCCGCCTTCTTACAATCATCCAGTCGTGCGTCTTCGGAGGGCGCGTTTTGAATCCTTTAGATGGCTGATTCCACGGGCTTCGCGGCTGATTGTTGCCTTTGGATTTTCCTCTGCCGCCGCCATGCGGATGATCCACGGCATTCATGGCCGTTCCACGAACCGCGGGTTTTATGCCTAAGTGCCTTGCGCGACCGGCGTTGCCGATTACGACATTTTCATGATCCAGATTCCCAACCTGACCTATCGTAGCCATGCACTTCAATGAGAGCATTCTTATTTCCCCAGAAGCCATTCTTATGTGAGCGTAATCGCCCTCCTTGGCAAGAAGCTGCGCTGCGCATCCGGCGGATCTTACGAGCTGTGCCCCTTTTCCCGGAATAAGTTCTAAGTTGTGAATTACAGTCCCAACGGGTATATTTTCAAGAGGCATCGCGTTTCCGACTTTTATATCGACACCCGGCCCGGACACTATCATATCACCTATATTCAGTCCGAGCGGATGGAGTATGTATCTTTTTTCCCCATCGACATAGTGAATCAGGGATATCCTCGACGAGCGATTGGGGTCATACTCTATCGCAATCACTTTGCCGGGTATGTTGAATTTGTCCCTATTAAAATCTATTTTCCTATGGAGCCTTCTGTGTCCACCGCCTTTATGTCGCACCATTATCTGACCCGTGTTGTTTCTGCCGGCTTTTTTTTTCAGTCCAACAACAAGTGATTTTTCAGGTTTTGTTTTTGTGATATCCGAAAAATCCTCCGTCGTGATGAACCGTCTAGAGGGTGTATAAGGATTATATGTTTTCACCATATATATTTCCTATGAAATTCTTTGGATTTCATTCTTCTTTATTTTCTGAACAATATGCTGCGAACAAAAAACACTTATGCATTAGATAAATAGTAGTTACTCAAGATAATGACCGTTGAATCCCGTCAAGGCGGGAGTAGCAGCACCGCCTCGCGGTGCCTTATCTCTAACGGGGCACATCGTTCATCGATTAGCCGAGCAAGCTCGGCAACTTATATCAATATATATCCACCTATCCCCTGCCTACTACCTACTGCCTACTATATTTCATTCCGCTATTTTTATAATCTGTCCTTCCGGAAGAACAACATAAGCTTTTTTCCAGTCCGGTCTGTAGCCTCCGTGGGCGCCGAGACGTTTAAACTTTCCGCTCATTTTCACCGTTCTTACGCCCTTCACGTTGACCTTGAACATCTCCTCCACGGCTGATTTTATCTGACCCTTCGTGGCTCTCTTGTCTACGCTAAAAACATAGACGTTTTCGCTTTCCCTGTAGTTGGTCGCTTTTTCCGTTATTAGCGGCTTTTTAATTACAATGTATTTCGCCATGTTAAAACCTTTACCTCGCATCGCTCTGGTGCGAGTTTTATTTCGATTTTTCCATCGTCTTGAGAAGCTCGTCGTATCCGGATTTAGTGATAAGCACGCTTTGTGACCGCAAAACGTCATAAACGTTGAAATCCTTAGCGAGCCTGTAATCAACGAGCGGTACATTGGCCGACGAAATTTTTATATTTTTTTTTATCTTTGAATCGCCAAATAGCAGTTTTTTTGAATCGAGATTGAGTTTTTTCAGTATTTGGACGAAACTTTTGGTTTTGTGGCTTTCAAGATCGAAGTCCTCAATTAAAGCGACCTCACCCGACTTTACCTTGGAGACGAGGGCTGAAATCAAAGCAAGACGTTTTTTTGATTTGGGGAGTTTTGTCTCCCAATCCCTTGGTTTCGGTCCGAAAATTATTCCGCCTTTCCTCCAGAGGGGAGAGCGGAGCGAACCCGCGCGAGCGTTACCTGTGTGCTTTTGCTTCCACGGTTTTTTGCTTCCGCCGGAAACCTCGTTTCTGGTTTTTGTGCTGGCGGTTCCCGAACGTTGATTGAGACGATAAGCACGAACTGCCTCATATAAAACGGACGGGTGTACTTTTAGTTCAGATATAGAGTCCGGAAGTTTTATTTCCTCCATAACCGTTCCTTCTTTCTTATAGAGTTTTATTTCCATATGTTTCCCTTACTTTTTCTTCTTTTCTACCTGAATTTTTTTCTTCGCGGGAGCGGCTTTTGGTTTTACTTTCTTCAAGGTTTTCCTTATCAGCAGGAGCGATTTGTTGGGGCCCGGAACGGCACCCTTAACTACAAGTATATTTTTTTCTCTATCGACAGAAACTACCTCGAGTTTCTGTATCGTAAACTGTTCGCTTCCGTAATGACCGGGCTTTTGAGTGCCTTTGATAACTCTCTGCGGCAACTGCCTGCCACTTGCACCCGGCGCTCTTTCTCTGTCGGATGCCCCGTGAGAAGCGGGCTGACCCGCAAAGTTATGTCTTTTCATCACACCGGAAAAACCTCTTCCTTTTGATACTCCGGTCACATCGACATAATCTCCGGTTGAAAAAACATCCGCTCCAATATGTTTACCGACCTCGTAACCCGACAGTTCACTGTCATTTTTAAACCTAAACTCCCTCAGATATCTCTGAACAGGGATATTAATTTTTGCAAAAATCCCGGCAGTCGGTTTTGTTATATTTTTTTTATTTTTAATCTCTTCGAAACCCATCTGGACGGCGTTGTAGCCGTTTTTCTTCTGAGATTTAACGGACGTTATATAGCATGGCCCCGCCTGTATGACGGAAACCGGGACGATCTCGCCCGTATCAGAAAAAATCTGCGTCATCCCCATTTTTTTCCCTATTAGTGTTTTCATAACCTTTTACCAGTATGCAGCAGGTAGTATGTAGTATGTAGTAGGTAGTAGGTAGGGAAAGATAAAGCACGGATTTCGCTTTCTTGCTCTACCATCCGCCTACATACTACATACTACCTACTACATACTGTCTTTAATACTTTATTTCCACATCTACGCCGGCTGGCAGTTCAAGTTTCATAAGTTCATCTATTGTTTTAGGTGATGGATCGACGATATCCACAAGACGACTATGAATTCTTTGTTCGAACTGTTCCCTTGACTTCTTGTCGGTATGAACCGAGCGCAAAACCGTGTACTTCTTTATTTTCGTCGGAAGCAGAATAGGACCGACTATCTTGGCGCCAGTATTTTCCGCTGTTCTTTTTATTTTCACAAGCGAGTCGTCGAGTATTTTGTGCTCATAGGATTTCAATTTAACTCTTATCTTTGTAAGATGCGCGTTTAACTGGGTTTGTTTGTCAGTCATTTTATATTCACTCCGTAATAGAAGGTAAAAGGTTAAAGGTTAAAGGTTAAAAGGTCGGCGGTGAAAAAACCATTTGCCGTCTCTCGCCTCTGCCCTCTGCTCTTGTGCCCTTGTGCTCTTGTGCCCTTGTGCTCTAATTTCTGTCCTCTCCCCTC
>JBGFRZ010000080.1:0-3487 GCA_041694835.1 Ignavibacteria bacterium
CAGGTGTTTCTTTAATATCTATTGGCACCGAAATGATATTATACTTCGGCGCTTGTTCTATTATTAGCGTCCTGTCGTCGTTTGTATAAGTCCATTCTTTCAGAAAACCTGCTTTAACCAGTTCCTCATGGCCTTTATCTAACTCTCGCTTGATTTCATACAGATTGTAATTTTTACTTAACCCGATATGATTACATGCAAAGTTTCTGATGTCATGAATTTCCACTATGCTCCGCCCATAAAACCTTTTATCATAATACCGGTACTGCCTTTTGGCGATTGGTCTTCGTAAACTAAGATAAAAACTAAGATTTGTTGGTTTGATATTTCCTTTTTGCATTGATTCAAAAATTGTCCTGTTGAGCCGCCAGTAGTTGAACTTCTGCTCCCAGATACGTTCATCGGTTTCTTTGTCTCCCGCTTTTTCTAACCCGTATAATTTCACTTCGTCAAGCAGGCGAAAGACCTTCTCGGCAAAATACTGCCCTTTCTTTTCGCCTTGCTTATTCCAGAAACTGTGTTTACTAACATAACTTGAAAGCGCAATCCGTAAACTCGATTCATGAAATATTTTGTAATAATGGCCATCAGTAGGCCAGCCGGCTGCTTTACAGAATTTGTAAGTTGTGAAATCCTTATCATCGGCGCCTTTTTCAAACAATGAGTATCCAACTAAAAAAACTTCTTCATCTATTGCAATAGGTGTTCCGTATTTAAGAGAGCCGTCTATTATCCATTCTCTTTTTATCTTCCTACCATTAAATGTAATTTCATCAGAAAAAGAAAGGGGGGAAAAGTTTTTTTGTGTTGTTAAGGCAGTCAAAGGGAATTCGCAAAGATTGAGTTCTTCTAAAACCAACCTGCTTTTGACAATCGCTTCTGTTGGCATTTCAATGATAATAGGTTCTTTAAGTACTTTCTTTTTTTTCATAAAATTTCCAAAATTCCTCTAGGGGTATACTTAGGATATAAAGCTTTATAATATAAGGGTCGTCGGAAAAAGGCGTATAACTTTACGATACTTTTGACCCTAAAGGCGTATAACTTTACGATAGTTGGGCGTATAACTTTACGATATATTGCCATCTTTTGCCATCTTTTATATGAAATTCTTGATTATATTGCGATAAATACGCAACTGAATTGATTGTTTTGTGATACCGTGCATCTATTTTACCCGTTTTAACAAAATGGTAACCAAAAGCAGCCTCTACGGCAGAATGTTTTACCAGTTCTATCCCTTTGGACTTGAGCAAAGACTGTGCAGCGTAAAACATAGAATAGTAAGATTTACCGGCTGAGTCCGAATGGTATCCATTCTTCAAAAGATTCTCTGAAACTTCCAACGCATGTTCAGATTTTTCTAATAATTTTTTTGCTTCTTCTATCATACACTAATCCCCCCTCTAATTACATTCCGATAAAACGAAAAACCATTAGCAAGGAATTCAGAAAATTTCTTTTCGGAAAATATCTTAAGTGATATCACAGGATTAAAATCATTGTTCCACATTATTTGATAGGCAACATCATTAAGTTGTTTTTCTATCTCAGGAGTTACTTCATCAACTAAAACTGCAATGTCAAGGTCCGAATCTTCATCGGCGACACCTCTAGCTCGCGAACCAAAAACAATGATTCTGTTTATGTAACTTGACAAATCAGGTGGTATATTTTCTTTGAACAACTTTACTATGTTTTTGTCTCTTTTGTTCATTCTATTTTATTTCGCCATCAAGCAGCATCATTGCTTTACTGACATGTTCCCTGTCTATCGGCCATGTTTTTTCTTTGAGCATTTTCAATAATGTCTCTGCGGTGTCCCATGCAGTTCTTTCATCTTTGCTTTTGTCCGATATAATGTAGTACCACACTTTTGTCCGCTCTACATCTATTGGTTCTTCACCACGTTGGAGACGACGTTCGTTTTCATCCTCAATGTCCTGTATGTATCCTCTGTCCGAAATTTCCTGCAACTTTTCTTTTGTATCGCTCATTTTAGCACCCCTTTTTCCTTGAGAAATTTTTTTATTCGGTATGCCCAAATATCATTGGGAAAAAATTTACCGGTAAACCAATTCGATATCGTCATGTGAGAAACACCAAGAATTTTTCCCAACTTCGCTTGAGAGATACCATTTTCTAATCTGTAATTATTTAACTCTTCAATTATCTTAGTTTTCATAATTTGATTATATTTTAGCATATTTATATACCCTTTGTCAAGTCTTTTGTGAAAATATTTTTTATAACTCCAGACCCATCTCAAGCACAGGTCCACTTGCCTCTTTCTGAAGTTCTTTTTCTCTGCTCACTTGTCGTGCATCTTTATAGATTATATTTTCCCGCGGAATGCTGTTGTCATTTACGACATAGTCCCTCTCCTTTCCGAGAAGTTTTCCTTCAACGACAATAGAACCCGGTGGAAGTTTCTCGCCGGTCTCGGGATGATATTTAAGATATTTTTCTGCCTCATCAAAACTTTTTGTCCCAATATAGAATCTCGCGTTGAGTCCAATGTACGTATTATCAGCAACAGGATGATTTACGTTGTTTAGTTTTTTTATCATACTGTGGCAGTGAAACATCGTTGTTGCGATGTCTTTGTCTTGTCGTGGAACTGCCCACATCTCGTCGCCGGATGGGGAACAAACAGCAGCGCCATGCCGACGTAGTTCATCGGCAAATGTTGTCAATGCTTTTTCGATTGCGCTGTCAGCAACTTTCCGTCCA
This sequence comes from Ignavibacteria bacterium, assembly GCA_041694835.1. Taxonomy (GTDB): domain Bacteria; phylum Elusimicrobiota; class Endomicrobiia; order PHAN01; family PHAN01; genus JBGFRZ01. The sequence goes on from JBGFRZ010000080.1 coordinate 2,734, forward strand.
AATTTATTATTGAACTCACTCAACCCGGCTATATCACCCACAATTATAACTGGATTTTTTATCCCATCCTTTTCGAGATTATCAAGCCGTGATGACACTGCGTTTATTTTTGAAATATTGAGTTCCTTCCGACGAGGTCGTTTATTTTCATCGAAATAAAAAACAGTTCTCTTGTCATCAATATTCATATTCTTTACCCCCGGTTGCTCTGCTCTATTTATGTCTTTGATTTGTTCCGACAGGTCGGGACACACGCCTTTCTGCTTTTCTGCTTGCTCATTTTTGCCGTAGTCGCGCACAAGTGTGTGCGTTCTTTCCTGGAGATTTTCCAATGCCCTCTCTTTTAATCGCGCCTCACCCTGGATTGCTCTCTCAAGCGTGATGTCGAGCCTGTCAAGTGTGTCTCTCTTGTGTGCGAGGATTTGTGCGTATTCTTTCAGCGACTCTTTGTCGTCGGTGTAGAGCTTGACAGAGTCCCTTGCTCGTGTGATATTGACATACTGACTTCGCATGTCATTCAGTGCAGCGCCTGATGATGTGTCGGATTCAATGACAACTTTGTTGTAGGTTTGTCCCTGTGCTTTATAGGTGGTCAATGCGTAGCCGTAGTCGATGTTTTTATACCGGCGGGTGTCTATTTCAAGACGACGTTTGTCTTCCGTCTCGATGACGATTGTGTGTTTGTCAAACATAGGCAGTTTTATTATACTTGCCCGCTCACCATTTCTGATGTCGTAGTCCTTGTATTCGTTCT
>JBGFRZ010000001.1:0-3403 GCA_041694835.1 Ignavibacteria bacterium
GACAAACTTAACGGAAAAGCCAAAAATCTAAGAGCTGTGGCGGTTGAGCCGGCGGCATGTCCTTCTCTCACAAAAGGAGTTTACGCCTATGATTTCGGCGACACCGCCGGACTTACACCCCTTCTGAAAATGTGCACACTCGGCCATACCTTCGTTCCCCCTGGAATACATGCCGGTGGACTGAGGTATCACGGCATGGCGCCTCTCATCAGTCATCTTTACAACCTTAAAATCATAGAGGCAGTGGCTGAGCATCAGAACGTCGTTTTTCAGGCAGCGCTAAATTTCGCAAGTGTCGAAGGGATAATCCCCGCGCCGGAGGCGGCACATGCCGTAAAAGCTGCGATAGATGAGGCTTTAAAGGCGAAAGAATCCGGCGAGAAAAAAACTATACTCTTCAATTTGTCCGGCCACGGTTATTTCGACCTCACCGCTTACGACGACTATCTTTCCGGCAAACTAAAGGACTTTGAATATTCAAGCGGCGAAGTAAAAGAGGCGTTGAAGCATCTGCCCAAGGTTTAAGACCAGTTTACGGGGTCAAAGCTTTTGCAGATAGATATGTTCGAAATAATCGAAAAAACCACCATTTCTCCGGATGTAAAAAAATTTATTGTTAATGCCCCCCTTATCGCCTCATCGGTGCGTCCGGGTCAGTTTATTATAGTTCTGATATCTGATTCGGGCGAAAGAATTCCACTCACCGTGGTAGATACCATCGGCGAAAATATAGTTCTTATCGTTCAGGAGGTTGGAAAAACTACCATTGAACTCGGGACGCTGAATGTTGGCGACAAGCTGCTTTCCGTACTTGGACCCCTGGGTCGACCTACAGAAGTGAAAAAATACGGGAGGGTCATAACGATAGGCGGGGGTGTCGGCGTCGCCGAGCTCTACCCCGTATCAAAAGCCCTAAAAATTGCCGGCAATGAGCTCATATCTATAATAGGAGCGAGGCGGAAGGAACTGCTTATACTTGAAAACCAGATGCGTTCCGTTGCCGATAGTTTATATGTGGCGACTGACGACGGCTCCCACGGAATTAAAGGGAATGTCGGCGATGTGTTGAAGGACATAATACTTACTCATATGCCCGATTTTGTATACGCCATTGGGCCCGTGCCGATGATGAAAGCCGTTTCGGAAATAACGAGGGTTTATGGGATAAAGACAGTCGTTTCTTTGAATCCCATAATGGTGGACGGCACGGGAATGTGCGGAGCATGCAGGATAAAGGTTGGCGGCACGACGAGATTTTCATGCGTCGATGGCCCCGAGTTCGACGCCCACCAGGTCGCTTGGGATGAGCTCGTCCAGCGCTTAAGACTTTTTCTGAACGAAGAAAAAAAAGCAGTTGAACATTATTGTAAACTCCGTTAGAAATTCCCATATGTGATTAAGAGAAAATTGAAAGTTTTAATGAATAATGTAAACCATCAAAAATTTTTAACGGGGTAAACTTACAGATGAAAAGAGTTGAGATGAAAGAGCGCTCTCCCCGTGAGCGCGTCAATGATTTCGAACCGGTTACGCTCGGTTACACGAAAGACGAGGCCGTAAAAGAGGCCTCCCGATGCATCCAATGCAAAAAGCCTTTCTGCGTGTCGGGATGCCCTGTCGAGATAGATATACCCGGTTTCATAAAAAAAATCGCCGACAACGATTTACCTAGCGCGGTTGAGACACTCAAAGAAAAGAACGATCTTCCCGCGATATGTGGTCGGGTCTGCCCTCAAGAAACCCTGTGTGAAGAGCGCTGTGTATTTACGAAAAAATCCAAACCAATAGCGATAGGGGATCTCGAAAGATTCGTTGGAGATTGGGCTATAGAAAACAAATATAGAGTCCCTCTCGAAACCTGCGAAAAAAGAACTTCTCCGAATGGAAAAAAAGCCGCTATCGTAGGTTCGGGACCGGCGGGACTTACCTGCGCTGGAAATCTCGCGAAATATGGGGTGGCTGTCACGGTATTTGAGTCGCTTCATCTCATCGGGGGTGTCCTGAGGTACGGCATCCCAGAGTTCAGGCTCCCCGGAAATATCATAGAATCGGAGATATCCCATCTCGGCAATCTCGGCATTGATTGGCGACTAAATGTTCTTGTAGGCAGAACGTTGCCGCTAAAATACATAATATCCCGGTATGACGCTGTTTTCATAGGGACAGGCGCTGGTCTCCCGAATTTTGTCGGCGTTCCGGGCGAGAACTTCAACCACATCTACTCGGCCAATGAATTTCTCGTCAGGATAAATATGATGCATGCCTATGAGTTCCCGAAATGCGACACCCCGATTTATGTAGGAAAAAAAGTCGCTGTTATCGGTGGGGGGAATACCGCCATGGACGCCGCCCGTTCGGCCATCAGGCTCGGTGCCGAGGAGGTAACGCTCATCTACAGACGCTCGGAAGCGGAACTCCCTGCAAGAAGGGTTGAGTTGATACATGCTAGAGAGGAAGGGGTAAAGTTCATGTTTCTGACCCAGCCGCTCGAATTCCTTGGCAATGAAAAAGGATTTGTCCGCGCCATAGAATGCATCAATATGGAACTCTGCGAGCTCGACGAAAGCGGCCGCCGGGCGGTGAAGCCCGTGTCTGATTCGAATTTCATACTGCCGGTGGACATGGTCATAGTTGCCGTCGGTCTTCTCCCTAATCCGGTGCTGCCATCTCTTACACCGGAACTGAAGACGGACAATCGCGGCAGACTGATAATCGATGAAAATTATATGACATCTATAGAGGGTGTCTTCGCTGGTGGAGACATAGTCGGCGGTGAAACGGTGATAGATGCCATGGGTATGGCGAAAAGGGCGTCGGCTGCGATTTTGAAATGGCTTGCGTTGAAAAGATGAACGGGGGAGATGATGCCTATCAAAGTGTTTTCGTTTATTCTCACCCCCTTCGTGGCGCAACTGCGAGGTTCGTACTTGTATGAATCCCCCTGCTTCGCTTCCCCACACACCCCTGTCCCCTTGAAAAACTTCTCAAAATTTTGTAGGGCATAGTATCGTTTTAATCCACCAGATATGTTAAAATGGTGGTATGAAAAACAATGTAGTATGTCCTGAATGTTCTTTTAACAAAGCATATAATATCCTACGACAGAAGTATCGTTGTTATAATTGCAAGTATGAATGGAAGCCCTATTATTTGCCACTTTATTTGGCTGAATATGTGTGGAGATATAACCATAGAATTTTACAATTAAACAACAAATTTGCTCAAATTTTGAGGTTGCTTTTTGAGCATAAAAACTTACATTTTAGTGGCTCGAACTGATACTATGGACTGTACCCCAAAAACTGGACACAGATTTAGTATAATGGTTGACAAGAGACCCTAAAATAAGGAGGCTCTTGTATGGGTACTTATAGAAAGTTCAGCAAAGAGCAGAAACGAGCGA
>JBGFRZ010000074.1:0-14428 GCA_041694835.1 Ignavibacteria bacterium
AAAAGTTTGAGAGAAAATTCAGAAATTGAAAGAACTGTCAGCAATTTTTCAAACATAAATTGCTAAACCTACCGGCTAAATGGCGCTGGCTTTGCTAAATACTGACTTTTTCAACACTCTCGTAATAAAAAAACGCTTTATAAAAAGAGGCGTATAAAAGACAAACAGTCGGGTAATAATGTTACGATTTATAGTTTGCAAACATATTCAATGTGCAAAGATGATTTTATTAACAAAATAATTTGCGGTGATTCACTAAAACTTATCAAAGAAATGCCGGAAAATTTTGTCAACTTAATTATAACAAGTCCACCATATTTTGGTTGCAGAGTTTATGGAACAGAAACCCTCGGGAGAGAAAAAAATCCTTTAGAATATGTCGATAATTTGTTGAAATATACCGATGAGATCAGGAGAATTTTACATAAGAATGGCTCGTTTTACTTAAATATAGGAGATGTTTATTTCGGGACGAAAGGATTTATTAGAAATAAGGGAAGATATGCAAGAAAAACGGACAGACACTATGGTGAGCATAAAATTGTAAAACCAGATGGAAAATATCTACAATACAAACAACTCTTAATGCTACCAGAAAGAGTCGCTATCGGCATGCAAGAGCAAGGTTGGATTTTGCGCAATAAAATAATTTGGGAAAAACCCAATCCAGTTCCTTCTTATTCGCCAGATAGAAGGTATCCTGTCTATGAGCACGTTTTTCATTTTGTGAAATCCCGGAAATATTATTTTGACCTAAACATTGCCAAGAAACTTGGCCAACATAGAGATATAATTAAATGCAAAATAGAACCCTTCGGAGAGCATCAGGCATCTTTTCCCTTGTCCTTAATAAAACCTTTAATTTTAACCACCTCGAAGGAAAACGATATTGTTTTGGACCCCTATATGGGCAGTGGCACAGTTGCTGTTGCCTGTGTGGAATCAAATAGAAATTATATTGGATTTGAAATAAATGAGAAGTTTTGTAAATTGGCGGAAGAAAGATTGTTGAATTCAAAAAAAGCAATTGGAAACCAGTTGCCATTCAGGGAGATTTACAAAGGTGGAATTCATCACATTACAGACCGATAATTCAAAAAAACTTTATTTTAACTACTTAAAAGCGGTGTGCTCATTGTCTAAATTATTTAGTGATAGTAAAATTCCATATCTATATTATAGAGCGGCGGAAAATATATTTTGTAAATCTTTCAATGCACAAAATCTTTCAAGAGATGATTTGGCATATGATGCTAAAAAAGATAATATCGGTTTTGGATTAAAAACTTTTACAGAAAAAGGTAAATATGCAACAGAAAAGATAGCGGAGTTTAATGCGTTCAGTAGAGAATTGAGAACTTTATCTGATAGAGCGATGGTCTTGCGACTTGCTAAATTAAGAAATGAAAGAATAGAATTCGCAAACAGAATTTATGGAATTGAAAAAAGCATCTACCATTGTATTGCTCGTGCGCCAAAGACGTTAAAAATATTTGAAACTGGGTATGAACCAATTAATGGCAATGAAATAAAAAGTATAAAATCTTCAAATGCAGGTATACAATTTAAAGATAATAAAAATGAGTATTCTTTTAATTTTTCAAAGAGCACGTTATTTAAAAAGTTTGAAATTCCATCGACTTCCATTGATTTGCCGATAGGGATTATTGAAAACCCATATGAGTTAATTTTAACATTGTTTGAAAAAGGCGTTATAAAACAACCTGCTTTAGAGACCACGGGCAGAGATTTTATAATTCTGCCACTGTATTCAGTGAGAGAAAGTGAAAAAGGTAAAAAAGTAGTTGCCCGGAAGAGCGGTTTAAATCAATGGAATGCAGGTGGTAGAAAAAGAGATGTTGGCGAAGTTTATATTCCGATACCGATACAAATTCACAAAAACTTTCCTGATTTTTTACCGCCAAGAGAAAAACCATTTAATTTACATATTCCTACCGGTGAGATTTTAAATGCGAAAGTATGTCAAGAAAATTCAAAGGCGCTGATGACAAATCCCAATAGTGCTCTTTCAGATTGGTTGTTGCGAAAAGTGTTAAAATTGAAAGAAGGCGAAGTATTGACATATAAACGATTAAAACTTTTAGGCGTTGATAGTGTAAGATTGACAAGAATAGATGAGGGTAATTTTAAAATTGATTTCGCTAAAATTGACAGTTACGATAATTTCATTAGAGGCACGGGAGATTAAATTGAAGATAGAGAAGTTTAGGGTGGGTTTTGATATTTTATCGTCGCAGGATTGACAGAAAAATTTGTGGTTTCGCAATCAATCGGAGATACTATGAAGATATTTCTTGACGGAAAATTTGTCGAAAAAGAAGAAGCGAAATTGTCTGTTTTCGACCATGGATTACTTTACGGCGACGGAGTCTTTGAGGGAATCCGCGCTTATCACGGCAGAGTTTTTAAACTTAGAGAACATATAGACCGCTTGTTTAACTCCGCTCGCGCAATAACACTTTCAATACCTTTAAGCAAGGAAGAAATAGAAAAATTAGTTTTGGAAACTTTGAGGATTAATAAACTCAAGGACGCCTATATAAGACTTGTCGTCACAAGGGGCGTCGGAGATCTTGGATTGGATCCGAACAAATGTTCGAAGCCGACGATTTTCATAATAGCCGACAAAATAAAGCTCTATCCCGAAGAGTTTTATAAAAAGGGGCTTGAGATAGTAATAGTTTCGACGAGAAGAAACATCCCCACCGCTATAAATCCGTGCATAAAATCGCTGAATTACTTAAACAACATTCTCGGAAAGATTGAAGCGAATAGAGCGGGAGTGCCTGAAGCCATAATGTTGAACTCAGAAGGATATGTGGCGGAATGCACAGGCGATAACATATTCATTCTGAAGGAACATACACTTCTGACACCCCCTGCATGGGCCGGAGCGCTCGATGGAATAACGCGACTGACTGTTATGGGACTTGCCAAAAACAAACTGAAACTTTTCGTAAAAGAGGATCTGATAACGCCTTATCATCTATACACCGCCGACGAATGTTTTCTTACGGGCACCGCCGCCGAAGTTATTCCCGTTACGAAGATAGATTCGCGAATGATAGGCGACGGTCTCCCCGGGAAAGTGACTTTGAATTTGATAAAAGAGTTTCACGAGTTAACCAAAACGACCGGTGTTCCGATATAAATATGCTGTGTGAGAGATGTAAGAAAAACGAAGCGTCCGTTTTCATAGATGCCGAGATAAACGGCGATAAGATGAAATTTTCTCTCTGCCATGGGTGTGCGTTGAAGGATTTAAACATTAAAGTGTTTTTTGAGCACGCCATGCCGCTTCCTCCGAATGTTGATATTATATGCCCCGGATGTGGAATGTCTTATGCCAAAATCAGGAAACTAATGAGATTCGGATGCGCCCGATGCTACGACCTATTAGGCGATTACATACTTGAAAAACAAGATGCCGCAACGGATTCAACTACGCCACCTGACGACTACGAAGAATTGAAGAAGAAACTTTCTTTGGCTGTCAAAAAAGAGGATTATGAGGAGGCGGCCAGGCTCCGCGACGAGATCACAAAATTAAAAAAATGAAAATGTCGGAAAGCGTCCATGATTTTGTTCTTAAAAACAAAGCCGTTTCGCGTAGTTCCAGAATACTCGTAGATACACGACTTAGGTATGCTCGCAATTTTAGCGAATATCCGTTCCCCTCGGCTATCGATAAAGCCCATGCCGAATCCGTCTGGTGTGTTGTTTCCGACGCTCTCGGCTCGTTCGATGTTTTTAAGAATGGCTACAAGTTTTATCTGCCGGATCTCGGGAGGACCGAGAGGATATTGCTTATAGAAAGAAGGGCGATTTCACCCGATATGCTTAAGTCGCGAATTCCGTCCGGAGCGATTTTGTCGGGCGATGAAAGAATGTCCGCCCTTATCAACGAAGAGGACCATCTCAGATTAAGTGTTTTCGGCTCGGACGTCTTGTCTGAAGAAGGATTGTGCGCGAGCATCGAAGAGCTGAATTCCGTTGAAGCGCGATTGTCCGGGAGTTTTGATTTTGCCTATAGAAAAAAATACGGTTATCTGACTTCTTGCCCCACGAATCTCGGGAGCGGTTTAAGAATATCCGGGCTTTTCCATCTGGCTGGTCTAGTGCTCACAAAAAAGATAAATAAGTTTTTGGAAACCCTTGAGTCACGCGGGGTTGTCATAAGAGGATACTACGGCGAAAAAAGCAGATTTTTGGGAGATGTGTTTCAGATATCAAGCGGCGCCTCTGTCGATGAGAAAGAATCTTCGTCCCGGATGTCGGTTTTGTTTAGAAAAATCGAGAGTGAGGAGTTGAAAGCGAGGGAAGAGTTGAGCGCTCCCAAAAACAAGACCCGATGTGAGGATATAATTTACAGGAGCTTCGGGATACTTGAAAATGCCAGAATAATTTCGTTCGCGGAGGCTGTCTCGGTATTTTCACTTGTTCTATTGGGGAAACATCTTGGACTTGATATTCCTCTCGACGAAGAAAATATACATCGCATGATGAGAAACACGCAGCCAGCCCACATTCAAATGTTCGCTGGAAAAGAGTTGAACTCAAAGATGAGGGATGAGTTCAGAGCGGAATATATTAGAAAGAGTTTAGGGGCGAGAGACGATAGCACAAGAGCATAAGTGCATAAGTCACCTGTCATCCATCATTTCACTATTCACTATTTGCTATTTGCTATTCGCTGTCCTCCATTCTCTATCCGCTATTCTCTAAACTAAAAATTGGAGATAAAAATGTCGCACAGATTTACGGAAAGAGCTCAAAAAGTGGTAAGCGCCGCTCAGTCCGAGGCCAGAAGATTGAATCACGACTATGTTGGAACTGAGCACCTTTTGTTGGCGCTTGTTTCCCTTGAAGACAGCGTTTCCGCAAGAGTTCTTACGAATCTCGACATCGACAGAAAGAGGGTAAAAAACGAGATAGAAAAGATAGTAGGAACCGGCGACAATGTGATGCTTATAGGAGAAATCCCATTTAGCCCGCGCTCCAAGAAAGTACTTGAGTATGCCGTCGATGAGGCTCAGAAGATGAACCATACTTTTGTGGGCACGGAGCACATACTCCTCGGGATTTTGCGCGAGGGCGACGGCGTCGGAGCGAGGGTTCTTGAAACACTCGGGGCTAACCTTAATGATGTAAGGGAGGAAATAATTAATCTTATAGGAGGCGAGGAACAGGCAGAAACGCTTTACGGCGCAAAAAAACCAACCCAGAAGTCCAAAAGTCCGATACTAGAATCTTTTAGTCGTGATTTGACGCGCCTTGCGCGCGAAGACAAACTTGACCCCGTCATAGGAAGGACGAATGAAATAGAGCGTCTTGTCCAGATACTTTCCAGAAGGACGAAGAACAACCCTGTTTTGATTGGCGACCCCGGTGTCGGAAAAACAGCGATAGTCGAGGGCCTCGCCCAGATGATAGCCAACGGCGATGTCCCGGAGATTTTGATGGAAAAAAGGGTAATGACACTGGATCTCTCGGCGATAGTCGCTGGAACGAAGTATAGAGGGGAGTTCGAGCAGCGATTAAAAAGCATCATGGAGGAGATAAGACGCTCTAAGCAGAACATAATACTTTTTATCGACGAACTCCACACGGTTATAGGTGCTGGCGCGGCGGAGGGTTCGATAGATGCCTCTAACATGCTCAAGCCGGCGCTAGCTCGCGGAGAGCTTCAGTGCATAGGCGCGACGACCCTTGACGAATATCGTCGGCACATAGAGCACGATGCCGCCCTCGAAAGGAGGTTTCAGCCAATCGTTGTCGACCCTCCTTCAGTCGAAGAGACGATAAGGATTCTGAAAGGCCTCAAGGATAAATACGAAAGTCATCACAAAGTAAAATACACTGACGACGCTCTGACTTCAGCCGCGGAACTTTCCGAAAGATACATATCCGACAGATACCTTCCCGATAAGGCCATAGATCTCATAGATGAGGCGGGGGCGAAGGCGCGTCTCAGTTCAACGAATATTCCGGAGGAGTTGAAGAAGCTTGAGACCGTTCTTGAGGGAATCACGAAAGAAAAAGAGCTCAACATCGCATCTCAGAACTTTGAGGGTGCAGCGAAACTCAGGGACACGGAAAGGGAGCTCAAAAAAAATATAGAAGAAGAAAAAAAGAAATGGCGTCAGTCGAGAGATGAGATGAGGCCGTCGGTCTCATCCGACGACATAGCGTCGATTGTATCCAAATGGACGAACATCCCGGTTACGCGTCTCACCGAAAAAGAGCAGGAACTCCTTTTAAATCTCGAGGAGGAGATACATAAAAGGGTGATAGGCCAGGACGAGGCCGTAAAGGCGATATCTCGCGCGCTCAGGAGATCAAGGACCGGTCTCAAGGATCCTTACAAACCGATTGGGTCATTCATGTTTTTGGGTCCAACGGGCGTTGGAAAGACTGAGCTCGCCAAGGCTCTGGCTTACGTTTTGTTCGGCGACGAAACCGCTCTTATAAGAATAGATATGTCGGAGTTTTCCGAAAAGTTTACCGTTTCACGACTCATAGGCGCTCCGCCGGGATATGTGGGGTACGATGAGGGCGGTCAGCTTACGGAGCAGGTGAGGAGGAGGCCGTATTCCGTAGTGCTTCTTGATGAGATAGAGAAATCTCACGCTGATGTTTTCAACATGCTTTTGCAGATTATGGATGCCGGCGCTCTCTCGGACAACCTCGGACACAGGGTCAACTTCAAAAACACGGTCATAATAATGACATCTAACGTCGGGGTGAAGCATCTTTTCAGCGGCAAATCGCTCGGGTTTTTGGTTCAGGAAAGCCATATTGACCAGAGCGTGATGAAAGAGACGATAACTGACGAGCTAAAAAAAGTTTTCAACCCTGAGTTTTTAAACAGGCTCGATGAAATAATAATATTCCATCCTTTGAGTAAATCCGATATAAGGAAAATTCTCGAGCTTCTCATCGACAAGGTCGACGACAGGATGAAAAAGATGAAGATAAACCTGAAATTCACAAATAACGCCCTGGATTTTCTAATGGAAAAGGGCTTCGACCCGCAGTATGGAGCGCGCCCTCTGGCGAGAGTGATTCAGAGGTATCTCGAAGATCCGCTGGCAGATGAAATGCTCAAAAAAAACATCTCAATAAGCACGAAAGAAACGGCTGATGTTGTTGTGGATTACTCTGTCGAGGACAAAAAGCTAACTTTGAGAATTTGAAACAAATGAAAAAGAAAAAGGAAGAATCGTTATCAGAAAAATTGCCGGCAGAACATCCGAAGGAAACCAATCTTATAGAGGCTTACTTCAAAAGGTATGGTGTTTATTTTCCGAAGGACGTGATTAAAAAAGTCAGCGGGCACATAACTCTCACGCTCAGGGAAATATACAACACCATCAGAGGGGACAATTCTAAAGGCAAAAATGAGTAAAAAGTTCCTCGTCGCATCGCTCCTGATTTGTGCGGCGTTTGTTTTTTTCTTTTTTTTTTCGGTTAGAGCCGACTTTCTTAAAAATCACATAAGAAAAAACGCTGAAAAATCCGGCTTCAAAGTTTCTATAGAAGCCGCTTACTGGCGACTGCCGTTTAAGATACATCTTAAAAAGGTCTCTCTGGAAAGCGAAGAATTTACATTTTCTTCCGATGATACCACACTTTCAATCTCTCCATTAAAATATCTCCTTAAAAAACCGTTCCTGGGGGTTTTTCTAAAATTTCCGTCGATAATGATAAAAAACATTCCCGAAGTTGCGCCCGGCCGCGCCGCGGTCCTGCCGATAAGCGGAGTGAGTGTTGAAGGGGGAACTATCAGCCATGGCGCCGTCTTTTTCGAAAACATAAACGGCAATGTCGGTTTCGATAATGACAGAGTCAACGGATTTGTTAAGGCGACGGTGAAAAAATCGAAGATATTTTTAAGAGCAAGAACTGTCGACAAAGATATTCTCGTCGATACGATAATAGACAATGTAGATTTATCGGATTACACCGGACTGAATCTGCCCTACGTAGGCAAGATAATCGTTAAAAATCGGATTTCGAAAGGCGTTTTGTCGGCAAAAATAAAAGGAAACATCTCGGATTTCGTTTTTACCGGCGAAGGTAGCTACGAGAAAAAGAAGGATTACTCGTTAAAGATTGACTGGAAAAAACAATCCGGAGGGAGTTTTTCAGAGGGGAGTTTCGATTTGTCGGGGCAGAACGGGGGCTTTGATTTCGACGCAACATCGGGTGAGTCTTATTTGTCGGGCTCTGGAGAAGTCATAGGCGGCGAAATACGTCTGAGTGTCTCCACTTCAACCATAAAAATTCCGGAGATAAAGAGTTCTTTTTATCTGCGCCTTAATGCTGCGTTCGGCACGGATAAAAAAAGACTCTCGGCCGATATTACAAGTGAGACGGATTATGATAAGAAATATAGGGCGACCTCAAACATTCTATTGGCGGACGGGACTCTGTTTTTTTCAGGCAAGATCGCTCCAAAAGATACGACTTTCGATATAAGGATAAAAAATTTCCGCGAAATAAGCGGCGAAATCTCGGGGAGCAAAAAATCCAGAATAACTCTCATGGGTAACTTATCGCCTGTAAGGATATTCGTGAAAGCTTCCGGGTGGGAAATTTCGGAAACCCCGTTTTTCGCATCCCCATCCATGGGAAAGATTTTTTCTGACGGAGAGTTTTCCATGAGCGCAGGCGAATGGCTTTTCAAGTCGCAGACGTCGCTTAAAAACATACGGTGGGATGGCAGAAAATTCGACGATGTGTCCGCCAGATTATTGGTCAGCAGAACTTTGATTTCCGTAAGCGATATCGACTATTCATACGGAAAAATCACGGGCAGCTATAAAAATGTCTACGGAGCAAGGAAGGAAATTTCATTTAGGGCATCCGGCGCTCCCATTGAACCACTATCGCTTTTTATCGGACGCCCTATCTCGGGGACGTTGAAAGGAGAGTTCGCTCTGACATCTGAAAATGGCGTCTCCGCTGGCAAGATGGATATAGACGCGAAAAAAATAACTGTGAAAAACGCTGACATAGGAGACATAAAGGCTTTTGTAAAATTCGAAGGTAACACCGCTTCTTTTGAAAGAATTCTTATCAAAAATGACTTCGGCCGAATTGCGGGCGGGGTGGCCTCAATAGATAAAAGAGTGGGGGGAATGTTGAACTTTGTTTCTTATTCTTTCGACGGCAAAACACCGCTCTCGGGCAGATTGCATTTATCGGGCGAATTCGGGAATTTCAATGATTTTTCGATTAAATTGAACTCCGAAAATTTTACTTTTGGAAAATTATTTCGGAACGTCCCTTTGAGCTTCGCGTTTAAGTCGGAAAAGGAGAGCGTGAAAATATCAGGTTTTCGCTTTGGCGAAGTCAGAGATGCGCATCTCAGGGTCGAAAAGACTCCGTCGCGCAGGATTTCCGGCGCGATAAATGTGGACAACTTTGATTTGGGCAGGATATCCACTGATTTATCCGGTAGTTTGAACTCGGACATCAATCTCTATGGCGACATGGAAAATCCCATGATTTCTGCACTTTACGAAGTCAAAAATCTGTGCTGGCGAAAAAGTTCAAGCGGGAGTCTCAAGGGGAAGGCAAGAATAGAAAAAGGTGTTGTCAGAATATACGAAACTTCGGGTGATTTTGAAGGAACAAACGTTAAAGTAAGTGGAACTGTAAGCGACAAAATCGATATAAGAGCCGAGGTCTTATCCGTCGATGTTTCAAAGATAATACTCTCCAGAGCCATTAAATCCGGCTCGCTTAAATCGGAGATATCGCTGACCGGCAAGGTCTCTTCTCCTTATTTAATCGCCAAAGGCGAGCTCGGAGGATTGGATATTTCGGGAATGCGGTTTGAAAAAGTCGTTTTTGAGGGAGCATACTCTGACGGTGCAGCTGAGCTTAAAAAAGCGTCTGTTATATTCAATGGCAATGAACTCGCCATAGAAGAAAAAAGCCGAATCGATTTCGTCAAAAGAATCTTTGATATCAATTTTTTGTCGAGAAATTTTAAAGTCGGGTTCTTAAGCGTTTTGGGTAGGGCGAAGATTAAAGGAAGCTACCGCCTTGCCCCCGCTGGTTTTGAGGGACGGATCGAACTTTCCGATTTTTGGATAGGCGAGAAGAAGTTTGCGCGGGAGGTCTTGTATTTTTCGGCGGATGATAAAAATCTGACGATGGACATCGCCGAAAATAAGGAAAAATTTGTTTTTTCCGTCGATTACTCGACCGCCGAAAAAGTTTTCAAGTTGGATTATTCGCAAAGAGATGGCGGAACGCTTTCGGCGAGCGGCTCTTATAGAGCACCCGAGATTAGGCTTGATATAAAAGCGGTGTCTTTGAAAACCGGCGCCTTGTCCTCCATGCTTGATATGCCGTTTGAGTTAAACGGTTTGGGCGATATAAAAGGCTCGCTTACAGGAGTTCTATCGAACCCTTACGGAGATTTGAGTTTGACAATTAAAAACGGCTCTCTCGGCGGAGTAGCGTATGACGAAATATCCTGTGATATCTCACTCAGGGAGAGCATCGTTACGGTCGAGAGGTTTTCTATTTCAAAAGCCGGTAAATACAGGGTTTACGCAAACGGCTATGTGCCGGTTTTGCTTGATCCGGGCACCGCCCCAAAAATAGCCGCTCTTCCGAACAACCTTACGGCAACGCTCGAGGGGGGAGAGCTCGGCTTTCTGGCGGGAATTTCCGTATTCAAAAACGCCGAAGGGCCCGTGGCTGGCAAACTCGAGCTTAAAGGCACTCACTCATCCCCAAAACTTGCTGGTTTTTTAAGGATAGAAAATGCGAATTTCGGCCTGACAACTTATCTCGCCAAGGTAGAGAACTTCAATCTATCCGCCAGATTGAAAGACAACGTTCTTACGCTCGAAAATTTTTCGGGTCGCTCCGGCGCCGGCCGCTTTATGTTGAAAGGGAGAGCCCTTATGGAGAACTTCTTACCTGCTGCAATGGATTTTTCGTTTGAAAGCACGACAGCGAGCGGCGTCGACATATTTGTCCCGGAACTTCCCATGCCAGTCCCATTTTCGAGGGAAACAGGGGTAAAATTCGCAACGTCAGCTTCTTACGGGAAGCCGAGGTTCAAGCTCTCTTTTTTGGGTGACGCTCGAAAAAAATTGCTTCTGGCCGGATGGATTGAACTTGATAATACATATTTTTCCTACCCACCCCCCCATATGACTGCCGTTGAGGACCCTTTAAGGGAGTTCTTGAAAAACGTCGAGTTGGATCTCATGCTTAAAACCGGAGAAAACACATGGTATGAAAACGAACTGGCATCGGTCAACATAGATGGTTCTCTGAATGTTAAAGGAAACTGGTACGCTCCGTCAGTCTCTGGCGCGGTTGAGACGAAAAGGGGATATATATCTTATATTGGCACCGAGTTTAAGGTAAAGATGGCTCGCCTTGAGGTTGTTGGCGATGAGCCGCATTTGGAAGGCTTGGCCGAAAAAAATATCCCCTCCGAAAAGGGTTACGACACAATTCAGCTCATTATCGACAAATCTCCCGTAGGGAAAATACAGCCGAGATTTGTTTCGGCCGACAACCCGACTCTCTCTTCGGAAAAGGTCTTGGCGAGGGTAATCGGCATAGATCTTGAAAGGACATCGCCCGTCGAGAGGGAGCTGATGCTAAGACAGGGACTGATAAGGCTTATCGACTCTTCGCTAGCGACTCCTCTCGCCAGGAACCTCTTGAGAAAAAGTGGGATAGTCGATTTGATGAAAGTAAGTTATGAGCCGCCGCCGATTTCGGAATCTCCAAGGGCGGAACATCCTGCGACAATACCAGAGTTGTTAAAAGGCACGAAATACTCTTTTGAGAAGTATGTGACCGACACCATGCTGCTGGGCTACAGCGTTACTCTCGACGAGTATCTCAGTAAACTGGATTTGAAGCATGAACTTGAAATCGCCTACAGACTAAGAGGCTCTGTATTTGTGCGCGGACTTTACGAGATAGACACTCAATCTCTTATCAGGCCGCCCGAAAGAAGGATAACTGTTGAAAAACATTGGCGTTTTGGTTGGCCGAAAAAATAGCAGGAATGAGAAGTTAAAAATACAGCAAAGTCGATAAATCTCGCCGTGCTCTTGATGTTGTGACGGATGTTAGAATTTTGAAGATGTGCGTTTAACTATACTGGAAGACAACTATGGCTTACTGAAAAATGCTAAAAATTCAAGCAACTACGACGGAAATTAAACAACTGAAACTATAAAAACAACGCTCAAAGTGCACGATTTTTTGCTATTCTTATGTAAAAACCTTGCCACGAAGTAGAAATAGGACGCGGACCTTCGCAGATGAGTTTATAGTTGTTTTAATCTGCGTTTATCAAAGTTGTTTCTGCGTTCATCTGCGTTCAATTATTTTTTAGGACGCAGATTTACAGGATTATCGCAGATTAAAAACTTTACCGCGAAATCACGAAAATTAGAAATCACAAAATTCTTTACAAGTATTTTCGTGTTTTCGCGCTTTCGTGGTTCAAATCTTTTTTCATCTGCGTCTATCTGCGTTCAACTATTTTTCAGGACGCAGATTTTCGCAGATTCAATGGATTTCAAAAACATCTGCGTCAATCTTCTTGTCAAATCTGCGTTCATCTGCGTTCAATTATTTTTTAGGACGTGGATTTTCGCAGATGAGTTTATAGTTGCTTTAATCTGCGTTTATCAAAGTTGTTTCCGCTTTCATCTGCGTTCAATTATTTTTTAGGATGCGGACTTTCGCAGATTTGGTAGATATTAAGGGTCTTCTCCATTTTTTGTTGTGCGTACAAAAACAAAGTGTTTGAGCGGGTTTAATCAAGTGTAAACGCTTGATTGCCCCAGTCCCGATTTATCGGGACGAGAATGAGCGAAAATACATAGTCAGACAATTAACCCCACACACATCATAGCGGTATTGCAAAATCTCTACCCACTGTTACAACAACATTTGGAGAAGAGCCGAAATTTTTAAGTCGCATAAATTTTGATTTCTTACGGCATTTTTATATAATGAGCTCGTTGAAAAACCTTAATCTTTTGAACGATTTGGCAGTTTCAGGTTAAAAGTTGAAATCGTTTAGACCGCAATGTCTGACGAGCAAAGCGAGGAGTTTTGCGGTCTGATTGAAACTTTTAACCGTTAAGAAACTGCCCTTTAAGTGAAAAAGATGGGTTTTTCAACACTCTCATAATTTCAAAGTATGTCAGAAGTGCTTGTTTTAAACAAAAATTTCTACGCTATACAAATAACCTCATGGAGGCGCGCCATCGGACTTCTCTACATAGAACATGCCGATGTCGTTGATCAGGAATACCGCACTTACAACTTCTCCGACTGGTGCGAGATGTCGAGATACGTTAAAGAACATCCGTCGGGCTTCATAAGAACACCGACGTTCAGGTTTGTTTTTCCCGAAGTGATTGCCCTGAAATTTTATGACAAACTTCCCGCTGCGGAGGTAAAGTTTACAAGAAAAAACATCTATGAACACTATCGACACAGGTGCTGCTATTGTGGCAAAAAACTCCCCACTTCCGAGCTAAATCTCGACCATGTAGTACCCAGAAGCCGTGGCGGGAAAACTACATGGGACAACATAATTACTTCATGTGTTAAATGCAACATAAAAAAAGGCAACAAGCTTCCATCCGAAGCGGGTATGAAGCTGTTAATAGTCCCCTCCCGGCCAAGATGGTCGGGAGCTTTTTCTCTCGCTTTGAGAGCGAATATAAGGATGAAATCATCATGGCAGAAGTTTATAGACAGCGTCTACTGGAATATAGAACTTGACAGCGAATAGTAAAAAGTGCATAATGAATGACGAATAACGAATAACTTGTGCACTTGTGCTCTTGTGCACTAAGGAGAAAAATATGACTGAAACAAAAATTCTGCTCAACGAATCACAGCTTCCCAAAGAGTGGTACAACATACAGGCAGATTTACCGGAGCCTTTGCCTCCGGTTCTTCATCCCGCCACGAAAAAACCGGTCGGCCCAGCCGATTTGTCCCCGCTTTTTCCGATGGCTTTGATCGAGCAGGAGGTAACAAGGGAAAGATGGATAAAAATCCCCGACGAAATTACGGATTACTATAAGCTCTGGCGTCCCGCACCGCTCTACAGGGCTTTCAAACTCGAAAAATTTCTGGACACACCCGCAAGGATATATTACAAATATGAAGGAGTTAGTCCGTCGGGGAGTCACAAGCTCAACACCGCGCTGGTTCAGGCGTATTACAACAAGAAAGAAGGTGTCAGTCGCATCTCTACGGAAACCGGTGCGGGGCAGTGGGGGACGGCATTGAGCATAGCGTGCAAATTTTTTGGTTTAAAGTGCACGGTTTACATGGTGAAGGTTTCTTTCAATCAAAAGCCATACAGAAAGATAATGATGCAGACATA
>JBGFRZ010000054.1:0-63083 GCA_041694835.1 Ignavibacteria bacterium
TTATTTAGGTGAAATTTCTTTTAGGTTTAATTACAGACATGAGGACATTTTCCGTCGGATTCTTAAACTCTTGAAGACAGTTACATGCTAAATTTTGGTGCTTTTTCATAAGGCATTACCTTATTAAAGAGTGATTATTTCGGCGGAATATGAAGTTCGTCTACCGTCAAGTGCGGGGAGCAAAGTTTTCCAAAAATATTTTTCAGTCGGAACCAACAACTTTCCTAAAAAAATCCGCCGCAAGCGCGTTCTATGAAATACAAAGCGATTATTTTTGATTTCGACGGGACACTCCCGGACTCTCTGAAAGAACTCGGCGACTCCATGAATGCCGTCCTCGAAAGCTTAAATCTGCGAGTTCATTCGCCCGACTCTTACAAATATTTTGTCGGCGATGGATTTTTGACATCGTCCTCGGCCTAAAACCTGAACTCAGCAAAAAACCGGAACCGGCGGGCGCCATTTTCATAGCAGAACATCTGAAAATTTCTCCCTAAAGCATAATTTATCCCGGTGACACGGCGACCGACATGAAAACCGATGTTGTCGCTGGCATGTATCCCGCAGGTGTGCTCTGGGGCTTCAGGGGAAAAGATGAACTCGTCGCCGGCGGTGCAAAAAAACTGATAAAAAAACCCTCCAAACTTGTAGAAATTTTTTTAAAATCCTGACACCACCACATGATTTTTGCCTCACCCCGAACTTTTTGGTTTTCTAATTATTTAGTATAATGAGACCACTGACGCTTTGCTAAAACCTCACCACAGAGGCACAGGGAACACGGAGAAAAAACTTTACCACGAAAGCACAAAAGTCAGAAATCACGGAAAATCCCCCTCTATCCCCCTTTTGTAAAGGGGGAAGCGAAGCAGGGGGATTTACAGTGACTTGTGCACTTGTGCAGACCAAGATCTGCAACTACAAAACTTGTGCTTTGTTGCAAAAAATTTCTTACACATTTTTTTGTGTCTTTGTGGTAGAAGAACTTTTTCAATAATCTCATAATGAGAGTGTTGAAAAACCCGGATTTTGTGTATCAGCACCGTCTTACGGCGCTAATTTATAGATGAGGGCACTGCAAGGCAGTGCTCGTACAAAGAACTTTTTCAACGAGCTCATAATAAAAATTCATATGAATGCCGTATTGTCCGAGATAATAAAACACAAAAAAATCCAGATAGAAGAAAGAAAGAAATCCCGCCCCGTGAGGCGACTGTTTGATGCCATAGACAACTCTTCGAAGAAAAAGGACTCTTTCTTATCCGCCGTCTCGCGGCGAGAAAGGATAAATGTAATCGCTGAGATAAAAAAAGCCACACCATCGCTCGGGGTCATAAGGCCTTATCTCGACGTGAAAAAAATAGCCTCCGATTACAAAGAAGGCGGAGCGGCGGCCATCTCGGTGCTCACGGAGGAAAAATACTTTCATGGTGACATATATCATATTTTGGAAGCGAAAGAATCGACAGAGCTCCCGGTTTTAAGGAAGGATTTCATTATCGACGAATATCAGATATACGAATCAAGATACTTCGACGCAGATGCCGTCTTGCTCATAAAGTCGATACTTGGAAAATCGCAGATTTCCAAGATGGCCAATCTCGCACAATCGCTGTTCCTAACTCCCTTCGTCGAAGTCCATAGCGAGGAAGAGCTGAAAGAAGTTCTCGAAATTCCTGAAATAAACCTAATAGGGATAAATAACAGGAATTTAAACGACTTGAAAGTGAATTTGGGGGTTTCAAGAAAACTTCTGACGGAGATTCCCGCCGAAAAGACGGTTGTGATAGAAAGCGGGATAAAGACAAAAAGCGATATAGAAGAATTCATCGAAGCGAGGAAAGGAAGTTCAGTCGCATTCCTGATAGGAACGACATTCATGCAGTGCGCTGACATAAAATCGAGGCTCAAGGAGTTCACGAATGACAAAAATTAAACTCTGCGGAATCACAAATCCAAAAGATGCTCTGTATGCCGTAGGATTGGGCTACGACTATCTCGGTTTTATATTTTACAATGAGTCGCCGAGGAATATATCGATTGCATCTGCTCAAAAGATTTGCCAAAATGTCTCGGGACTCATAAAAACCGTAGGGGTGTTCGTAAACGAAGAGCCAAAGAATATAGAAAAAATCGTAAAAAAATGCGGGCTCAATCTGGTTCAACTTCATGGCGACGAAAGCCCCGATTACTGTGAAAGTCTGTCGGAGACGCTTTCAAAGTTAAACTGCCAAACAATAAAAGCATTTAGAATAAAAGACAACGTCGAAAGCCTCGCGGGCCACGAAAAGGTGGATTATTTCCTTCTAGACACATTTGTCGAAGGTGATGTCGGCGGAACAGGGGAGACTTTTAACTGGGATTTGGCCATCGAGGCCAAAAAATTCAAAAAACCTTTATTTCTTTCTGGAGGACTCAACCCCGAAAATGTAGTTGAGGCGATTGAAAAAGTGCAGCCTTTTGCCGTCGACGTTTCAAGCGGAGTCGAGAGGCTTGTCAGAAGAAAGGACTACGACAAATTGGTTGCTTTCGCAAAGAATACTAGTGTCCTGTCCCGCAAATATCTTTACATTTGAAGGGTAGGATTTGAGACGGATTCAAGGAACGACGAGTGCGGTGTATCCTCTGCGATACATAAACGAGGAGTGACGCAGAAGCCGTCCAGATAATACCCTTCCCGAAGGGCTGATGTCTTTTGTTCATCGTCGGCGTTGCTCGTCGCTTACATACCGCAGAGGGTATGCTTCGCTCCTCGCGCCTTGACGCTGAAACAAAATACGAACAGCGAATGTAAAGGTATTTGCGGGACAGGACACTAGAAAATTATGACACCAAAATCAGATATCAAAAAAAATATATGAAAAAATTGAAAGGATATTTCGGCAACTTCGGGGGCAGATATGTCCCGGAAACGCTTATACCATCACTCATAGAAGTTGAAAAAGGGTTTTCGGCGGCGATGAAAAGCGTTGATTTCAGGGAAAAACTTTCATTCTATCTCAGGAACTATGTTGGCAGACCGACCCCTATTTATTATGCTAAAAACTTGACAAATTACTTTAACTCTGCCCGAATATTCCTTAAAAGAGAGGATATTTGCCACACCGGCTCTCATAAAATCAATAACACCATCGGACAATCGCTTCTTGCAAAATTTCTCAAGAAAAACAGGGTCATCGCAGAAACGGGAGCGGGACAGCACGGCGTAGCAACCGCTACCGCCTGCGCTCTCTTTGGATTAAAATGTGTTGTTTATATGGGTAAAAAAGACGTCGAAAGACAGACATTAAATGTCTATCGAATGAAACTGCTCGGTGCCGAGGTTATAGCAGTTGAGTCGGGAAGTCAGACGCTCAAAGACGCCATAAACGAGGCGTTGCGAGACTGGACTGCAAATGTCAAAAATACATTTTATCTGCTTGGCTCAGCCGTTGGCCCTCACCCCTACCCGACACTCGTCAGATACTTTCAGTCGGTTATAGGAAGGGAAGTCAGAGAACAATTTCTTACTTTGAATAAAAAACTTCCAGATGTTCTCGTCGCTTGCGTCGGCGGGGGTTCAAATGCTATAGGACTTTTTCATCCTTTCTATAAAGATAAAAACGTGAAATTCATAGGTATTGAAGCGGCGGGCAAGGGCCTTTCGACAAATATGCACGCGGCTACGCTCCAGAAGGGGCGGGTTGGGATTTTGCACGGCTTTAAGTCGTATCTTCTTCAGGACAGATGCGGGCAAGTGATGGAGACGCACTCCATATCAGCCGGGCTTGATTATCCCGGCGTCGGTCCCGAGCACGCATTTTATAAGGAAATCGGAAGGGCGAAGTATTATGGCGCGACGGATAAAGAGGCTATTGAGGGCTTCAAACTTCTTTCGCTTAAGGAAGGTATAATACCGGCTCTTGAGCCAAGTCACGCCATTGGATATCTGAAAAAAATAATGCCCGGGCTAAAAAAGACTCAGAGTGTTATAGTGTGTCTTTCAGGACGCGGCGACAAAGACCTTGACATAATCACAAGTGTCCGCTAAAAATATAACAAGGAATTTTGTGTAATTCGTATAATTCGGATCCACTGAAAAAGCCATGCAACCACAGATTGACACTGTCTTTAGGTGAACACAGATGAACTATAGAATACACGGAGAAATAATTTGACAGGATTTACAGGATTAAAAAAATTAGATTATAACCACGAAGGCACGAAAGCACAAAAAAAAGACTTATAAAAATTTTCGCGTTTTCGTGGTAAAAAAAATTAGACTATAACCACAGGCGAACACAGATGAACTATAGAATACACGGAGCGCCGAGAGAGATTAGAGCATTAGTGAATTAGTAAATCAGCATATTTCCGTGTGTTTCCGTGACTAATGACTTTTAGCAAAGCGTCAATAATCTAATGATTGCAAATTATGGATAAAAAACTTGTAGTTTACTTGACTGCTGGTTATCCCGATATCTCAACTACGGAAAAACTCATTGCCATTGTTGAAAAAGCCGGCGCCGACATAATAGAACTTGGTGTTCCGTTTTCTGACCCGGTCGCCGATGGTAAGTCAATTCAGTATTCGTCTGAAATGTCGTTGAGAAAAAAGACAAATCTCGGAGATGTTCTCAAACTTACAGAAAAAATCAGAAGAAGAATAAAAATTCCGTTCTATATAATGAGTTATATCAATCCGATATATCGTTATGGAGTATCAAGATTTGCTCAAAAATGCATCAAGGCGGGAATCAAAGGTGTGATAATTCCGGATATGCCATACGATTCGTCGGAAATAATAAAAGATTGTTTCGAAAATCTCGACATCGTTTATATGGCATCCTCAAATACACCCGAAAAACGACTTGAAAAAATTTTTTCTAAAAGCGGAGGATTTGTCTATGTCGTCTCGGTATTGGGAGTAACGGGAGTGCGGAGGATGTTTTCGAAAGAGACATTTGATTTTATCGGAAAACTAAAAAAATATAGAAGTGTTCCAAAATATCTGGGTTTCGGCATATCATCGCCTCGTCAGATAGCAAAAATAAAAAGTTACGTTGACGGAGTGATAATAGGTTCCGCGATAGTTGAAATTCTAAGGAAAAATAAGAAAAAAACCGCTTTCAAAAAGATAGAAAAATTAGTGAAAGACTGTAAAAAAGCCATTCTCCGGGAGGATTAAAATGACTGAGATGCATTCTACAGAACAAATATGGAAAAAATGTTCCAAATGCGAGCAGATAATCTACGAGAAAGAACTGAAGGAAAATCTATGGATATGTCCTAAGTGCAAGAGTCCTTTCAGATTGGCGGTTAAAGAAAG
The DNA here is from genome assembly GCA_041694835.1 of Ignavibacteria bacterium. GTDB lineage: Bacteria > Elusimicrobiota > Endomicrobiia > PHAN01 > PHAN01 > JBGFRZ01. The sequence continues at coordinate 5,309 of JBGFRZ010000054.1, forward strand.
ACTTAAAATGCTTGTCGACGATAAAAGCTTCGAGGAGATGGCTACAAATATCGCTTCGCTCGACCCTCTCGGATTCCCCGGCTATTCCGAAAAACTTAAGAAACAAACTTCAAAAAACAGGGATGCGATCGCTGTAGGGACGGCATCGATAGGCGGCCATAAAGTCGTTCTTGCCATAATGGAGTTCGACTTCATGGGCGGGAGTATGGGCTCCGTAGTCGGGGAAAAAATTACCAACGCCATAGAACGAGCGATTAAAGAAAGGAAGCCGCTGATAATAATTTCGTCTTCCGGAGGCGCAAGGATGCAGGAAGGTATACTTTCGCTGATGCAGATGGCTAAAACATCTGCCGCCCTTTCAAGACTCGATGTCGAGAGAATCCCCTACATATCAATTTTGACCGATCCCACCACAGGCGGGGTCAGCGCCTCATATGCCATGCTCGGTGATATAAATTTGGCAGAGGAAGGCGCTTTGATAGGTTTTGCCGGCCCCAGAGTTATAGAAGAGACGATAAAGCAAAAACTCCCGGATGGCTTTCAGCGTTCCCGATTTTTGCTTGAGCACGGAATTGTCGACATCGTCGCCGAAAGGAAGGAACTCAAAAACACTATCAAAAGACTTCTTGATGTCCTCCTTAAAAACAGGAAATAAAATCGCATAATGACCCTCTCCGAATTGTCTAAAGAGGAATACGTTCACATAAAACCCGGAATCGAAAGAATAAAAAATTTTTTAGAGTCCGTAAATATAAATCCTAATACCCTGCCCATTGTGCATATAGCCGGCACAAACGCCAAAGGAAGCGTTGCGTCTTTTCTCGGCGGCATTTTCATAAAATCAAAACTTAAAACCGGCCTTTACACCTCGCCCCATCTTTTAAAAATTAATGAGAGAATAAAGATAAATGATTCGGAAATCAATGAGAGAAACCTCCGCAATTACTACATGAAGTACTATAAAAAATTCAAAAGCCTCGGGCTTACTTTTTTTGAAGTCATGACCGCTGTCGCCGTGATACACTTTCTCGAAGAAGGTGTCGAAGTTGCGGTTATGGAGGTGGGAGTCGGCGGGACATTCGACGCCACAAACGTCTGTCAAAACAAGCTCGTTTCTATAATAACGACAGTCGATTACGACCACACTGATTTATTTGGGAAAAACATATTCGGCATACTGAGAGAGGACATTGGAATCATAAAAGCGGGCGCCCCCGTCGTTATAGGCAAAATGAGAGAATCGCTTAAAAAACGCATAAGAGCCTCCGCATCGAAAAAATCATCCAAGGTATATGAACTCGACAGGGATTTCTCGGGCGTCTTTTCGAGTGCCGACTGGAAAAACTCTATTCAGAAATTCGACTTCAAAAATCCGGATGTGAAAATGCCCGGCCTGAAAATAAAACTTATGGGCACTCATCAGACGGACAACGCCGCGATATCGGTTCAGGCGGCTCTTTTATGCAAAAAAAAATATCCGAAAATAAACACCGATGCCGTTTACAAAGGACTTTTGTCGGCGACCTGGCCGGGAAGATTTGAAGTTAAAAAATACATGGGCAACGCTGTTATAATCGACGGGGCGCATAACCCACAAGCGGCAAAAACTTTCGTCGACGAGTATCTGCGTTCGCCCTTCAAAAAAAATAAAGCAAGAGTCATTTTCAGCGCGTTAAGGGAAAAGGATTATAGAAACATAATAAAGGAAGTTGCAAAAATATCCGAAAGGATTTATTTGTTTAAATTGAAGACGGAAAGGATGGCCGACATTCAAGGATTAAAGACGGAGTTTTCAAAATATATCCCGAGCAGGAAAATAGCGGTTGTAAGCGATCTTAGGAAAACACTCGCCACAAGAGGCGACAGCCCTTTTGTCTTTACGGGTTCACTGTATCTTGCGGCAGAGGCCATAAATATCGTGGAATGATAAAACATCGCCGTTGAAAAATTGGACGGATAAAAATTAAAATCCGTGCAAATCCGTCTCCTCGTCGGTTTTAATGTAGCCTCCCCGATTTATTGGGAGGGGAATCCGAAGGATTTCATAGGAGATGATATATTAAATGGAACGCGGATAAACGCAGATTTGACAAGATTGACGCAGATGTTTTTGAAATCTATTGAATCCCGATGGTTATCGGGACAAGTTCCACGAAAATCTGCGTCCTAAAATTCATTGGGAACATTTCTAATAGGACGCAGATGAACGCAGAAAAAACAGGATTTAAGAATTATCTGCGACAATCTGCGAAAATCTGCGTCCTAAAATAATCATAGGAGCAATAATATGCTGGTTTTGGGTATAGACATAGGTGGGACTGATGTTAAATACGCCGCAGTCGATAAAAATGGAAATGTAAGCAACTTTTCAAAGTTTGGGTTCAAAAAAGACGCCGACAAATTAATCTCTCTCATATACGAAAAAACAAAAAGGTTCAACTTTTCAAAAATAGGCGTTGCCATAGCCGGGGATGTTGACAGCACAAAAGGGATCGTCAGATTCAGTCCTAATCTGAACTGGAAAAACTTGAATATCAAAAAAAAATTGTCTGATGTTTTCGGTAAACCCTCGAACATCGAAAACGACGCAAACGCCGCAGCTTATGGTTCGTATGTTTTAGATTTCAAAAAAAAATACGGAAATATCGTCTGCATAACGATCGGTACCGGCGTCGGCGGGGGGTTAATCATAGATGGCAAACTCTACCGCGGAAGCACGGGCAGTGCGGGGGAGCTCGGCCACCAGACATACATGCCTCAAGGAAGAAATTGCCCCTGTGGAAACTTAGGCTGTTTCGAAAGGTATTTGGGCGCGCCCGGAATAATAAAGACGGCCGAAGAAAAGATAAAAAAAATAAAAACAAAGACAAACATGCTTTCGACTGACAAAAATTTCAACACACCTGAGATGATAACGATGGCCGCAAAAAACGGTGACAAACTCGCCATTGAGATATGGGACGATGTCGGCAAAATTCTCGGAACACTTCTGTCCAACGCAATCAATTCGTTAAATCCTGATGCAATCGTTTTGGCTGGCGGTATTTCAAAGGCCGGTGATTTTTTACTTAAACCCGCCGTCAAAGAAATGAAAGAAAGAGCTTTCAAATACCCGTCTTCAAGGACCAAAATAATAATATCCGGGCACCAGGAACATCTTGGCGTGGCGGGGGCGGCGATGCTATCAATGAACAAATGAAAAGAATAACTTTTTTGATAAAAGTGGTTTTTTCTACGGTTATTTTGATGAGACTCGCATCATCCATCTTTGCAAAAGAAATCCCGATAGGCATAAATGCTGACAGCATTGAGTATGGTATCGATGCAGATTACATAACGGCGTGGGGCAACGTGCGAATAACACAGGATAAAGTTGAGATAACGGCGGATTACGTTGAACTTCACATAAAAGAAAAAAAAATATTCGCGGAAGGCTCTGTCAGTATTAAGAGGGAAAACGTTAAACTTGAATTTTCATCTGGTACATACATCACAGAAGATGAAACTTCGGAATCTTACGAGGTCTATGGGACGATGCCTCCGTGGATCTTCAAAGCGCGGAAAATGTCTTCGGGCAAAAACAGACACATCTGCATACATTCGCACATAACAACCTGCGAACTCGAAAAACCACACTACAAAGTCAAAGCGACGAAAATGATGATTGTTCCGGAAAAAATAATGACTGTAAACAACGCTGTTTTCTATATAGGCGACGTTCCTGTTTTTTATCTTCCTTACTGGTGGCAATCTTTGGGCGAAAGCAGATTAAACCTAAAGGCGGAGCCGGGCCACAACTCTACGGACGGCCTCACATTAAGGACTATACTCTCATATCAATATAGCGATTTCCTTGAAGCGAAACTTCTCGTGGACTACTTTTCGAAAAGGGGAGTTGGGAAAGGTATGGAAACAAATTACCGAGTTCCTACGAAAATGAAATCTACACTTTATCTCTATCACATAAAAGAAGAAACAACCAGCGCCGAAAGATGGCGCGCTCGGGGCTATTTGTGGCGGCAGATTTCAAATTTCTGGAGTGTTCAGTCTGAACTTAACTTTATGAGCGACGAGAATTTTAATCAGTCGTATTTCAGAGAAAGCTGGAATTTCATCGAGAGAGAGATAAAAACGAATCTGTTTTTCACAAGACATACAAACTCTGGCATCCTGCGCTTGGGTGCTTCGAAAAGAGAGATATTTGATATCTCTAAAAACAAATATATACAAACGAGAGCCGTAATTCCGAGCGTTGAATACATAGGATATAAAAGGCACAGATACATTGGATTTTATCCCGAGTTTTCAGGATATTTGAAAAGAAGCTCCACGGGATATCAGGAGTCGTTTCTCTACGATATTCAATCCAAAATTTCCATTTCGCGACAGGAACGCATCTTTAGAAACCTCACCCTCTCGCCGAACATCGGTTTCGCCGGAAATTTGACCGAAATTAAAAAAGATGACTTTAACTTCATAGGCAGGTATTATATAGGCTCCGGAGCCAGATACTCACCTTTAAGAATAATAGATTTTGATTTTACCTATTCCTACAGGCAAAAAACATCTCCTAACGAAATGAAGGCGGATCCGTCTGGAGTCGAAAACAATCTGTTGAACATACAAATGTTTGCAGGACTCAAATCGGGTATGTACTGGAAAACTTCGGGCGGTTATGATTTTTTACTAAAAAACGAACTTCCACTTATAAACGAATTAAATCTCATCTACAAGAAAAACACACTCTATCTAAGACATCGGCAGGGACTTAAACCCTATAAATATCTGAACTCACAGATTTCATATTCCCACTCCGACATATTTTCTTTAAACGTATCACATAACAGCGACTCACCCGATATTATGGGCATTGGTGGAAGTTTAAGGGTAAGCGTTGGGGGCAAAACATCATTGGAATATTCAATAGCCGGGAATCTCAAAAAATCCATGTATAATCCGTTGTCACAGCAGGTTATCTTAAAACGCGACTTGCACTGCTGGGAAGGACAGTTAACATATAGAACCCGCGTCGGGTTTGAAGAGTTTTTATTGAGCTTAAACTTAAAAACAGCAACGTTCACCACCCCGCTCAAGAAAGACACCGATAATGAGTTTTACCCATGGAAATAATTTAATTTTGTTTTTTTTGAAAAAAATGATAACATTTAATTTTGTGTTTACATTCTATATTCATCAAACAGAGGAGATGGAATGAAAGTACTTGTAACAGGTATAACCGGTTTTGTGGGAAGCCATATAGCGGAGTATCTGCTTAAAATGAAAGGCATAGAAATTTTTGGGATAGTTCGCTGGCGCTCTGATATAGAAAATATAGAACGCATAAAAGACAAAATAAAACTTATTGAATGCGACTTGCGTGATTTTGTATCCGTAGAAAAAGCTCTTGGCGAAATAATGCCCGATAAGGTATTTCATCTGGCAGCGCAATCATTTGTTCTGACTTCATGGCACGCCCCTCAGGAGACAATCACGACAAATATCATCGGACAACTCAACATATTTGAGGCGGTAAGAAAACTCAAAATAAATCCATATATACAAATAGCATGCTCATCGGAAGAATATGGGATGGTCTATCCCAGCGAGCTTCCAATAAAAGAGACAAATCCTCTAAGGCCTCTTTCACCATATGCCGTCTCAAAAGTTGGGCAAGATATGCTCGGATATCAGTATAATCAATCATACGGATTAAAAATTGTAAGAACCCGTGGCTTCAATCACACGGGTCCACGAAGAGGCGAGGTTTTCGTCGAGAGTAACTTTGCAAAACAAATTGCTATGATTGAAAAAGGAAAGCAAAAACCTGTCATTTATGTCGGAAATCTTGAAGCAAGGCGTGATTACACTGATGTGCGCGATATGGTTAGAGGATATTGGCTCGCCACAGAAAAATGCGAACCGGGGGAAGTGTATAACATCTGTTTGGGAAAAGATTGGTCCATCAAAGAAGTTCTTGATATACTTCTTTCCTATAGCAAGGTCAAAGTAAAAGTTCAGCCGGAAGAAAGTCGTATGAGACCATCAGATGTAATGATTCTTCTTGGAGACAACTCCAAATTTTCAAAAGCCACTGGATGGAAAACGGAGATTCCTTTTGAACAAACACTTAAAGACCTGCTGAATTACTGGAGAGAAAAAATCTAACAGCAATTAAAAATGCAAAATGCAAAATGTAAAATTGTGGCAAAAAAACATTTTTAATAAAAAAAGAATTAAACCACAGATGAACACAGATGGACACAGATAGAAGATAAAATTACAAAAACAATCTGCGTGTATCTGCGTGAATCTGTGGTTCCAAAAATCTCAAATGCCTCCAACATTAAAATTAAATGGGAGCATGTCCATCTCTTTTTAGAGGACAGATATGAAATTGGGGAAGTTCCTTAATTTTGACTTTTGACTTTTTAATTATGCTGTTATGAAAGCATTGATTTTATCCGGCGGCAAAGGAACTCGTCTTAGACCCATCACTCATACTTTTGCAAAACAATTGGTCCCCGTCGCAAACAAGCCGATATTGTTTTACGGGGTCGAAGCAATAATTGATTGTGGAATAAAAGAAGTCGGTGTTGTCGTCGGTGATACCCGCAAGGAAATAGTAAACGCTCTCGGCGATGGTTCTAAGTGGGGGGTAAAAATAACTTACATTCAGCAGGAATCGCCGCTTGGTCTCGCTCACGCCGTCAAAATTTCAGAAAACTTTCTGAAAGACGAAGAGTTTGTAATGTATCTCGGCGACAACCTCATAAGAGACGGCATAAAGACATTTGTTGATGAGTTTAAAAAAGAAAAGCCAAATTCTCAGATACTTCTAGCGAAAGTTCCGAATCCGCAGCAGTTTGGCGTAGCCGAGTTAAAAGACGGTCAAGTCGAAAACTTGATAGAAAAACCAAAAGAACCCAAAAGTGATCTGGCACTTGTCGGAGTTTACATGTTTGACAAAAATATATTCAAAGCGGTTAACTCGATAAAACCATCCTGGCGGGGAGAACTTGAGATAACCGACGCTATACAGTATCTTATCGACAACGGTTACGAAGTCCATCCTCACATAATAGAAGGTTGGTGGAAGGACACGGGAAAACTTGAAGACATGCTTGAGGCAAACAGAATTATTCTGCAAAAGAAAAAACTCGATATATCTGGCATGATAGACAACTTCTCAAAAATCGACGGAGAAGTGGTCGTGGAAAATGGAGCAGAAATTATTAACAGCCATGTAAGGGGTCCGGCAATCATCGGCGAAAACACAAAAATCGTCAATTCTTATATTGGACCTTATACATCGATTTATTACAATGTGATTATCGAAAACTCGGAAATCGAACACTCAATCGTCCTGGAAAACTCAAAAATAAAAGACATCAAACGGCTGGAAGATTCACTTATAGGACAAAATGTGGAACTCTCAAAAACCGAGAAAAAACCGCTTGCATACAGGATAATGGTCGGCGACTCGTCTAAAGTTGAAATAGTATAAGAAATTTATTTTTGGAACGCAGATAAACGCAGAAATGTCATTCCCGTGAAAACGGGAATCTATTGCTATGGATTCCCAATAGAGCCATTTGGGAATGACACTTCGTGTCATCTGCGAAAATCTGCGTCCTATATTGATATGATAAAAGGCGTATCACTAAAAAAATTGACTGTTCATGAAGACGAAAGGGGGGCACTGTTTGAAATACTTCGTTCCGACTGGCCCGAGTTTAAAAAATTCGGACAGACATACATAACCGTCTGCAAACCCGGATGGGTGAAGGGATGGCATTTTCACAAAAAACAAACGGACAACTTCTGCGTCTTAAAAGGCAAGGCGAAAATAGTGTTAATCGATTCTCGGAAGAAAAAGTTTATGGAGTTTATTCTCACGGACAAGGGACCATCTTTGCTGACAATTCCAGCAAAAGTCGTCCACGGATTTGAATGTCTTTCAAAAGCAGAAAGTTGGATATTGAATATTCCAAATCGTCTTTACAACTACAAAAAGCCCGACGAATACAGAATCAAACTCGACGACCCGTCCATTCCGTATAGAGTGTGGAAAAAAAAGAAGGGATGGTAAAAACCATTGGCCGCAAAGTTCGCAAAGAACGCAGAGAGATTGGCGAATAGAGCATAAAAGACAGAGCACAAGAGCACAAGTCATAAGAGCACAAGTTTTGACTTATGCACTTAAGCACTTGTGCACTAATATTTAGAGGATGTAATGAAACTTTTAATTACCGGCGGAGCGGGGTTTATCGGTTCTAACATCGTAGAAGAATTGTTGAGGCGAAAATACTTCGTCAGAGTGCTCGACAATTTTTCTACGGGCAAAAGAGAAAACCTTGATTTTTCTCCATCGCTCCATCGCTCCATCGCTTCATCGCTTGAAGTTATCGAAGGCGATATAAGAGAAAAAAAAGACCTTCGAAAATCTCTGAAGAGAATTGATGTGGTCCTGCATCAGGCGGCGCTTCGTTCCGTGCCACGCTCGGTTGACGACCCATTAAGCACGAACGAGGTTAATATCACTGGAACCCTCAATCTTCTTTTGGAAGCAAAAAATGCGGGGGTCAAACGAGTTGTTTATGCTTCTTCTTCGTCGGTTTACGGAGACAGCAACATTCTTCCGCAGAAAGAAACGCAAAAAACCGCCCCGATTTCCCCGTACGCGGCGAGCAAACTCGCAGGTGAGGATTACTGCAGGGTTTTTTCAAAGACATTTGGTCTTGAAACAATCTCTCTGAGATATTTCAATGTTTTTGGACCAAAACAAGACCCCGAATCAAAATACGCTGCTGTGATTCCGAAGTTTATTGAATCTGCTCTTAGAAATGAACCGCTTGAAGTTCACGGAGACGGAAAACAATCGAGGGATTTTTCATACATAGACAATGTCGTAGACGCAAACATATTGGCCGCATTGGCACCTTCAAGTATTGCCAAAAAAGGAGAAATTTTCAACATCGCCTGCGGCGAAAGTCACTCGTTGCTTGAAATCATCAAACTTCTTGAAACATTGTCGCGCAAAAAACTAAAAAAAAATCATACGCATCCGCGCGCTGGTGATGTCAGAAAAACCTGGGCAGACATATCGAAAGTGAAAAAACTTCTCAAATATAAAGTTCTCGTAGATTTTGAGAAAGGAATATCACGGACATTTGAGTGGTTTAAAAATAGTTAGTGGATGGCGACTTGTTAGTGACTGGTGACTTGTGGCTAGTGGCTGGAGGAAATGAGCAACGAGCCACGAGCCACTTATTTTTGGATATACAATGAAAATTTTAGTTACCGGCGGGGCGGGATTTATCGGTTCAAATTTTATCAGATACATTCTGGAAAAATACAAAAATTATAAAATAATCAATCTTGACAAACTCACTTACGCCAGCAATCCTGACAATTTAACAGATGTGGAAATAAAATATGGAGAGCGGAAAGCGGGAAGCGAAAAGCGTTATACTTTTATCAAAGGTGACATCTGCGACTTGAAAACAGTCGATAAAATCGCAAAAGATGTCGACTGTTTAGTCAATTTCGCTGCAGAAACCCATGTCGACCGCTCGATAATTGAAGCGGGTTCGTTCGTTATGACTGATGTTTTTGGCACATATAATTTACTTGAAGCCGTCAAAAAATACAAAATAAAAAGACACATACAAATATCGACCGATGAGGTCTACGGTTCAATAGAAAAAGGTTCGTTCACGGAGGAAAGTCCGCTTCAACCCAACAGTCCTTATGCCTCTTCAAAAGCCGGTGGGGACTTGCTTTGTCGCTCGTATTTTGTCACATACAAACTGCCCATCATTATTACTCGCGCATCAAACAATTTTGGTCCTTATCAGTATCCGGAAAAAATTGTTCCTCTATTTGTCACAAATGCAATCGAAAACAAACCCTTGCCTCTTTACGGCGACGGAAAAAATGTCCGCGACTGGCTCTATGTCCTCGACCATTGCGAAGGTATAGATGTCGTCTTACACAAAGGAAAAATCGGCGAGGTCTATAATATCGGTGGGGGAAATGAGGTGCAAAATATCGCATTGACAAGAATGATTTTAAATATTTTGGACAAACCTCCGTCTCTCATAAAACCAGTCGCCGATAGATTGGGGCATGACAGACGATACTCGTTAAAATGCGAAAAAATTAAAAAACTGGGATGGAAGCCAACAAAAAATTTTGAGCCGCTGCTTGAAACAACCGTAAAATGGTACACGGAAAACAAAAATTGGTGGAAAAAATTAAAAAACAAGGATTTTCAAAAGTATTACAAAAAACAATATAAGGCAATGTAGTTGCTGATTTATCAGCGCTGTTGTAATGCGATGCAATTGTAGCGGGTGAATTGCTATTCGCCAAATATGTTGATGTCTATGCAATAATTTGCGGGATAGTAATCCCGCCGCTACATAATCCTAAAAACATGAAAATACTAATCACCGGAATATCGGGAATGCTGGGTTTGGACCTGTGGGAAGAATTTTCGGACGATTCTGATTTAGAGTTATTTGGTTTAGACCTGCACAAACCCGAATTTCTTCCCAAAGAAAATCATATCCAGTGCGACATATCGGATTTTGAAGACACTTATCGGAAAGTTACAAAAATAAACCCCGATTTAATAATCCACACAGCCGTAATGTCAGATGTTGATGAATGCGAGAAAAATCAATCGGCGGCTTTCAAAATAAACGCACTTGGCACAAGAAATTTGGCTATTGCCGCTCAGAGATTCGATTCAGTTATACTCTACATATCGACGGACTATGTCTTCGGAGGCAGTCCCCCGACAATCCCGTTAACGCGTGACGGGGGCAGGCAAAACGAATATCGTGAATACGATGAGACCTCACCGATTAACGCTTACGGACTCTCTAAACTCTGGGGGGAGTTTTATGTCCGCGATCTGTGCAATAAATTTTATATAATCCGCACATCGTGGCTGTTTGGTAAAAAAAAGGAAAACTTTATTTCAACCGCAGCAGTCGGTAAAGGTGTGATGGCAGCAGAAGATATGGTAGGCAGTCCGACTTATACCAAAGATTTATCACAAGCCATCAAAGTTTTGCTCTCAACTCCCTGCTCGACGGATGGCAGGTGGGGCAACTCTCAACTGGTCGCTACGGCATTTACCACATTACAAACAGCGGTTACGTTTCAAGGTATGAAATAGCGAAATATGTCGCAAACCTAAAAGGAATACCTCATTCACAAATAAAAAAAGTCAAATTGGACGAATTAAAACTCGCGGCAAAAAGACCTTCTTTTTCCACTCTCGAAAATTTCGTGTGGAAAATAGAAGGATTTAAACCGCTGCGAACGTGGCAGGACGCAGTTGCAGATTATCTGCGGGAAAATACTTGATCATCCCGATAGACATCGGGATAAACTCCTGACACGGATTACACGGAACATCGTTGAAACCACAGATGAACACTGATGCACACGGATAAGAATTATCTGCGAAAATCTGTGTGCATCCCGCCAGGTCGGGACAAGTTATGTGGGGACAAAATATGAAAAATGTTTGCGTAATTGGTACGGGATATGTTGGACTGGTCACCGGCACATGCCTTGCTGAAGTCGGGCATAAAGTCATTTGTGTCGACAGCGACGAAGAAAAAATAAAAAAACTCAAGAAAAATATAAGTCCTATATATGAAACGGGGCTGGAAGAATTGCTCAAAAAGAACACCAAGAAAAAAAACCTGAGTTTTACGACAAAAATATCGGAAGGCGTAAAAAAATCTGAAATCATTTTTATTGCCGTCGGCACACCTCCACGACAAGATGGTTCTGCTGACCTCTCATACATTGAGCGGGTTGCCCGTGAAATCGCCCAAAATATGAACTCTTATCGACTGGTCGTGGATAAATCGACGGTTCCCGTTGAAACCGGCGAGAGGGTGCAGGAAACAATCAGACGAAATCTCAGAAAAAATACTCCCTTCGATGTCGCCTCAAACCCCGAATTTTTAAGAGAAGGGTCTGCAATTTACGATACATTCCATTCTGACAGAATAGTCATCGGCGTCGGTTCAAAACGAGCGGAACAAATTCTAAAAGAACTTTATTCGCCGTTTAAGTCGCCAATTCTTGTGACGGATATAAAGAGCGCGGAGATTATCAAACACGCATCAAACTCATTCCTTGCCATGAAAATCTCGTTTATAAACGGCGTTGCCAATATTTGTGAACGCGCAGGCGCGGATATTAAAAGAGTCGCCGAGGGAATGGGATTGGACAAACGAATTGGCGGAAGTTTTCTTGATGCAGGCATTGGTTTTGGTGGATTCTGTTTTCCGAAAGACCTTGAAGCATTTATGTGGATTTCAAAAAAAATGGGGTATGACTTTGAATTGCTTAAAGCGGTAAGGGCTCTCAACGAGGAACAGAAAAAAATATTTGTAAAAAAAATAGAAGACACTATGTGGGTACTCAAAGACAAAACCATAGGAGTGCTTGGACTTGCATTTAAGCCGAACACCGACGATATGAGGTTTGCTCCTTCCATTGACATAATAAACGCTCTTCAGTCCGATGGGGCAAAAATAAAAGCATACGACCCTGCGGCGATGGGGAAAGCAAAAAGTATTTTAAGGAACATCCAATACTGTAAAAACCCTTACGAAGTTGCAAAAAATTCGGATTGTCTTGTACTCATTACCGAGTGGGATGAGTTCAAAAAAATGGACCTGAAAAAAATTAAAAAATCGCTGAACCACCCGATAATCATCGACGGAAGAAATACATTTGAACCAGAAGAGATGAAAAATCTGGGCTTCGTATATAAATGCATCGGCAGATGATATTGTAGTTGCCAACCTTGGTCGACAAAAACAGGTAATCGGCAATCAGTTATCGGTAATCGGTGAACGATGAGTGGTCATGCCTTGGTGGGATAGTTTATCAGCTCTCTATATAAAATGAAAATTATAAATAAACAAATCACAAGAAACGAACTCAAAGAAATGGCACAAAGCACTTTTGGAAATTTTGTAAAGGCAGTTATTGATGTTGAAAAAGAAATAATGGGAATCGACGCTGAATTGCACGCAGACGAAGAATCGCTGCTTTTGGAAAATGGTTCAAAGCAAGAAAATCTGTGGGGGCTCAACTTGTATCCTGAGAAAGAGGGAAGTGATTTTGTAGAATTTGATTCGGCGATTAACTTGAGACCTGCAGGTGGAAATAAAAGCCGAGGGGTGGATAGTCCTGAAATCCGCAAAAAAATTATTGAAATAATTCATAAATTGATAGAATAGATAAGTTGGACGCAGATAACGCAGATTGACAGGATTACAAACACAAAAAGATAATTCGGGCTGATTCGTGTTCATTTGTGGTTAAATTATAGTTTTGTAATTTCCATGATTTCCGTGGCAAAGTTTTTAATTTACTATGGATTCCCGATTACTGTATTCGGGAATGACACTTTGTGTCATCTGCGAAAATCTGCGTCCTAAAAAACTAATTGGACGCGGATAAACGCAGAAACAACTTTGATAAACGCAGATTAAAGCAACTATAAACTCATCTGCGAAAGTCTGTGTCCTAAAAAGCTAATTGAACGCAGATGAACGCAGAAAAAACGGAATTAAGAATCAAGTTTTTTTTCTTAATTCTCACCACTTAATCCGAGTGGTTAAGAGGTTTTTTATCTGCATTCATCCTGTAAATCTGCGTCCTAAAATTCATTAGGAACATTTCTAATGGGACGCGGTTGAACGCAGAAAAAACAGGATTTAAGAATTGTCTGCGTCAATCTTGTTAAATCTGCGTCCTAACATAATATGAAGTATCAACATAAAAATTTGGCGTTGGGCAGGTGGAACACTTTAACGCTTTCAGAACAAATGGCTAACATCGGCTCGGAAGTAATCCGTGCTTTGAAGTGGCTTAAAAAAGGCGACAGAGAATACTCTCAACTTGCTTCTGATAGGGCGTTGGAGTTGTTTGATTTGACACTGTCCGATGGGAAAAACCGGAAAAGATTGAAAGAAATCGCTCGGATGAGAGAAATCGTCGTTGAATTTTTTTACGGAAAAAATCAATACGACTACACCGCTGAGAGTTTAGAAAATTACTTTTTTGCATTCAATTATTACATCGCAGTAAATAGGTAAAGGCAGAGATAAAGATAGAGGTAAAGATGGATGGGTGTGTAAAATCAACTTACAAAACTTTTAAAGAAATGACTGTTTGGCGGGATGCTATGAATGTTGCCGAGCATATTCACAAACTTACAGAAAATCTACCAAAAAAAGAAGATTATGGATTTACATCGCAAATCCGTCGAGCCGCTTTGAGCATATCAGCCAATATAGCGGAAGCGTATGGCAGAAATCATATTTCCGACAAAATCAATTTTTATTACTTTGCAAGGGGTTCTATAACGGAAACACAAAGCCATGTTGAGTATGGCAAAAGAGTTGGCTATATTGAAAAACAAGTTGCAGAATCAATTGACAAAACACTGAGTGCTCTCTACAACAACATCAACAAAATCGTGGTAACGCTTAAGAAAACAGGTAAAGAAAATAGGTAGAGGTAGAGAAAAAACAAGTATAAGGTAGAAGTAGAGCTTATCTTTATCTTTACCTTTACCTTTATCTAATATCTATGTCTTCAAAAATTTTAATCACCGGCGGGGCGGGATTTATCGGCTCTCACTTGTGCGATTATTTTATAGCAAAAAAACATGAAGTCATCGCGGTGGATAATTTGATAACGGGCGACATAAGAAACATCGAACATTTGTTCGGGCATCCAAAATTTCGGTTTGTAAAATACAATGTGACAAACTATCTCCATGCTCCGGGAAAAATAGACGCTGTCCTTCATTTCGCATCTCCCGCCAGCCCCGTGGATTATTTGAAATATCCAATACCCACACTTAAAGTCGGAGCGCTTGGCACTCACACCACTTTGGGATTGGCGAAAGAAAAAAAAGCAATTTTTATGCTTGCCTCAACCAGCGAGGTCTACGGCGACCCGATGATTTCGCCTCAAAAAGAGGGATATTGGGGCAATGTAAATCCGATTGGAGTTCGCGGTTGTTACGACGAAGCAAAAAGATTCGCGGAAGCAATGACGATGGCATATCACAGATACCACGGGCTTGACACAAGGATAGTTAGAATTTTTAACACATACGGACCGAGGATGCGTCTAAACGACGGCCGGGTCGTTCCGAATTTTATATATCAAGCGCTAAATAAAAAACCGCTCACCGTCTACGGCGACGGCACCCAAACGAGAAGTTTTTGCTATGTTTCTGACCTTGTCGAAGGCATATATAAACTTTTATTGTCAAAAGTAAATGAACCAGTCAACCTCGGCAATCCGACGGAACTCTCAATAAATGAATTCGCAAAGGTAATTGCCAAATTGACAAATTGCAAATCAAAAATTATAAACAAGCCGTTGCCACAAGATGACCCCAAACGGCGATGTCCCGACATAACAAAAGCGAAAAAATTGCTCAAATGGTCGCCTAAAATAAATCTTGAAGATGGACTCAAAAAAACCATAGAGTATTTCAATACAACAGGTATAATAAGAGCACAAGGCACAAGTCAGAGGTCAGAGGTCAGAGGTCAGAAATTAGAGCACAAGTGCACAAGGGCACAAGTTTTGACTTAAGCACTTAAGCACTTATGCTCTTATGCACTAATGTCAGGAGGAATTTTATGGAAAACACACCGATGTATTACGAAGACGAGATTTCGTTGGACGAGTTAATCGCGCCGCTCAAAAAAAGATGGAAGACGATTCTATTGTTCAGCACTATTGTGGCGGTCATTGCGGCCGTTTACTCGCTTTTTCTGCCGAGGATTTATGAAGCAAAAAGTTACATCAAAATCGGCACAGATGGAGGCAGGGCTTTTGAAAGTATTGGCCAAATAAAGACGATAATGTCTTCACATCCATCTCTTGTGGCGATAGCGAAAGAACTCAACATCAAGCCAACAAGAAAAAACATCCGGGATTTAAAAAGAAAAATAAAGTACGCAGGTAAAGCGGAATTGCTTGAAATAACGGTTGAAGGTTTATCGCCGGAAAGTGCCATTAAAACCGCTGAAATTATATCTAATATGATTTTGAAAAGACATGAAAAATTTTACGGATCGGCGCAAAAAAATATTTTAAATGCATTAGAAATTATAAAAGATTATGTTAGACCGATCCCCATATCCACAGGAACATCCGAATTTAAAATAATTCCGACTGAGATTGAAATTAAACCACACAGCGACGGCATCCCCGTAAAAGGCAATCGCATCCAAATAGTAATTATCTCCTTTATAATAGGGGCAGTGCTCTCAACGCTCTATTCATACTGGCTCGAGAGAAAAAAAGGGTACAAACAAAATGTCTAATCAAGAATATGGAGAAGACGAAATAAATCTGCGCAACTATATCATGGTGATGCTAAAGAGGAAGAAACTTATACTGGCGGTATTCTTTGGAACACTAATCACTGCTGCCATTGCCAGCTTGTTGATGCCTGGGGTATATCAAGCGACTGCATCCATAATGATTCTGCCTTCGCGGATGCGGACTGCTCTCTCTCCTAGAGAGATTTCCCTGGATATATCAGGATTGTCTCTCTCGCTTTTGTGCCGCAAGAACCTATAAGTCCAAACATTGGAAAAAATATTGCTATTGCCGGCTTGCTTGGTTTAATGTTTGGCACTTTTTCAGCATTCCTTGTAGAATATATGAGAACGTTGAAAAACCCTCTTTAGTTCTTTGAAATAATTCTCGTCGGTAAATCCGACGATAAAACATTTGCATTTTCTCTCCGGAATTGCTATAATATTTCTGACGAAAACAAATAGAATTCAGGAGGACAAAATGTATAAAGAACAATCAAAACAAACAAGTTTCTTCGGGAACATGATTTATGAACAAGTCGTTCCCCCAACCATTTTTCAAGGTTGTTGTAATGAACTCTGTAGAGACCTATACTGTTTTGCAGAAGGTTGCAAATATATTTTATAATCGTTCCGACGAACAGCATCAAAAAAAAAGTGTTTATAGCCGTTTTTCAGTTCGAATGACTCCGTGGGGCAGTAATCGGGGAGAAACAATCCTCCACTAAAGAGGTTGTCCGACAACCCGCTTTTTTGTCATTCTGAGCCCCGCACCTTTTTATGTCATTGTGAGCCTTAGCGAAACAATCTCGTTTCTAAAAAGGTGTGGGGTAAACTCCGTGAAGAATCTCGTTTCCGACGATAGCATTTCAGAGATTCTTCGGGCTTCGCCCTCAGAATGACATTGTCGGACAGCCACTAAAGTGGAGACTCCAAATTGAGGACAATTATTCTCATGCCAAAGGCAGATCCGCCTCTGGCGGAAAATTCCTATACAGGAACATTTATGAAAAAGTTCTGACAAATATGAGGTGAGAAATGAAAATAGTCATACTTTGTGGCGGGTTAGGCGCACGACTTCGTGAAGAAACGGAGTTTCGTCCCAAACCAATGGTGGAAGTTGGTGGCAAACCGATTCTCTGGCATATTATGAAGATTTATGCTCATTATGGATTCAAAGATTTCATCCTCTGCCTCGGGTATAAAGGGGAGATGATTAAAGAGTATTTTTACAATTATGAAATTCTAAATAATGATTTTACAGTGGAACTTGGAAACCATAAGAGTATAGAAATCCACAGTGGCCATGGTGAAAAAGGCTGGCGTATTACATTAGCCGATACCGGAGATAAAGCACTGAAAGGTGCTAGATTAAAAAGGATAGAAAAATACATTGATGGCGGACAATTTATGGTTACTTATGGGGATGGTGTAGCGGATATTGATATAAATGATTTATTAAAATTTCACCAATCACACGGTAAATTGGCTACCCTGACCGGTGTCCGTCCGCTTTCCCGTTTTGGAGAGTTTACCGTAAAAGGTAAGCAAGTTATACAATTTACCGAAAAACCTCAGAGTGCCGGTGGCCTTATAAATGGAGGGTTTTTCGTCTTTAACCGTAAAATTTTCGATTACCTTGAGAATAAAGACGACTGTGATTTAGAGTATGGAGCTTTAGAAGAGGTTGCTTTGGAAGGTCAATTAATGGTTTATGAACATGATAGATTCTGGTATTGCATGGATACTATTCGGGATATGGATTATTTAAACAAGCTATGGACCCGAGGAAAGGCGCCATGGAGGGGATGGAAGTAGAAGATTAGAGGGTTGGAAGGTTGGAGGGTTAGTAATTGGCAAAGAATCTCTATAAAGATCTTGTTATATGGCAAAAAAGCATTGAACTGATCAAGAACGTTTATAAAATAGCTGAATCTCTCCCCAAGTCTGAAGAATTCAACTTAAAACAACAATTAAAACGGTCTGTCGTTTCTGTAGCGTTAAACATTGCAGAAGGCAAGAATAGACGGACATCAAAAGATTTTGCAAATTTTCTAACTATGTCGGCGGCATCACTTGCCGAAGTTGAAGCTATTATATCAATCTGCAAAGAATTAAATTATCTGCAGGATGTTGACAGTATTTATAAAGACATAGAAAACCTGGGAAAGATGATCAATTCATTCAAGAGCAATCTACTTGCAAGGAGTATGTAAATGACAATCCAATCTTCCAACCCTCTAACCCTCCAACCCTCAAACCCTCTTTTTTCAAGGGTAAACGGGTTTTTATCACAGGCCATACAGGATTTAAAGGTTCATGGCGAAGGCTTCCGCGATTTTATTATCAGGGAAGACCTTCCTGGTTTTATCAATCTTGCAGGAATAGAGTCCCCTGGTCTTACTGCAGCGCCTGCTATTGCCAAGTATGTCAAGAAAATGCTTAACGGAAGGAGCAATTTATGAAGATATTAATTACGGGTAATATGGGTTATATTGGACCCTCTGTAGTTCGGAGGCTGAAGGCATCTTATCCTGACTCAACACTCATTGGTTTTGATATGGGTTATTTTGCAAATTGTTTGACAAATGAAGAGATACTTCCTGAGTGCAACGTTGATCTGCAATACTTTGCAGATATCAGAAAATGCCAGAGAGAATTGCTGACAGGGGTAGATGCGATTGTCCACCTCGCTGCCATATCAAATGATCCCATGGGGAACACCTTTGAAGATGTAACGCATGATATTAATTACCGTTCAAGTATTGAGCTGGCAAAAAAAGCGAAAGAGGCAGGGGTAAAGAGGTTTGTTTATGCCTCCAGTTGCAGTATGTATGGTTTTGCTGATGATGCCCCGAGAACCGAGGCATCTCCACTTAATCCTCTTACTGCCTACGCTAAATCCAAAGTCTTTACTGAGAGAGACCTGCAAAAGATAGCAGATAAGGAATTTGTTGTGACAAGCCTGAGGTTTGCAACAGCCTGCGGAATGAGCGAACGCTTAAGACTGGATTTGGTGTTAAATGATTTTGTGGCATGTGCAGTTTCTTCAAAAAAGATTACCATCCTAAGCGACGGAACACCGTGGAGGCCGTTAATAAATATAAAAGATATGGCGAGGGCGGTTGATTGGGCAATAAGGAGGCAATCGGCTGACGGGGGAGAATATGTGGCTGTCAATACAGGCAGCAATGACTGGAACTGTCAGGTAAAAGATTTGGCAGAGGCTGTAGCAAGTGTTATCCCTGGCGTTGACATCTCAATAAATAAAAATGCCCAACCAGATAAACGATCCTATAAAGTAAGTTTTGACCTTTACAGGCAATTGGCTCCTGATTATCAACCCAAGGTTGACTTAATAACAAGCATCGTGGAATTAAAGGATGGTCTTGAGGCAATGAATTTTAATAATCCGGATTTTAGAAACTCAAAGTTTATAAGGTTAAAAGTTTTAACAAACCTAAAAGGCAAAGGCCTGCTGAATGAAAACCTTGAGTGGGATATAGCGGGGTATAAAGAAAATAAGGACTTAAGACAGATTTGCCTTGATTAAATCAAAGAGTGTTCCGAGTATTGAGTGGAGGTGTAAAGGATGGGAAACAAAGAACTGGAAAATGAACTTCGCCGAAAGGTAATTGATTCGGCAATCAGATATTATGAATTCAAGTATAAAAATAAAAAGTCTTTCAAACCAGGCGACCGCATACCTTATGCAAGTCGTGTATTTGATGAAAAGGAGATTTCTAATCTTATAGAATCAGCTCTTGATTTCTGGCTTACCACCGGCAGATATGCTGAAAGTTTTGAGAAGGAGTTTGCAGAGTTTCTCGGCGTTAAACATTGCTCTCTTACAAATTCCGGCTCATCTGCTAATCTTCTTGCTTTTATGGCATTGACATCGCCAAAACTTGGAGAAAGAAGAATAAAAAAGGGTGACGAAGTAATCACTGTGGCAGCAGGTTTTCCAACCACTGTGACCCCGATTATACAGTACGGTGCAGTTCCGGTCTTTGTGGACATTACACTTCCATCATACAACATTGACTGCAATCAATTAGAAGCAGCTCTATCGGAAAAAACAAAAGCCATAATGGTTGCCCATACTCTTGGGAATCCTTTTGACCTGAATGCTGTAAAAGGTTTTTGTGACAAGCACAACCTCTGGCTGATTGAAGACAACTGCGATGCCCTCGGAAGCAAATATAGAAGATTGGAAGATTTGATGATTGGGAGTTCAACTACTCCTCCAACCCTCCAATCCTCCAACCCTCCAACCTTCCAATACACAGGCACTTTCGGACACATAGGCACCTCCAGCTTCTACCCTCCTCACCATATAACTATGGGAGAAGGAGGCGCGGTTTACACAAACGATAATCTGCTCAAGAGATTGATTGAATCTTTCCGTGACTGGGGCAGGGATTGCTGGTGCGCTTCCGGGAAGGATAATACCTGTGGAAAACGTTTTGATTGGCAACTCGGGGAACTACCCTATGGTTATGACCATAAATATATCTATTCTCATTTTGGGTATAATCTAAAAGTCACCGACATGCAGGCAGCCATCGGCTGCGCCCAATTAGAAAAACTGCCGGGCTTTATTGAGGCAAGGAAAAGAAACTGGAAGATGTTAAGAGAGGGATTAGATGATTTATCCAATGTTTTTATCTTGCCAGAGCCTACGCCAAATTCTGAGCCAAGCTGGTTTGGGTTTATCCTCACTGTTAAAGAAAATACAGGTTTCTTGAGGGATGATATTGTGAAGTATTTAGAAGAAAATGGAATACAGACACGAATGCTTTTTGCAGGCAATCTTATAAAACACCCCTGTTTTGATGAGATAAGAACGACGGGAGAAGGGTATAGGGTTGTGGGAAGCCTTGAGAATACCGACAGGATTATGAGAGATACCTTCTGGGTTGGAGTCTATCCTGGGATGACTAAAGAAATGATTCTCTATATGATAGAGAAGATTCGTGATTTTTGTGAGGGTAAATCATAAATGCAATTTGATATAAAACAAACAAAAATACCACATTGTTTTGAACTTTTACCAAGGTTTTTCAGAGATGAACGTGGTTCTTTTGTAAAGACTTTCCATGTAGATGTTTTTAAACAATATGGGATAGAGACACATTTTGCAGAGGAATATTATTCATTTTCACATAAAAGGGTCTTGAGGGGATTGCATTTTCAACTGCCGCCGATGGACCATGTGAAGTTAGTTTATTGTGTGTATGGAAGATTGTTGGATGTAGTAGTCGACTTAAGGGTTGGTTCTCCAACTTATGGTGAGTTTGAAACCTTTGAACTGAGTGCTGAACAATCTAACATGGTTTATATTCCAAAAGGCTTGGCACATGGCTTTTATGTGATGAGTGAAGGTGCGGTTATGATGTATAAGGTTACAACAGTTTATTCTCCAGAACATGATACCGGGATTTTGTGGAATTCCATAGGTATCCCATGGCCTGATGAAAAACCTATTATTTCTAAAAGGGATAGTGAATTTTTGGGCTTTAAAGATTTCAAAAGCCCTTTTATTTATCGAAAATGAAAAGTGAGAGAGTCGCTTTAGTTACAGGTGCTACTGGATTTGTTGGTTCACATCTTGCTAAACGGTTAGTTAATGATGGATGGAATGTGCATATAGTTGTCCGTCCACAATCTAATCTTGACATTATTTCGGACATAATAGAAAAATTGACCATCCACAGGCATGATGGGACGACCGAGGGAATACTTGGTATTCTGAATGAGGCGAAACCGAAAATTGTCTTTCATTTAGCCTCTCTTTTCCTTGCTGAGCACCAAACGAAGGACATTGAGTCATTAATAAAAAGTAATATCTTATTTGGCACTCAACTTATAGAGGCAATGGTAAGGAACGAGATATATAAATTGATTAATACCGGCACATCGTGGCAGCATTATAATAATGAAGATTACAATCCTGTAAATTTATATGCCGCGACAAAACAGGCATTTGAAGCTATTTTGAAGTTTTATATAGAGACAACGCCATTGAGAGCGATTACCTTAAAACTCTTTGATACCTATGGTCCAAATGACCCGAGACCAAAACTCTTTACTTTACTGAGAAGAGTTGCATCAGAGAACAATTCACTTGCGATGTCGCCAGGAAACCAACTTGTAGATCTTGTGTATATTGATGATGTAGTTGAAGCGTTTATACATGCAGCAGTAAGATTGCTCGAAAATAAAGTCCAAAACCATGAGCGATATGCGGTGTCATCTGGTAAACCTATAAAACTTATAGATATCGTGAAAGTATATGAAAAAATCATCGGGCGAGAATTACCAATTCAATGGGGCGGTAAACCATATAGGAATCGTGAAGTAATGAAACCGTGGCTAAATTATAAGGTCTTACCTGTCTGGAAGCCAAATATCAGTTTAGAAGAAGGTATAAAGAAATGTACAATAGTAACACATCAAACGCAAAATAGATTTGAAGATTAAAATAGTTTCCACAAGGCAATTTTTTAGCGAGCCATTATTGGTTATTGGGTTAATTGTGAAAAAAATGTGTGATATAATTGAAAGCAAAGTAGAATTACCGACAAAAAGAACTTTATATGCCGGTTTAGGCATGTTTGTAAATATAGGAGTAAAGGTTATAGTAAATCTGATTTTGGTTCGTATAGTACTTGAATATTTAGGACCATCTCAATTCGGTATTTGGGTTATTTTACAAAGTATCGTCATGTACTTGGGGTTGTCGGAGATCGGTTTGGGGCAGACAATAATGAATTATCAAGGAGAAGCATATGCCTTGAATAATGTAAATAAAATAAATATTTTGCTGACTACGGCATTTGGCCTATATTGGCTAATAGTCATTCCTGTATGGTTGTTGGGTTCACTAATTATCTTATTTTTTCCGCTATCTAATTTATTATTGTACAATCCTTCTATTGAAATTAGTAGTTTGTTTTCTTGGGGTTTATTTATTTTTATGACTACGACGCTGCTTACAATACCGTTTACTACTTTTCTCGCAACATTATCAGGGTTTCGGGATTTGCATACGAGGCAATTATATGAATTATTCTTGCCGCCCACAGTATTATTAACTGCATTTGTAACACTTTATATTGGTGGAAATATTTTTGTATTAATTATTGTAACGGGAATAACACAGTTGTCCTTTGGAATTGGTTCATATTTTATATTGAGAAAACGTTACCCATATATTAGATTATCGCAAAAATATTGGGATCCTCAATTACTTCTTTTGCTGCTATCAAATTCGTTCTTTTTTTTTCTGATAAGTATTACTTTAGTTATTCAACGTACAAGTGGCAATCTTCTTGTAGGACGTTTTACCGAATTGCCTAATATAACACAAGTATTTTCAATATTTTTGGTTTTTAGGATTTTTGGGTGGTCATTTGTTGATCTGTTTTCGCGCGCAATACAACCATATATAATTTTATTTGGGACAAGAAATGAAGTGGAAAAGTTGTTTTTTTTCGTAAAACTATCTTCAAAAATTAGCTTTATGCTGTCAATAATATTTGCTGCTGAATTTTGGATTTTTGGAAAAGATTTTTTACGATTGTGGCTCGGTTCAAATAGTTTTATAGGATACGGACCGTTAGCGCTGCTAATTGGTTCATTCTTGATTGATGTTTTTTATTTACCTGTAAATAATTTTCTGGTTGCATTAAACAGACACAAGAGACTATCTTTTGCTATGTTAATATATTCAATCTTAACTTTATCCTTTGGAGTTCTTGGGGCAAATATAATCAGTAGCGCTCCAATATTGGGAATATGTGCAGGCTTTTTTGCAGCAAGTGTATTTGGGCAAGGTATTATCTTGATAATCGTTTGCGCAAAAGAATTTAAAATGAAGATTTTTAAATATCTTAGAGAATTTATTTTACAGCCATTCTTGTTGACAATTTGCGTTATTACGATTATGTATTTTCTCTACTTATCCAGCCCATTGGAAATGTCAAGAAACTTAACGTATGGAATATTTATAATGGTTTTTATATTTTCTATTGAATGGATATTTATACTGAATAACAATGAAAGAAAATGGTTAAAGAATAAATTTAACGAAATTATTAAACCATTTATACCAAAACACCCATCATCAGGCATATTTAGTATTTACTAATGAATCCAATTTGTACAATTGCAATACCCGTATATAATAGATATGATATTATTTCTAATGCGTTAGATTCATCTTTATCACAGGGAATAGAAAATATAGAGATTTTGGTTATAGATAACTGCTCAACGGATGGAACATGGGAAGTATTACAGAGTTACACGGACCGGCGACTGAGAATTATTCGTAATCAGTCTAATGTGGGGCTCTTTGGCAATTTTAATCGTTGTCTTAGTTTAGCAAAAGGTAAATATTTACGGATTCTTTGCTCTGATGATAGGTTGATTAAAAACTGTCTTGTTTCCGAAGTTAAATATATGGAGAAATATACAAATGCTTCAGTATTAACAACTCGCAGTCTCCATGTTGACCAATTTAATAAACCACTAAGGATTGGAGCGGGGCATTTAAATCCTGGAATATATGAAGGTAAGAAAATGATTTGTAACGCTTTATGGATTCAGGCATATTATGGTGACAATCCATTAAACTGCCCTTCTGGAATACTAATTAGGCGTGAGGTTGCTGTTAAATGTGGATATTTCAATGAGAATTTCAGATTTACAGCGGATATGGATTATTGGCTTCGATTGTTAGAATATGGGGATTTAATTGTTTTGTCAGATATCGGTTGTGAAGTTATAGAACATCCAGGGCGGGAAGCTCATCGCTTATTTTTAGAGGGGCATTTAATGAGCAATCATTTTGAGATGGTTAAACGTAGAGAAATATTTATTCGTTCTTTTAATAAACATCTATATCAAAAAATTATGTACCAAATGGCTGGGAGATGCCTATGGTATGTTTTAAAAACTTTGTGTATGGGTGAATGGCGGTCTGCATATACTCATTTAGAAATGATAAAAAAGTATAGATTGTCATATGTTATTGCGATGATTGCTTTGGGTAGGCATGTTATAATTAGATTATATCAAAAGATATCAAATCGTCGCCATATCTTATATAACTCTTTTATACCTATAACCAATATGTGAGTTTTCTGCGTAATAATGTAATGGATGAAAGATTAACTGTGAGTGTTCGTAAAATCTTGATAATCTGTTTAAATGGTATGGGCGATGTTATTACTACAACACCGTTAGTACTATCTGTAAGAAATGCTTACCCGGATGCAAAAATATTGATGTTAGTAAAAAACAAATTTATGGAAAATGTTTTTGGAAATTCAAATATTGTTAATGAGTACATTCATTTTGATGTAAAAAAAAGCAACATCTTTAAAATAATAAAATTAATAATGCGTTTAAGAACAGAGAATTTTGATTTATCTTTCACGGCAACGGATACCGATTTAACTAAGGGCCCGATTCTGACATATCTTGCAGGTGTTCCGCACCGAGTTGGGGAGGTCAAAAATCTTGGTACAACAGTATCGAGACATTGTCGTTATAATTATCCAGTTCAGTTAAACTATTCCCAGCATAGAGTACAATCAAATCTTGATTTATTTCGAAAAATATCGTCAAAAGAAGTGGTTAGTAAAACATTTTTTGCAATTGAAGAAATTCATGAGAGGAAGAAGAAAGAATTTTTATGTAATGTTTTCAAGACAGATGTGCAACAGTATATTATAATTCACCCTGGCTGTAAAGTTCTTGAATCTTTTCGCAGGTGGCCAATTGATAACTATTTATTTGTAGCTCGGGAAATCACAATAAAGTATAAAATACCAGTGATATTTGTTGGTGGCGAAGACGAAAGTGATATTTCTTTACTGGTCGATAAAATTGCAAATGAACATATCGTTAATGCGATAAATAAATTAGATATTGGGGTGACTGCTGCATTAATTCGAGGGACACGGTTAATGATCGGGAATGATTCGGGACTGATGCATATTGCTGGAGCAGTGGGCACGCCAACTGTAAGTTTATTCAGTACCGAGAAACCAATTAGATGTGCTCCATGGGGTACATACAACGAAATTGTTGAGGTTGCCGGTTCGGCAAAAGAAAACGGAATTTCCGGAATAACAGTTTCGCAGGTCATAGAATGTGTAGAATTATCTATGTTAAAAATTGTTATGGAGCGAAGTAGAATATAATATAGAAGTGCTGTTGCTATGAAAATATTTATTTTTGGCCAAATTAAAAAGTTGGCAAGGACCATTTGCCCTTCTATTGTATGGGTTTGTTTCAAGAAAGTTTTCTATAGAATAACTGGTCGGTTTGTTGGAGAAACTTCTAAAGCAAGAGCACGAAGAAAAAGAGAAAAATTTTTCCAAAAATATTGTCAAGGCAAGGGAATAGATATAGGTTGTGGAGACGATAAATTAACTTGGAAATGTGACGGTTGGGATATGCAAAATGGTGATGCACAATACTTACAGGGAGTGCCAGATCGGTTTTATGACTTTGTATATAGTTCTCATACTTTAGAACATATGGTAAGTCCAGAAATTGCACTTTCCACGTGGTGGCGTGTTATAAAAGTAGGGGGCTATTTGCTATTGTATATTCCACATAGAGATCTTTACGAAAGGAACACTACACTGCCATCAAGATGGAATCCTGATCACAAACATTATTTCCTACTTGACCATGATGAGACACCTTGTACACTTGGTATTGTTCCATTAATAATACGCACTTTGGAAGATGCCGAAATAATATATGCAAAAGTTTGTTCGGATGGATATATATCTGACAACACAAATAACTGTTGTAATGGTGAGTATTCGATTGAAATTGTAATTCAGAAAAAAGATAAAAAATCAAAGTTGAAGTGGTGACACAATGGAAATAAATATCATGATGTGGTTGATATTAGTAATTTCAGCCATAATAATATTATTTTTTGTTGCAATATCACGATTATCAATATATCGCAATTATTTTTTTTTATTGATTGTTTTGCAGGCTTTTTTATATCTTAATCTGTCTCCCACAATTTTAATAAATACAGTGGCTGAAACGAGTTTAAAGATGATGTATGTATGGGTGCAGTTGCTTTGTGTAGTTTTTTTTCAAATACCGCTACTTTTTATATATCTAATCAGCAAAAATAAAGTGAAGGACTATCAATCAGACCATCTGCCAATCATCCTTGTAAACAATAACCGCCAATTAATTTTTTCGCTCGTAATGTTGATTATAAGTATTTTGTTTATATACATAGTAGCACGCTACGATTTAATTTTTACAAGAATTGGAAGCGAAGCTAAAGCGCTTAAATATCTTGAGTTGTCGTCGTCTCCATTATGGATAATATTTAGGTTAATAGAAAAATCTATATTTTTTGGGGTTGGTATTCTTTTACTAACATATTTTGCGAATAATAAATCCAGTATCAATAGATTCGTAACAACCATTACATTTATAATAACACTACTTACATTTGGAATTTATTATCTTATTAATTCAAGACTATTATTTGCACTTTTTCTGGTTTTTATTTTTGGCATCATTGTTTATCAGAGCAAATGGCAATTTTTTAAAAAAAAATGGGCGTTAATAGTCCTGTTGATTTTTTTGCCAATTATACTGAGTTATTCTATGCGAGTTACGTCAAATATTAGATATAATTTCTTTTTTGATGGTGGTGTAAGATTGAAGAATTTTATTCCCTGGTACTCAGCGGAAAATCAAATTGATGATAACCCTTTCAATAGTTTCATTAAAAGAATGGATGGCATTGATTTAATGGCACAAGTATCATTAAACATGTCATATTATAACATCCCACTTGGGAAAGCGTGGTCAAATCCGATATTTATGATTTTTGGACTTTTTATTAATAAAGAAAAAACAGATAAACTCAAATTAACTACGGACACGAGTGCCAAAAATTATCTTATGGAAAATTTTACTGATATAAAATTGCCCGATTATTACTCTTGTATGCTCACAGATGCTTATGGGAACTTCTGGATTATAGGTTTAGTTTTTGTTGCTATAGTTTTGGCTAAATTAAGTGCTTATATTGATAAAAATCTACTCAAACCCCGTTCAACTATTTCGTTAATTCTCAGTATATATCTAATTTCAATTATACTACCATTTGAGCAGGAATTTATTTCTATCTTTATCACTATTATTCAAACTTTACCGATTTTACTGTTTGTAATTATTTTAAATCCAATAAATATAAAAACACTTTACAGAAATGGCGGTAAACAAAATGTTTTCGCGTGAGACATTACTCATTACTGGTGGCACAGGTTCTTTTGGCAATGCCGTATTAACGCGATTTCTGCACACCGATATAAAGGAAATTCGTGTTTTTAGCCGTGATGAAAAGAAACAAGAAGATATGCGGCTTGAATTAAAAAATGATAAAGTTAAATTTTATATTGGTGATGTGAGGAATTACGAGTCTCTTATATCAGCGATGTGGGGAGTGGATTATGTCTTCCATGCCGCTGCATTAAAGCAAGTTCCATCGTGTGAATTTTATCCTATGGAAGCTGTGAGGACGAATATTTTGGGTACTGAAAATGTTTTGAATGCAGCCATTAACAGTGGGGTTAAAAAGGTTATAGTTTTAAGCACGGATAAATCTGTCTATCCAATTAATGCAATGGGCATATCAAAAGCTATGATGGAAAAACTGATGCTTGCCAAGTCAAGAACAGCTGATGATAGCCGGATCACTCTGTCGGGCACAAGATATGGGAATGTGATGGGTTCTAGAGGCTCTGTCATTCCACTTTTTATAAAACAGATAAAGAGTGGTTCTCCTATTACCGTCACTGACCCAAGTATGACACGTTTTCTTATGTCGCTTGATGATGCTGTTGATCTGGTTTTGTATGGATTCCAAAATGCAAAACAGGGTGATATCTTCGTTCACAAAGCTCCTGCTGCGACGATTGGTGATTTGGCTGTGGCGCTTAAAGAATTGTTTGAATGTAATAATGATATAAAGATTATTGGAACTCGCCACGGAGAAAAGTTGTTTGAAACACTGTTGACACGGGAAGAGATGGTCAGAGCTGAGGATTGCAAAAAATACTTCAGAATAGTTCCTGATGATAGGGACTTGAATTATGATAAGTATTTTACAGATGGTGAGCAGAATGTGTCGAGCAGTCATGATTACAACTCGCATAACGTGCAACGATTATCTGTAAATGAAATAAAAGAGACCCTGCTAAAACTTGATTTTGTAAAAAATGAATTGTTTAGATAGGAACATCAGTGAGCGATTTTTTATCTAATGAATTCCTTAAAATTTTCCCGAAAATATCGTGTCAGTATCAATTATTGTGATAGTTATGAAGACATAAAGATCAATCATGTGCTTGAGAAAACATTCTCCGATTTAGAAATCTCATTTAAGCGCGGCATGAAGGTGCTGATAAAGCCTAATTTGATGTCTCCAGCCAAACCTGAAAAAGCAATAACAACACACCCGGTTATTTTAGAAGAAATTTGTAAAATTCTAAAAAAATCAGATGTTGAAATCTTCATCGGTGAAAGTTCTTTTCATAAAACAGAGATAGCTTTTGATATATGTCAGATCAGAGCTTTGGGGCGATATGGACAGTTGGTTAATTTTGAAAAGCAGCCCGTACAAATGATGACATTTAATGATACGATTAAAGAGGTCCCATTGCCTAAGATACTATTTGAAGTGGACTTGATTATTAATGTTGCAAAGTTAAAAACTCATAGCCTTACTGGTGGTGTTAGTCTTTGTGTTAAAAATCTTTACGGCTGCATTCCCGGTGCTATAAAACAGGGATACCATAAGCTTTTGACGACTCCTCGTTCGTTCTCTAAATTTCTTGTGCAGCTACATAATAGAATTGTTCCGCAGTTAAATATAATTGATGGTGTAATGGGACTGGAAGGTGATGGGCCTGGTGTTTCTGGAAAACCTATTTGCTCAAACTTGATTATTGCTGGAAACTCTGCACTTGCCGTTGATATCGTTGCTTCGGAGATTATGGGGTTTAGAGTTAAAGATATATTTACTAATTATTATTCCGGTTTATGTCAATCGGACATTGAAACAGTTGGTGATGGACAGGATGTGAGGTTGGATTTTGAAAAACCACTGTCAGCCAGTATTCCATATTTTCAATTTTTATCTCGGTTTATACCTAAATCAAGAATTGATTTTAATCTTGAACTTTGTACGAGTTGTGGACTTTGCAGAGATAAATGTCCGTCTTTTGCCATTTCACTGGACTCTTTTCCCAAATGTGATAACCGACTGTGCGTACGTTGTTATTGTTGTATGGAAGCCTGTCCCTGTGGTGCGGTCTATCTTCGTGAACACTACATACGCTCCTTATTGAGGAACTTTGCGAAAAAAATGTCTTTCATAAAGAAATATTAGTCTGTATTAGACCTCTTTAAAAGAGGACTTGCGGGTACAACTATGAATAAAATTGGAGAGTTTACATTGCGCAAAACATGTCGATTTTGCCAAGGCACTAATTTATCTAAGTTTCTTGATTTGGGAATCGTTCCTTTAGCGGGAGGATTTCTTAGAGAAGAGGATTTTGATCATGAAAAATATTATCCACTAACTCTTAACTTCTGTAGAGATTGTAGTCTCGTTCAAGTTGGTGAGGTGGTCTCTGGCGATGTTCTGTTTAATGAAAGTTATTTCTTCCATTCTTCAGCCATAGGAACGTTAGTTGACCATTTCAAGAGATTTGCACAGGAGATATATAATCGTTTTCTGAAAAATATTAGCCAACCATCAATTTTGGAAATTGGATGTAACGATGGTGTCTTACTCAGACCTCTTTATGAACTTGGAGTTTGTACTATTGGTGTAGATCCTGCCCCTAACGTAGTTAATAAAATTGATTCTACAAAAACCACGGTCATTAATGATTTTTTTACAGAGAGAATTGCAAAGCGAATAAAGGAAAAGTCAGGAAACGTTGATGCTATTTTGTCTAGTTATTCATTTGCGCATATTGATGATATGGTAGATGTAATGAAGGGTGTAAAAACTTTGCTAAAAAAAGATGGGGTTTTTATAGTTGAGATTTATTATTTGGGAACCATTTTGGACGGCATGCAATATGATATGATATACCATGAGCATATGAGTTATTATTCCATTCATGCACTTATGGCTTTTTTGAAGCAATATGATATGGAGATTTTTGATGTAGAGTTTATCCCTGGTGTTAGGGCAGGTTCAATTAGATTTTATGCAAAAAATATTGGCCAGAGGGAAGAAAGTATCTCGCCAGCTGTTGTCGAAATGGTTAATAATGAAAGAGATAAAGGTTATAATAATGTTGATATTTATAAAGAATATGCCAACAAAGTCGAATCTACCAAGAAACAAATTATAGAATTACTGGACAGTTTAAAAAGAGAAGGCAAAAAGATTATTGGATATGGTGCATCGGGGAGGGGGACAACTATCATGAATTATTGTGGTATTGATAGAAAGTATATTGATTATATAGTTGATGATGCACCGGCAAAGCACGGTTTTTTTACACCGGGCACTCATTTGCCAATTAAAACTTGGGATGCCATAGATCAGTTAAATTTGCCCGATTATATTGTACTTTTTGCGTGGGCATTTACTGATGAAGTTTTAAATAAGAGACGTGATTATATTAATCGTGGCGGCAAATTTATACTTCCGCTACCTAAAGTAAAGATTGTGTCTAAATAACTGAATTTTATTAACGGAGAGGAGAAATAAAATGAAAGTAATGACAATAATGGGAACGCGGCCTGAAATGATCAAAATGTGGTCAGTGCTAAAAAAATTGGATGCGCTAAACTTTAACCACATTATGGTGCACACAAATCAAAACTTTACAAAGGAGTTAAGAGATTTCTTTTTTGAAGATCTCCAATTAAGACAACCGGATTACAATCTTCAAATCGACACAAGTTCATATGGCAAAGAAGTCGCCGATGTCATTCGTAAAAGCGAAGAGGTGTTTCTGAAAGTAAGACCTGATGCACTGATCATTTTAGGGGATACTTATAGTGGTCTCTCAGTCCTATCTGCGGCAAATTATGGTGTTAAAATCTTTCACATGGAGGCTGGCTTGAGGGCTTGGGACAAACGTATGCCTGAACAGAAAAACCGGATATTAATCGATCATATATCGGATATCCTATTGCCTTTTAATAAATATCACAGAGAAAATTTAATAAGGGAAGGGATTCATCCTTCAAAGATCTTTGTAACAGGTAACCCTACATTTGAAGTGATGCGCGCTTTTCAGGGGAAAATCGAGCAGAGCAATATATTGGCAATTCTGGATATAAAACCAAAACAATATATTGCCGTTACTGCGCACAGAAAAGAAAATGTTGACGACATAGAGTCACTACAGGCTATTTTTAAAGGATTCTCGTTAGTGAGTAAGCGATTCAATAAAGAAATTATTTACCCAATGCACCCGCGGACCAAGAGCAAGATTGGGGATATTATTGCTTCAAATGGTGTGAGAATCATCGAACCGTTAGGTTTTTATGATTATAATTATTTAACTAAAAATGCATTTTGTCTTCTTTCAGATTCAGGAACAACCCCTGAAGAGGGTTTATTTTATAAAGTTCCTTGTGTTAGTCTGCGTAAAACAACCGAGCGTCCGGAAACCGTAGAAGCTGGCGCTCATATTGTGGCAGGGCTCGAACCAATTGACATTGTTGATTCTGTGGAAACTGCCGTAACTATGCAGTGGAGTGCTAGTTATGATTTTTGCGAGGACACGAGTCCATCCTCAGTTGTAATCAACGTATTGAGAAGCAAAATAACAAATTACTTTTAACCTACGACTTGGAAGGCACAAAGATGAATGTACTTCTTTTAACACTTGCTTATCCGGAAAACGAGGAAGGTCGCAATATATATACTGATTTAATGCAAGAGTTTCATTCTCGGGGAGATAATGTGTATGTTGTATGCCAGCGGGAGCGCCGTTGTAACAAGCCCACCGAATTTAAGGAAGAAAATGGTATTACTATACTTCGTGTCAAAACTGGAAATATAACAAAAACAAACATTATTGAGAAGGTTATTTCTACCTTGTTTATAGATAGAATTTTTATAAACGCAATTAAAAAAAATCTAATGCAAATAAAATTTGATTTATTACTTTACTCTACTCCGCCCATAACTTTTGAATCTGTAGTAAAATATATTAAAAGACACAATAGATGTAAGACATACTTGCTTTTGAAAGATATATTTCCACAAAATGCGGTTGATATTGGCCTGATGAAAAAAGGTAGTTTAATATGGCGTTATTTCAGCGCCAAAGAAAAGAAGCTTTATGCAATTTCAGACCATATTGGATGTATGTCTGATGCCGGTGTTAAATACCTATTAAAACATAATCCTGAAATCAATCCCCAAAAGGTTGGGGTATGTCCTAATAGTATAAAACCTGTTCCTTCAAAGGATGGTGATAGCAAAGATCCATCAGTATGGAAGAAATACGGAATTCCACAAGATGTTGTTGTTTTTCTTTATGGTGGCAACTTGGGTACCCCTCAGGGGATAGAATTTTTACTTGAAGTTTTCAATTATGTAAAAAATAGAAAAGACATATTTTTTTTAATAGTTGGTTCTGGTACTGAGTACGATAGAATAGAAAGATTCCTTAAAAAAGATTCTTATCCGAATATAAAACTTATTCAGTTCTTACCACGGATAGAATATGATCGCTTTTTAGAAAATTCTGATGTAGGGCTTATTTTCCTTGATAGGCGATTTACAATACCTAACTTCCCCTCACGATTGACATCTTATATGGAATATGCTTTACCGATCATTGCTGCTACAGATGTTATTACAGATATAAAAGATGTAATACAAGAATCTCAATGTGGATTGTGGATTGAAAGCGGTAATCTTAAAGAGTTCATAAAGGCAGTTGATAGTTTAGCAGCTAACCCAATTTTACGCCGCCAACAGGGCCTCAATGGCCGTAGATATCTTGAAAAATATTATACCGTTGCAAGAGCATACGAAATTATTACTGCTCACTTTAAGTAATTATTTTTATATCAGATGAAAAATAATTTTTATATTTCTTATGGTAAGTGTATCTTTGATATTTCTTTTGCTTTTTTACTGATTATTCTTTTCTTGCCATTCATTAGCTTAATTGCGCTCCTTGTTCGGTTTAAATTAGGTTCGCCGGTTTTATTTAAACAAATTAGACCGGGTTTAAATGGTAATCCTTTTATATTATACAAGTTCAGGACAATGGTTAATAAGTATAATAAAACTAATCAACTTTTACCGGATGAAGATAGAATAACCCATTTTGGTTTGTTTTTGAGAAGTACTAGCTTGGATGAACTTCCTACAATTTTTAATGTTATTAAAGGTGAAATGAGCATTGTTGGTCCTAGACCGCTGTTGATGGAATACCTCCCATTGTACAACCACGAGCAGGCCCGTCGTCATGAGGTAAAACCAGGAGTTACAGGATGGGCTCAAGTAAATGGTAGAAATGCGATAAGTTGGGATGATAAGTTTAAGTTAGATGTATGGTATGTAGATAATCGGTCTTTCTGGCTGGATATTAAGATCCTTTGGATGACCATCATGAATGTCATAAAGCGAGAAGGGATAAGCCAAAAAGGACGCGCAACAATGGAAAAATTCATGGGCAGATAGCTTATAGCCGGACTTTATTCCGCATCGCAACATAGACAATTTTAATAGATAGAAGGTAAAACTCTAATGCCAAGATGCCCTGTTTGTAGAAGTAATAAATTTATCGTGAAAAAAAAGACCAATTGTTTTGATTTGGGAGTTTGTTCGGATTGCGGTTTGGCATTTGCAGATCCATTAATTCGGGGTGCGAACGATGATGTAGGGCAGGCAAACTCATCAGTTACAAGTAATCACTACTATTCATCTATTAAAGAAGATTATGATAAACAGTGTTCAATTGCGATTAATAAATCCGTTAGAATGCTAAATTATTGGAGCAATTTAATGGGGAGAACGCCCCAATCAATTCTTGATATAGGATGCGGAACCGGTGCCTATTACATGGGTTTTAATAAATTGAATGTTGATTGGCATGGTATAGATGTTAATAAAGATATGGTGGATTTCTGCAAATCGCATGGTGTCCCGGTTCTAAATATCGATATGACGAAGGACAGGATTAACAAGAAATTCGATATTGTATTTTCTTCACAGGTGCTTGAACACGTGTTTGAACCCAATCTTTTCTTGGAAAGTATTTGGAATCTATTATCTGATAATGGCCTTTTACATATGGATGTTCCTAATCATGAATCACTAATGTCCCTGTATAGGAGGCTGAATATATTTAGCAAAGAGTACGGTTTTTTACAGCCAAATCATCATTTAATCGCATATAATAAGAACTCTCTGTCCCGTCTGCTTGAAAAGAATAGATTTAATATCCTGCATCTGGGGGCATATCCAAATGATCATAATATTATGGGACAGCTTTTAGTGCAAAAGTCTCCGTTGTTTAATATTGTATTACGGATTTCTAAAGCATTAGGACGGAGTAGTTTGTTAGTTGTAATAGCAAAGAAGCGTTTTTAACTACTCATGATTAATTTTAATATACTTTTTACAAGTGCAGGCAGAAGAGTTTCACTGATACGTCATTTTAAGCATGTCCTTCAAGATATGAGATTAAACGGGAATATAGTGACTGCCGATATGCAGAAGAATGCGCCCGCTTCGTTTATTGCCGACATTCGGGAACAGGTACCACCGGTAACATCTCCAGAGTATATCAAAACATTAAAAAAGATTTGTCTCAAATATAATATCAAGTTACTGATACCTCTGATAGATACAGAACTTATCCTGCTTGCCAAACATAAGTATGAGTTTGAACAGCAGGGGACTGTTCTTCTTGTGTCGTCACCTGAAGTCAATGAGATTTGTTTTGATAAGAAGAAAACATATAGATTCTTCATGGATATTGATGTAGAAACGCCGAAGTTATTTGATGTTCAGCAATTACTTGACAATCCTGCTACGCAATATCCACTTCTCATTAAACCATCCGACGGGAGTGGTAGTATCGGTGTGATTAAAATTAATAACGAGAGAGAACTTTGCTTCTTTAAAGATTATATTACTAATGCCATTATTCAGGAATATATTAAAGGAGAAGAGTATACTATAGATATATTGATTGACTTTGAAGGAAAGGTGCGTTGTGTGGTTCCTCGTCTACGCATAGAGACGCGCGCTGGTGAAGTAAGCAAAGGAATGACTGTGAAAAACCAATTTATAATAGAAGCTGGAAAAAAAGTTGCAGAGGCACTCCCTCATCCACTTGGCTGCATTACGCTTCAATGCTTTTTAACAAAAGCCGGTATTCTGAAATTTATTGAAATAAATCCACGGTTTAGTGGCGGGATT
Source organism: Ignavibacteria bacterium (assembly GCA_041694835.1). Classification (GTDB taxonomy): domain Bacteria; phylum Elusimicrobiota; class Endomicrobiia; order PHAN01; family PHAN01; genus JBGFRZ01. The sequence goes on from JBGFRZ010000054.1 coordinate 42,188, forward strand.
CCACTTTCAATTGCTGCGGGTGCTGATTTCCCACGCTGGATTATTGAAATGACACTTGGAATACGACGAGATCTTACTATAGATGGCTGGCAAGATGGAGTTGTCATGCTGCGTTACGATGATGCGGTTTTTATAACGAAAGAAATGATTTTATGATTAAAGCCATTGTTTTTGATTTGGATGACACCTTGTTTCCTGAAAAGGAATATGTTTTAAGTGGATTTCGGGCAGTTGATGAATGGATTGCTACCAATTGTTTTGCTACAGGTTTTTTTGAAAAAGCGGTGCATTTTTTTAATAAAGGAAATCGCGGTAATATATTTAATTTGACTCTCAACTTTCTTGGAATACCTTACGACGAGATATTCATAACTAAATTGATAAAGATTTATCGAGAACATAAGCCACGAATATCTTTGTATGATGATGCATACTGGGTCATCAATTATTATAAACAAAAAAAACAACTCGGGATAATAACAGATGGATATCTGATTACCCAGAAGAATAAAATTCAAGCACTCAAAATTGAATCATTTTTTGATACAATAATCTATTCTGATGAATTTGGGAAGGATAATTGGAAACCCAGCCAGTTGCCATACCTTAAAATGATGGAATCTTTAGGACGCTCGGGTAATGAATGTATTTATATTGCCGATAACCCGGATAAGGACTTTATTGCTCCAACGAATCTTGGTTGGAAAACAGTATGGATTAACCGTAATTCAGGTGAATATTCTCATTACATTCCCAAAAAAGGATATGGTGCCAAGTTAAGAGTTTCTTCATTGTTTGAGTTAAAAAAATGCCAATTATTGGAAAGATAAATAAGAAATAATATGAGTTCAAAATGTCTGGCTATAAATGGAGGAACCCCTGTTAGAACATCTTCGTTCGCGCCTTGGCCATATTTTGCCAAAGATGAAATTGAAGCAGTTACTTCGGTTCTTAAATCAGGCAGGGTCAATTACTGGACAGGAGAAGAGGGGCGTTTATTTGAAAAAGAATTTGCTGCTTTTACTGGTTGCAACTACGCTGTAGCACTATCTAATGGTACAGTAGCATTGGAACTTGCTTTATATTCCTTGGGGATAGGTCCGGGTGATGAAGTGATTGTGTCCAGTCGCACGTTTATAGCATCTGCCAGTTGTATCGTAATGCGTGGTGCTAAACCCAGAATGGCAGATGTGGATGCTGTAAGCCAAAATGTTACTACTGAAACAATAGAGAAGGTCTTAACTTCTAAAACTAAGGCCATAATAGTGGTGCATCTTGCCGGGTGGCCGTGCGATATGGACACTATTACCAAATTGGCCAGAAAATATGGTCTAAAAGTCGTTGAGGACTGTGCCCAGGCACACGGAGCAACTTACAAAGGAAAAATGGTCGGTTCTCTTGGAGATGTTGCCGCGTTTTCATTTTGCCAGGACAAGATAATGACCACGGGTGGTGAAGGAGGGATGCTGACGACCAATGACCGGAATTTGTTGGAAAAGGCGTGGATATTTAAAGATCACGGCAAGCGTTATGATGCGGTTTTTAATAAACAGCATTCCGCTGGTTTTTGCTGGCTGCATGAATCTTTTGGTACTAACTGGAGATTGACGAATATGCAATCAGCCATCGGCAGGATTCAATTACATAAACTCTTTAATTGGACCAAAATACGGCAAAGAAATGCTTCTATCTTGACAGAGCATTTTTCAGGCATCCCTGCCCTGCGAGTTACACCACCTTATCCTTATATTGGACATGCTTATTACAAATATTATACGTTTATCCGTCCTGAACGATTGAAAACAGAATGGAATAGAGATAAAATTATAGCCGCAATAAATGCTGAAGGGATACCATGCTTTGTTGGTAGTTGCAGCGAAATATATCTGGAAAAAGCATTTGACATCAATAATTTACGTCCAACAAAAAGGCTTCCAATAGCTAAAGAACTGGGTGAAACAAGTATGATGTTTCAGGTTCATCCGACATTATCAGAGAAAGATATGTTGGAAATTGTAAAAGCGGTAGAAAAGGTAATGGCAGTAGCAACCGGATAAATCTATTTTTCGCCGTGTAAGACAATTAAATAAAGTTATGGTGGTCGGGAAAAACTGGACCAAATTTGAGGCTGACTTAAAATGAAAAAAACATTAGAGGTTATAAACGAATTAAAAAAAGAAAGGCTGATAAAGGACTATGCTATTGGCGGCGCGATAGGTGTAATGAAATGGGTTGAACCTTTCTTCACCCGTGATTTAGATATATTTGTGATTCCGATACAGCAAATGACTAAAAAACAAATAATATCATTTCTTCCAGTATATAATTACCTTAAGAATAAAGGATATAATAAATGGATTGGTCAATGGCTTATTATTGAAGGCGTATCTGTTGAATTCCTACCTGCTGAAGGTTTGGCAAAAGAATCTGTAAAGAATGCTGTAGAAGTAGAATTTGAAAATGTAAAAATAAAAGTGATGACTCCCGAGTATTTAATAGCCCTGTTGTTGATAGCGGGAAGAGATAAAGACATAAGAAAAATAGAGATGCTTTTGAATCAGACAGATGTAGATATGAATAGATTAATGAAAATATTGACAAAATACAATTTAACTGAGAAATTTGAAAAAATCAGATGAAAATTCTTATCAAAGATAATGAAGTAATAACATTGGAAGAGTTATATAGAAGAAAAGAGAAAACACGCAAAGAAATGGCAAAACTTCCATTTGAAGAAAAAATCAGGCAGCTTGTTAAACTACAAAAACTTGCACACGGTTGGGGAAACAAAAAAGATGTAATTATTTGGAAGGTGTCTTGATGAAACGATTATTTGATATTGTATTTTCTTTTGTGGGGCTTATGGTTTTATCACCGCTGGTTTTGTTAACTGGTATTTTATGCTGGTCGAATATTATATGCTTTATTAAAAGAACATTTAGGACATACTACATTGTTTTTCATACCACCATTTTAACATATTTGGTGGCTTAAAATGATACTATACTCTATATAATTAAAACAGTTAAAGCGTTTTATTGTGGATGATGAAATTAAATAATTTCATAATTAAATACAGGCATATTTTTATAATATTGTTTCATTTGGGACTAATAGTTTTCGCATATTTCGCTTCGTTTTATTTGCGATTTGAATTTACTTTTCCAAGAGAATACTTTCAAACGGTCATACCCCGAACGCTTCCGCTTTCAGTCCTTATAAAACTTCTCTTTTTTTATTTTTTCGGATTGTACTCTGGGCTTTGGCGGTATGCCAGCATTAAGGATTTAGAAAAAATTTTGCTCGCAAATGCTCTCTCATCGGCTACATTTTTTGGTGCCGTTGTTTTTTATCACGGATTGGTCGGATTTCCGCGTTCGGTAGTTATTATTGATTTCATTCTTTGTACCGCTCTTGTATCCGGCGTTAGATTATTTACCCGTATAATTAGAGAAAAAATAAAAGTTGATTTATCGAAAGAAAAGAAAAAAGTTTTGATAGTAGGTGCTGGTGACGCCGGTGTCTCAATTTTAAGAGAGTGCATAAATAATCCAAAAATTGATTTTGAAGTTGCTGGTTTTATCGACGACGACCCGGTTAAGAAAGGACATAGTATCCACGGGGTAAAAGTTTTTGGGAACAGGAAAGATATTGCCAAAACAGTTGAAAAACTCGAAATTGACGAAATCATTCTGGCAATTCCTTCGGTAAAGGGGGGAGTCATTCGCGATATACTTTCTTATTGCGAAAAAACAGAGGCGAATATAAAAATTATTCCTGGACTTGATAAAATTATAAGCGGCCATCTGGAATTAAAACCGCGCAAAGTTCAAGCGGAAGACCTTTTAGGCAGAAAACCAGTCAATATTGATAAAACAGAAATCAGGTCTTATCTGAGGGATAAAACAATTCTAGTAACCGGAGCAGGTGGTTCTATTGGTTCGGAGTTGTGCAGGCAAATCGCCGGTTTTTCACCGAAAAATATCATCTTTTGGGATAATCATGAAAATTATGTCTATTACCTGGGAATTGAGTTCAACCAAAAATATCCGGACATAAAATACAACACAATCATCGGAGATGTAAAGGACATAGGATTTTTAAAACATGTATTTACCGGATATAAACCACAAGTTGTACTCCATGCTGCGGCTCACAAACACGTCCCTTTAATGGAAGAAAATTCTGCGTCAGCTGTAAAAAACAACATTATTACCACGCGGAACTTAATTTATGCTTCCCATCATTACAAGGTCGAAAAATTCGTCCTAATTTCAACAGACAAAGCTGTAAATCCCACAAGCGTTATGGGGATGACAAAAAGAATTGCCGAAATGCTTTTACAGATGAAAGCAAAAATAAGCAAAACAAAATTTATGGCGGTGCGCTTTGGAAATGTTCTCGGCTCGTCGGGGAGCGTGGTTCCTTTATTCAGGAAACAAATCGAAGAAGGCGGTCCTGTAACCGTAACTCATCCCGATGTGCGAAGATATTTTATGAGTATTCAAGAAGCATCACAACTTGTATTACAGGCAGGGGCGATTGGCGAAGGGGGGGAGATTTTCATATTGGATATGGGAGAGCAAATCAAGATAACTGATTTAGCGGAAAATATGATTGCGTTGTCGGGTTTAAAGTCTGGCAGGGATATTGAGATAAAATTCACCGGACTTCGTCCGGGCGAAAAACTCTACGAAGAAATATTGTTAGACAAAGAAAAAGATAAAGTGACAAAAAACGACAAAATATATATTTCACATCCCGAAGAGTTTGAACCCGATAAAATCCGCAAAGAGATAAAAGAATTAGAACGATTATCGGACATAGTAGAGGAAGAAAAAATAATTCAAAAAATCAAAGAAATGCTTCCCAGTTAACTTGCCATAGACAAATCAACAGACAATTAAATTACCTGCCACATCAATTCTCATCAGGGCCACCGGACTAAATCGAAGCATGAGCAGTATATATAGCCTTACATAAATAACGCTACATCTCTTATTTCTGTTGTCATCGGTAAATTGTATATCTTATGTATCGTTTTTAAGGCAAGGCCATATAGAAAACTTCGGAGAGGGCGAGATTCGAACTCGCGATCCCGTAAAACGGGACACCGGTTTTCGAGACCGGCGGTATCAACCACTCACCCACCTCTCCCGAAACAACTCTCTTACTCGCAATCAACAGTTCCTAAATAATAATCATTCCTATTTAGTAATCATTACTATTTAGGAATCATTATTATTTAGTAATAGGTTGTTGCGCGGGAAATCAATTTTTGAATTTCTCGGCGAAATTTCGACGCATCTCCCGCTCGACATCTTTGCGCTTTTTTGTTTCTTTTTTATCGTACTGCTTTTTCCCCTTCGCCAGAGCAATAAGTATTTTGGCTATCCCTTTTTCGTTGAAATAACACTCCAGCGGGACCACGCTGAAACCTTTTTGCGTGACTTTGGCGGTTAGTTTTTTTATCTCGCTTTTTTTGAGCAAGAGTTTTCTGCCACGAAAAGGTTCGTAGGGGAAATTGGTGACATTGCTATACTGAGAAACATTTACATTTTCCAAAAAGGCCTCTATGCCCGAAAATCGCACATAGCCGCTTTTTAAGTCTATCTTTCCCTGCCTTATCGACTTTACTTCGCAGCCGAGAAGCGAAATGCCAGCTTCTATTTTTTCAATTATCTCGTAGTCATGAAACGCTTTTCTGTTTGTGGCGACAATTTTCGTCATATTATGCGGAAGGAGGGACTTGAACCCTCAAGACCTCATCGGCCATACGGTCCTGAGCCGTACGCGTCTGCCAGTTCCGCCACTTCCGCCCAGGCAATCTTTTTACAAACCCCGACCTGCCGGAGGGCAGGCAGTCAACATTGTGCGATGGCAATTCCGACACGCTTCGCTATCGGGACAGGTCCCACCGCCATAATCAATATACATCTGCACCGCCGATAAATCGGCCACTACAACCACAGTGGCTATGTGGATAAGTGGTTAGTTTTTACTATGCACTTAATCACTTATTCCCTATTGGCCGCTCAAGGTCTGCAACTACAATTCACTTTATCGGCGGCGATGTTCAATGCTTTGGTGTGACCCGATGTAAAACATTGTTTTTGATATATTCGAAATTAAACGGCTTCAAAACGCAATCGAGAGCGCCTTCCCTGAAAGCCTCTATCACTTTGTCGGCATCCTTATATGCCGTCATCATGACAAACAAAACCTTCTTGTCGAGCGACTTGATATCCTTCATCAACTCTATACCGTTTTTGTCAGGCAAAACAATGTCGATGAAAATCACATCGGGTTCGTTTAGCACAAACTCCTTCATAGCCGATTTCGCGTCCTCGGCGTAAAAAACGTTCTTATACCCCATGCCATCAAAAAACATAGCAAGGACTTCCCTCGTTTCCGGATCGTCATCTACAATCAAAATCTTCATCATTTTCACCTCGTTTTATTGAACTTCGCATAATTAGTTGATATTCTGGCTTAACAATTTTGGAGCGAAACGAGGAACGAGGAGCGAGGCATACCCTCGGCGGTATGTAAGCGACGAGTGACAAAGTTGTAGCCCAAAAGTGTTAAGCCCCTTCGGGGAGGCAGAACTTTGGCTGATTTCTGTGTCGTTCGTTGTTTATGTAGCACTGCGGCTACACCGCACTCCTCACTCCTTGAAATCACCTCAAATCTATGCCTCCAAAATGTCAAATAATTATGCGAAGTTCAATAATTATGTTCAAGCCATATTATTTTTTCTTTTCCGTGGCGACGGCAATCTTTTTCGCTCCCGCCAGTTTCGCCTTGTCCAAAACATCTATCACAAGACCGTAATTTACGGAGCCGTCTGCACGCAAAATAACGGTTTTTTCTTTTTCGGAAAGCATCAGCTTGATCTGCTTTTCGACATCGTCGATATCAATAAGCCTGTCAGCCAGATAAATTTTTTTGTCCGCCGAAACAGTTAGTATTATCTTGTCATCCTGTTCAATCTCGGCGGTCTTCGACTTTGGAAGTCTGAGTTTTATCCCGGGCTCTACGACAAATGTCGATGAGAGCATGAAAAATATAAGGAGCAAAAAAACTATGTCGGCAAAAGGCGTAACGTCGAGAAGCGTCGATGGTTTTTCCTTTGTGAAATATCTTTTTACTTTCAGCATTTTAACCCAGCAGTTTGTCTATGTTTTCAGCTGCCCTTTTTCCGTCACCAACTGCCTGAGCGACAGTCGCCCCGCCGCCTGCTACGTCACCGCCCGCAAATACCTTTGGATTGGAAGTTGCAAGGGTTTCCGTATTTAATTGAATCTTGCCGTTTTTCACATCAATGTACTCGCTCAAGAACGACACACTATCGGAGAGTTTCTGTCCGAGGGCAAATATAACTGTATCGGCCTCAACAACATGCTCCGAGCCGTCAACTTCCTGTGGACGAGGACGTCCGGAACCATCGGGCTCGCCAAGTTTGCATTTTACAAATTCCACACCCGTTACTTTATCGCCGCCCAATATCTTTTTCGGAGCGGTAAGCCACTCGAATTTTACGCCGACTTCCCTCGCCTCCTCAAATTCGGCTTTGGTCCCCGGCATCTCCGCTTCGGTTCTTCTGTAGAAAATCGCAACGGACTCCGCTCCGAGCCTTACGGATGAAGCTGCGCAATCAAGCGCGGTCGACCCACCTCCTATCACTACAACCTTTTTTCCCGTAGGACGCGGCCGTCCAGAATTAAGTTCTCTCAGGAAATCAAGCGCCTGATATACCCCTTCAAGGTTTTCTCCATGAATATTTGGTTTTGAAGAATCACCAAGGCCGACGCCGAGGAAGACAGCGTCGTTGTTTTTTAAAATCTCGGAAAACAACTCCTTGCCTACGGTTTTGTTCAACTCCATCTTTATCTGCGAATTTAAGATTATTGATATTTCCCCGATCACGACATCTCTCGGGAGACGATACTCCGGTATTCCCCAAACAAGAAGACCTCCCGGTCTATCCGATTTTTCATAAACGATCACATCCCATCCTTTCTTGTAAAGTTCCATCGCACAGGTCAAGCCGGCAGGCCCCGCACCTATCACTGCCGCCTTTTTCCCTTTAGATGTTCCGTCGACTGCGAGTTTGATTTTTGACGGCTCCTTATCGGCGGCATATCTCTGAAGCGCCGCTATGTTTATAGGCTCGCCGACATCGCTCTGAGAGCAGCCCTTCTCACATTGTTTTTCTACCGGACATATCCTCGCACAGACTGAACCGAGGAAGTTTCCATCTCTTATAAGTCTAGACGCTCCTATAAAATTTTTAGTCTTTATTTTTCTTATGAACTGCGACGGCTTAATCCCTGCGGGGCACAACTGGTCACACGGGGCGTCGTGGCAGAAGAGACACCTTGACGCTTCAGACATAGCATGATGGGGGGGGATTGTTTTTTCGACTTCCCTGAAAGTTTTTTTTCTTTCATCCAATGAAATTTTAGGCGACGCAATTCTCTTTCCCATATAGTGCCCCCGGTATTTACATCAAGATGATTATACAAAATTTTACCATACAAAATTAAATTAAATTTTCGTCGGTTTAGGCGGCGACACATTCGACATCGATAGAAATTATTCAATTATTGTGCCATCAAAAATAATCTCATAGAAGAAAAACCTGTGATATCGTCGCCGTTGTGGATTTTTAACTGAGTTGACAAAAAAATTTGTATTTTGTAAAATTTCTTCGATATGTCTCGGAAAATAAAATCGCTCAAATGCAAGGAATGCGGCAGAGAGTTTCCTGCAAAAGCGATATACGTCTGCGAATTCTGTTTCGGACCCCTCGAGGTCAGATACAACTACGATTATATAAAAAAAAAGACAAGCGGAAAAACAATTGAAAAAGGACCGCTTTCACTCTGGAGATACAAAGAGCTTCTCCCGGTTGAATCCGACGATATCACAACCCTTCAGGAAGGTTTTACCCCTTTAATCCATGCAAAAAACCTTGGGGAAGTTTTGGGCCTTAAAAATCTCTACATAAAAAACGATACCGTCAATCCGACGTTCTCTTTCAAAGACAGAGTCGTCACCGTCGCCATTTCGAGGGCACGCGAGCTCGGATTCGCTACGGTTGCGTGCGCATCCACCGGGAACCTTGCCGGGGCAGTATCCGCCTACGGAGCTGTCGCCGGTCTAAAAACATTCGTCTTTATACCTCATGACCTGGAACAGGGGAAAATTCTCGGAGCGGGAATTTATAACCCGGTTATAGTAGGGGTGAAGGGAAATTACGACGATGTAAACAGGCTGTGCTCGGAAATAGCGGATGCTTTCAGGTGGGCTTTCGTAAATGTGAACATAAGGCCATATTACTCCGAGGGTTCAAAGACGCTCGGATTTGAAGTTGCAGAACAACTTGGATGGAGAGCTCCAGACAGTGTAGTAGTGCCCGTAGCGTCGGGAAGTTTGCTCACAAAAATATACAAGGGGTTAAACGAGTTTAATCTTCTAGGGCTGATAGGCGATGTTAAAACGAAATTCTACGCGGCTCAAGCCGTGGGATGCTCTCCTGTCGTTGCGGCGATAAAAGAAAACTCGGAGATTATAAAACCCGTAAAGCCGAACACGATCGCCAAATCACTCGCGATAGGAAATCCTGCCGATGGCTACTACGCCTGGAAAGTCGCGAAAGAGACCGGGGGGGGCGGCGAAACAGTCAGCGATACGGAGATTGTAGAAGGTATAAAGCTTCTGGCTTCAACCGAGGGGGTTTTCGCTGAAACTGCCGGGGGCGTGACGATAGGCGTATTAAAAAAACTCGTCGAACAAAAAAAGATAGAGAGAAACCATACGACGGTGGCATACATAACCGGGAACGGATTAAAAACCCAGGAAGCGCTGATGGACAAAGTTTCAAAACCTCACATAATAAACCCCTCTTTCGAGGAGTTTAAAAAACTTTACAACTCGTTTTAACCGGGAGGACAGATGTCTATAACAGTAAGAATACCTTCTGCTATGAGAGCTCTGACAAAAGAACAGTCGACGGTGACAATCAACGCTAAAACCGCAAAAGAAATGATAGAAACACTGGAGTCGGAGTATCCTGGAATAAAGGACAGAATATGCGAATCCGATGGAAAAGTCAGAAGGTTCATCAACATATTCATTAACGGAGAGGACATAAGATTCATAAGTGGAGTAGAGTCGTCAATTCCCGATGGCGCGGAGGTTTCCATAATCCCGGCCATAGCTGGCGGTACAGACGGAAGAGCGAAAATTAAGAAAATCAAGTTGGAACTTTATTTCCCGTCAAAACTCATAAAACAGCCCGTAATATACACATTGAGCAAAAAATTCAATGTCGTCTTCAACATAAGAAGGGCGAGGGTGACCGAGGAAATCGGCGAGATGATACTTGAATTATCGGGCGGAAAGGAAGAGATGGAAAAAGCGCTGAAGTGGCTCAAGAGCCAAGGCGTCATCTCTAAGACACTCGGGGGAAGCAAGATAGAAGGTTAGGGGTTGCTTTTTGGCAACCCCTTAAAATGATTTATCCTCAAAAAAGCGTAAAACTGTGGTATCATTAACATTATGAATTTATGTTGATTTTATACTTTTTTGAGGTTTATCGCTCTTTCAGGAAAAGACCCTTCCTTTATCTGGCGTTTCTTCTTGCCGCAGGGATCGTCGTCAACAACTTAAAAAACCCACAAACTTTCAAACCTCAGGAAAAATATTTAAATCAGCTGAAAAAAAACAACGCTTACCAGGGGCAGATAGTAAGCTGGCCGCGAATAACAAACAATAGAACAAAATTTATACTTGAATCGCCGGATAAGACAAAGTTTTATGTTTTGATAAATACTGCCGACACCACTCTTTCTAAATGGGACTTTCTTGAAATAGAAGGCAGTATTTTTGCGCCTCATGAGGTGAAAAATCCAGGTGTTTTTAACTTTAAAAAATATCTTTCGAACAAAAATATCAGTTTTGTTCTTAAAGCGGAAGCACAAGATATTAAAGTAGTCCGCGGTCCGAATTATTATCAAAAATTGATTTCGTCCGTAAGAAAGAAAAGCCTTGAATCAATCAAGACTCATTTCGATGCGGAAGCCTCTGGCATACTCTCCCCAATACTCATCGGACAAGAAGACGATGTGACGAAGGATTTGAAACCTTTTTTTGTAGACACGGGGGTAATGCACATTCTTGTTATTTCGGGACTTCACGTTGGATATGTCGTTTTAATTTTCTGGTATTTTTTTAGAATAGTGGGATTTTCGAGAAAAACGGCGGCGATATTGATGATGCCTTTTTTATGGAGTTATGTCATAATAACGGGCTCAAACCCTCCCGTAGTCAGAGCGGCGCTGATGGCGACAATAATTATACTTTATATGTTACTTGAAAGAAGCTACGATATATTCCAATCCCTTGGACTTTCGGCCTTCATAATTCTATTGGTAAATCCAAATGACCTATTAGGCGCGAGCTTTCAGCTTTCCTATGCGGCAACTTTTGAAATAGTTTATCTTGTGCCGAAAATACAAAAGCCATTTTCATCTGACAACACGATTTTCAAATTCATCGGAATGCTTTTTTGCGTCTCACTTTCAGCACAGATTTTCACCACCCCACTTACTGCATACTACTTTAACAAAGCCCCAATAATATCCTTAATCACGAATCTGTTCGTCGTTCCGCTTTCTGTATACATAGTTGTTGGTGGAATGATTTTTTGCGCGCTGGACTTAATATGGCAACCATTAGCTATACCGGTAGCTTTTTTAACTTCACAATTGCTCCATATCTTTGTTGAAATTGTCAAATTTTTCTCAAAACTTCCCGGCGCGGGAACATTCGCTCCACAACCCGGAATATATTTTTTCATAGGATATTATCTTTTGGCGCTCTCAATTCCAAGGTTCAATTTCAACAGATTTTGGAAAATTGTATCTGTTTTCTCTTTGACGGCAGCAATTGCAATTTTTTTGTATTTCTCTTATGCACGAAAGAAGGAATTGACATTAACATTTCTATCCTTAAGCGGGGATTCCATTTTAATAGAATTTCCAAACGGCAAAAAATATCTTGTAGACACAGGGGGTAGTTATACCAATGTAGATGTCGGGTCTCGAGCGCTTCTTCCTTTTTTAAGATATAAAAACATTAGAAGGCTGGACAAAGTTTTTATTACGATTCCCGATATCCCTCATTACGGAACATTGAAGAAAATATCTCAGGAAATTTCCATAGGCGAACTTAATATAGGTCCGATGATTTCCACATGTTACGAATTTACCGAAACCATGAACTACATTCACTCCAAAAATGTCGTTATCAACGAATTATGGGCACCTGTTGAATTTAGCGAGGGTGAATCTAAAATTTCTTTATTAAATCCGTATAGACGCTCTAAAACTTGGGAAGAAAATTCTATGGTGTTCCTCATCGAACACAGAGGTAAAAAAGTCCTTTTGACAAGCGATATAAACAAACGAATCGAAAATCTTATGGTTGAGAAAATCAAAAATGTTGATATTCTTCATATCCCAAGAGGCGGCAGGAATATTTCTGTGGATTTTATTAAAAAATTATCTCCCGATTATGCTATAATATCATCAAACAGAGAAGTCAAAACGGTTGATGTGGGAAAAACAAAATTATTCAACACGCATACGGACGGCGCCATCAGTGTATTGATTGGCAAAGAAATTGTGATAAAAACGTTCCTTCAGCGAAGGAGTTGATGTTGAGAAAAATCGGAATATACTATAACCCCGCCAGTAAATTTAGCTCGAAACTAGCGGAAAAAATAAAAGGATGGTGTCGCCAAAAAGGTCTGAAAACCATTTTGTGGTCCTTGGGCGCCCGTCTCGAAAAGACCGATATTGCACTTTCACTTGGTGGAGATGGCACGCTTCTTTCTCTCTCATCAAAAGCATCCAAAATCGGCGTACCAGTTTTAGGGGTGAATCTTGGCTCTTTGGGATTTCTCGCCGATACTGATCCGGACGAAGTCTTTGATGTTCTTCAACTGATAATAGAAAAAAAGCACAAAACCGAGAGGAGAACAGTGCTTGACATATATCTCAAAGGAAAAAAAATCGGATCGGCTCTTAACGACTGCGTCATAAAAAGGGGTGAGATAGGAGTACCCGTTACAATTTCCGTAACGGTAAACGGCGAGTACCTCGCGGATTATACCGGTGACGGCGTAATCATTTCTACTCCGACCGGCTCTACCGCTTATTCGCTCTCCGCCGGAGGACCGCTTCTTCATCCCCATCTGGACGTCATACTGATAACCCCAATATGTCCGCACACGCTTACGCAAAGACCCCTTCTCATCTCAACAAAACATGGTATCGGGGTTTCCCCGAAAAATCCAAAAAGCGCCGGATTGAAACAAACATCGGTCTATCTCGACGGGACGGAGGTTCTTAAAGAATTGACGCAGAGTTTCGAGATAAAATCTTCGCCCAAAAAACTCATTTTGATAATAAATCCGAAAAAGAGATATTTTGATGTTTTAAGGGCAAAGCTCAACTGGGGGAAGAGATAATCGACGACATATTATGAGAGCGGTAGTCCAAAGGGTATCCGGCGCCAGTGTAACGATAATGGCCGTCGACAAAAAAATATCGCGTGAGATTTCAAGGGGCGTCGTCGCGCTTGTGGGCGTTGCGAAAGGGGATACGGATTTTGACGCGAAATGGCTGGCTGAAAAAATTGTGAACATGAGGATATTCCCGAACGAAGAAGATAAGTTCGATAAATCCCTTATTGATATAAAAGGCGACTGCCTTGCCATATCGCAATTCACGGTTTTTGGAAACTGCGGAAAGGGGAGAAGGCCGGATTTCACCTCGGCGGCGGATGCCGAAGAAGCGAGAGCTCTTTATCGGAAATTCGTAAAATATCTTGGTGATTCGGGAGTTAAAGTCGAAACAGGAGAGTTCGCCGCCAACATGCTCGTCGACATTAAAAACGATGGCCCGGTTACAATTATTTTGGATAGCATGGGGTTTAAAGCATACTAAAGCGGTGAAGAAACTTTTTTACTATTTACTATTTACTGCTTACCACTTACTACTTGCCACTTACTCCTGGTCTCAGGTCGGATTCGGTGTTTCTGTAGAACCCGGAGCATGGGAACGGCAAAAAAAGGATAAGGACAAAAAGCCTCCTCCCGACGGCTACGCCGTAGAAATAGCAAGCAGATTTTCAAAAAAGCCGGAGGATGTGGCGAAACTTTTTTCCGAAGGTTTCGGCAGAAAGGAAACCATAAAAATTCTTGTGATGTCCGGAAAAGCGAACATCTCACACCTTGAAATTGTAAAGATGAGAAACAAAAAAAAGACATTCACGGAAATATCAAAAAAATACGAGCTAGATTATCCGACGATAAAAAACGAGGCCGAGGAGGTTTTCAGGAATGTCAGATATGGAGTAGCCAAATCCACCGCAATAGACGCACAAACGATAAAAAAGACAAAAGAGGAAAAAGATGAGTAAAAAATTGACTCTCACTCTCATAGTTTTGTATGCCATCAGTGTCCTGGCGGCCGTCGTTATTTTGATAAGAAGACCGGTGGGAACAGGGATGATGATTTCGCTAAAATCGCCCCGGGTTCTTTCGCAGGACGCCGTAGCCGTCGTTCGGATACACGGGCCTATAAGCATATCTTACAAAAGCACTTTAAGGCTTTCGGCGCATGAAAGGATAATCAAGAGTATCAGGTCGCTGGCAAAAAGAACCGACGTGAAAGCGGTCGTCTTGAGGATAAACTCACCGGGCGGTTCGGTGGCGGCCGTCCAGGAGATATATAACGAAGTTATAAATCTCAGAAAAAATGGAAAAACCGTAGTTGCTTCACTCGGTGACATCGCTGCTTCGGGAGCCTATTACATCGCTTCCGCCGCCGACAGAATCGTATCCAATCCGGGAACGCTAACGGGTTCCGTAGGAGTGATATTTGAACTTATACAGGCACAGGAACTGATGAAAAAGATAGGCGTCAGGATAGAAACAATAAAATCAGGCAAGCACAAGGACATCGGTTCTTTCTCGAGAGAACTGACGGTGGAGGAAAGAGAGATATTCCGGTCATTGATAAACAACGCTTACGAACAGTTCATAAACGCCATAGTCGAGGGCAGAAATATGCCAAAAGACAAAGTACTTTCTTTTGCGGACGGCAGGATATTTACCGGCGCCCAGGCCAAGAATCTCGGAATCGTCGACGAACTCGGCAACGAATCGGCTGCTATAAAAACAGCGACTGAACTTGCCGGCATAAAAGGAACTCCGAGAATAATATACGAACGCGATCCTATCGAAGAGTTTTTTTCGTCGATAAACTTGCGAGAATCTTCGCCGATTGAATATCTGCTTGGCCGTAAAGTCAGATTCGAATACATACTGGAATAGATTATGGAAGTTGAAAAAATAAAAGCAGCTATCATGTCCCCAAAATTGTTGCTTTCCTCCGAGATTCCGTCGGATGATGTTTCAAAATTCTACAGGATTTCTTTTCTCTGGTGTGCGTTCGCTATTTTTAACTGGAGACTCGGGGCGGCTGTCGCTATGAACAGGAATTTCAGATTTTTTATATTCGACTTCATGCTTTCCATGAGTGTCTTCCTGTGCTTTCTGATTTTCTATATCCCTGTCGTCCATCTTTTTTCAGAGAACCATGGTTACGGCTCAAAGCGATTCATCTCTTATCTGAACTTTTCAACAACGCTTTGGATAACGTTGCTCCCGCTGGCTCTGATATCCGCTGCTCTTGGGCGCACTGCTTCGTTTTTACTTTTCCAGATTTTATCGCTCTCTTCCGTCTTCTATATATACTTTATACTTATATCCGGGATGAGCGCTTATTATCAGAAAACCAAACTGAAGTCCTTTTTTATCTTAATTCTCCCTCTTATTCTTTTCTCGGTTTTCTTTTTGATTGTTCTGATTCTCATAGCCGGCATGATTTTCCCGACTTGACCGTTTAATGAACGATGGCCTTTGACGAAAAGAAAATCTCCGACAACATAAAAAAGCTTTATGAGATGCCGGACAATTTCCGTCTCTGCGCTCACAACTACATTGTGAAGAGGACAATTTTATCCGGCCCGGTAAAATTTTAAGGGTGATTGAAAATGTTCATAAGACATCTAACTAAACTCTTTGTTTTCGTCTTCTTAATTTTTATCTGCATAGAAGCATCCGGGCAGAAAAAATATGAGACAAAAGAGGTGTATCCAGTCGTCAACAATCAGTACCTTCCGGTTTTGATAGATCTGATAAACTCCTCGAAAAAAAGTATATACATCTGTCATTTTTTATGGAATCCCGACTCGACGACAAACAAAATAAAAAACGCCGTATATGAAGCCATAAACAGGGGCGTGAAAGTCAGAGTCATACTTGAGGATTCGCTCAAACAAAATTCACAAATAATAAAAGAATTTTCCAGTCTCCATATTCCGATAAAGACGGACGCTAAGACCGAATGGCCAAGGAATCTTCTACACGCAAAACTCATAATAATCGACTCCCAAAAGGTGTTGCTTGGTTCGACAAATCTGAGTTTCAAGGCTAT
This sequence comes from Ignavibacteria bacterium, assembly GCA_041694835.1. GTDB lineage: Bacteria > Elusimicrobiota > Endomicrobiia > PHAN01 > PHAN01 > JBGFRZ01. The sequence continues at coordinate 58,762 of JBGFRZ010000054.1, forward strand.
AAACGAAAACAACGAAGCGAATGTGCTTGTGAATTCGCCGGAAATCGCAAGATTTTATGAAAATTTTTTTGACGCTCTTTGGGAGAAGCGAAAAAGCGGAGCAGCTCGGCGGTCCTTAACAACAAAATATGTAACAGCGACTATCGATCGCGATTACTTCACTTTCATGAAAAATCGCGTCTCAAAGGCAACCAAAAAAATCGGTATGATATTTTACGGTATGAAGGTTTACCCCGGAAATAAAAACGAGGTCATGGAGTTTGTCGATGAGATTGTCGCCGCAAAGAAAAGGGGTGTCGATGTAAAGGTGATTCTTGAAAAAAGCGATTACGACGAAAAATTAAATAGAGGGAACTCCGAAAGTATAGAGTATCTCAAAAAGAAAGGAATAAACGCCAAATTCGAATTCCCGGAGAGAATAACCCACGCAAAACTAATAATCGTGGATGATGAAGCAGTCGGGGTCGCCTCGGCGAACTTCGCTCTGACTGGTTTCAAATTCTACACAGAGGCCGGCGTTATAACGACCGAGCCCGAAACAATAGAAAGTTTCTGGAACTACTTTGAAAAACTCTGGAGAGGCGAAAACCCATGGTGAGCGTAGTGAATAGAAAACACCCAAAGTATTTTCGTTCATTTTCTCACGATGTATGAGATTATTGAAAAAGTTCTTCTACCACACAAGACGCAAAAAATGTGTAAGAAATTTTTTGCAACAAAGCACAAGTTTTGTAGTTGCAGACCTTGGTCTGCACAAGTGCACAAGGCATAAGAGCACAAGTGCACAAGTCACTGTAAATCCCCCTGCTTCGCTTCCCCCTTTACAAAAGGGGGATAGAGGGGATTTTCCGTGATTTCCAACTTTCGCGCTTTCGTGGTTCAAATCTTTTTTCATCTGCGTTTATCAAAGTTGTTTCTGCGTTCATCTGCGTTCAATTATTTTTTAGGACGCAGATTTTCGCAGATTTGATAGATATTAAAAACATCTGCGTCAATCTTGGCGTAGTCGTCAGGGCGGATGTTACAGTTGCAATGGGAGCTGTAAAGAAGGGATTAATGGCTAAATGGGCGAAAAATTACGTCGGTCGGCTGAAGGTGGCTGATATTGGAATAAAAATATGACACATGCGCGTCATCGTATAAAAACAATGATTTTATTGGGAGCCGCAATGTATATATCGCAAACTTTAAACGCATCGTTCTTGAAAGACGTGAAAATCATCAAACTTGAAAACGGCATGACTGCTCTTTTTAAGCCCGACAGTTCGTTGCCGATAACAAGTCTGCAGGTCTGGGTCGGCGCCGGCTCGGCTTACGAGGACAAAAATACAAGAGGGCTTTCCCACTTTCTCGAACACCTCATATTCAAGGGGACAAAAAAATATCCCGGCGACGCCATAAGTCATCTCGTCGAGACAAATGGGGGCGTCATAAACGCCGGAACATCCAAAGAATACACCGTTTACTACATTGACATACAGAAAGAGGCGTTCGAACAGGCGGCCGACATCCTTGCCGACGCGATGCAAAACGCCCTTATGCCCGATGATGAAATTGAAAGGGAAAGACCCGTCGTACTGGAAGAGATAAAGAGGCACGACGACAGCCCTGAAGGTGTTTTATATGACATATTTTCGGAAACCATTTTCACCGCATCGCCGTACAAATACAGGATTATAGGCGACGAGGAGGTGATAAGGAAAGTAAACCGTCAAGAGATTATGGAGTACTACAAAAAATTCTATGTTCCATCCAACATGACGGTTTCTATTGTCGGCGATCTTGCAACTGACGAGGTCGAAAAGATATTGCTCGAAACCTTCGGGAAAATTCCGCACGGCGAAAAGCCTTTGGATCGCGACATGAAAGAAACCTTGAAACCATCGTTTGAAATTACGAGGCGCAGGAAAAATGTCGCCCACACATACGCCATCTGCGGATTTCTCGGACCCAACAACAAGGATGAAAATCAGTTCGCGGCCGAAATATCGTCGATAATATTGGGAGATGGGCACAGTTCGCGCCTCTACAAAAACCTGAGAGAAAAAAAACAGCTGGTCTATTCCATCGGCTCTTCATACTACGGACAGAAAGGCGACGGTATATTTTCCGTAGCGGCGATTTTCGACAGAAAGAATTTTGGCTCCGTCAAAAAAGAAGTGGAAAGCGAGCTTTCAAAACTCGCCGGGGAAGGTCCGAGTGCAGAAGAGCTTGACAGGGCGAAGGAGCTCATAAAGTCGCAGTGGGTGTTTAATCAGGAAAAAGTCCACGATCAGGCGGGAATGCTCGGGTACTGGCATCTTCAGGGGAATCTCAATATCATTGAAGAATTTATGGGTAAGATAAACTCCGTGACGAAGGAAGATGTAAAAAAATTTCTAAAAAATTATGGGAGCAAGGGCGTAGTATGGGCGCTCGTGGAACCGCAATAAATGATATCCGCCAGCCAACTACGCAAGAATGCCTGAACTAGTGCTCTGTGCCATAAATAATTGACATTTTGCACGAACGATTTTGGAGCGAAACAAAGAACGAGGAGTGAAGCATACCCTCTGTGGTATGTGAGCGACGAGTGATGAAGAAGTTGTAGCCCAAAAGCGCCGTGCCCTTCGGGGTTCGTCATCTTTGGGGCATTTCTGCGTCACTCCTCGTTTATGTAGCACTGCGGCTACACCGCACTCGTCGTTCCTTGAACTGCCCTCAAATCTGACGAACCAAAATGCTCAACTATTTATGGCACAGAGCACTAAACGGTAATGCTTTTAAAGTTTTTACTCTCTACGTTTTACGGCATTTTCTTTTTTTGCTTCCCGCTTCCCGCCGTCAAAGCATCCGCCACAACAGGAGGCGATGTGAATATATTCAAGTCATTGAACGGAATAAAAATAATACACCGGAAAATCGACAAATTGCCGATAGTCAGCATCTGCATATTTGCTAAAGGCGGGGTGCTCTTTGAAAAAAAAGAAAATTATGGCATAACCTCTCTCATGCAATCTCTTTTAACAAAGGGCACAAAAAATCGGAGCGCCGAAGAGATAGCCGCCGAAACCGAGAGCATGGGTACGGCTATATCGGCAGGGGCAGACAAAGACTTCGCCACGACAAGCATTTCATCTCTGAAGGAGCATATTTTGAAAACCGCCGAAATACTTTCGGATGTCATTATAAACCCGGCCTTTGTGGAAAGCGAGATAAAGAAAGAAAAAATTATGGCGATGGCCTCCCTGAAGGCGCGGAAGGACAAAATTTTCACTGTGGCGGACGACATTTCGAACCTAAGTTTTTACGGAAAACACCCCTATGCTCTGCCGGAAATCGGGACGGAGGAGGCGGTAAAAAAAATTAAAAGAAAAGATTTGTTGGATTGGCACAAAAAAGTCTACTGCGCCGAAAATATAGTGATTTCTATAGCTGGCGACATAGATGAAAAAGAAGCATCGGAAGTCGTCGAAAAATACTTCAAAGATATCCCCTCCGCCAAACCCCTCGGGCAAGCCGAGACGAAAGTTGAAATTAGAAAAAAAGATACGGCTCAAAAACGAAACTTCAAGCAGGCATATATCATGTTTTCTTATCCCGCCCCAAAGGTCGGCGAGGAAGATTATGCATCCCTGAAACTCCTGGTCGCAGCGCTTGGCGGCCGCATGTCTGGACGGCTTTTCAGACGCCTCAGAGAGAATCTTTCTCTTGCATACGAGGTAAACGCTTTTTATCCGACTCGGATAGATTCCGGAAGATTCACTTTCTACATTGGTCTCGACAAAAAAAATATCAAACTCGCCAGAGACGAGTTTAAGAAGATAATTGAGGAGATAAAGACAGTTCTAATACCTCATCAGGAACTTGAGGAGACAAAAAAATATTTGAAGGGCGTTTATATGCTCCAGAGACAGACCGTCGGGAAAAGGGCGTGGTACAACGGCTTCTGGGAGATAATGGGGAAGGGAGCCAATTATGACCAAAAATATCTGACTGAACTTATGGCCGTAGAAGCTGAAGAAATAAAGGCCGCCGCTGTCAAACACTTTTCAAATAACTCAGAAGTGATTGTTGAAATAATACCAAAAAAACCTTGACATTCCTTTAGGATTTGTTATATATAATACTATGAGAGCGTTGAAAAACCCTCTTTAGTTCTTTGAAATAATTCTCGTCGGTAAATCCGACGATAAAACATTTGCATTTTCTCTCCGGAATTGCTATAATGAGATTGTTGAAAAACCCATCTTTTTCACTTAAAGAGCAGTTTCTTAACGGTTAAAAGTTTCAATCAGACCGCAAAACTCCTCGCTTTGCTCGTCGGACATTGCGGTCTAAAC
>JBGFRZ010000007.1:0-3163 GCA_041694835.1 Ignavibacteria bacterium
AGTTTATAGACATCACGGAAGATATCTCCAAAGCGGTTGCCGATTCGGGCGTTAAAGAAGGCGTCTGCTTCATTTTTGTTCCTCACACGACTGCGGCCGTGACCATAAACGAAAATGCCGATCTTTCGGTGAAAAGCGACATAAAAAATTTTCTGGATGAAACAATTCCGGAAGCGAAAAAATATTTCCGACATTCAGAAGGCAACTCAGATGCTCATATAAAGTCGTCTCTCATCGGGAATTCACTTTTTGTGTTGATTGAAAATAGAAAGTTAAAACTCGGGACCTGGCAGGGAATATATTTCTGCGAGTTCGACGGTCCCCGTGAGCGACAAATTTGGGTGAACATCGTCAGAAATCTCTGATAGTTATAAATTACGCCTTGATTCATTAGTTTTGTTTTGATACAATTTTTAATATGAAGGGTATAGTATCAATTCGAGCCACTAAAATGTAAGTTTTTATGCTCAAAAAGCAACCTCAAAATTTGAGCAAATTTGTTGTTTAATTGTAAAATTCTATGGTTATATCTCCACACATATTCAGCCAAATAAAGTGGCAAATAATAGGGCTTCCATTCATACTTGCAATTATAACAACGATACTTCTGTCGTAGGATATTATATGCTTTGTTAAAAGAACATTCAGGACATACTATATTACCACCATTTTAACATATTTGGTGGCTTAAAATGATACTATACCCAACAAAGATAGAAAAGAAAATGTTAGATGCCTTAAAGGCAAAGGCATTGTCAAAGCGTCTGCTTGACATCGCCAGGCGCGGGGTGGAAATGGCAATCGAAAAGAGCGAAAAAGACGCTCAAAATTGGCTCGAAGCGGAATTAAAGAAAATCGGTATGCTCTGTGACATTAGTTCTTGATATTTTATGGATAGTAGCGGTTGTCGTCTGCCAAATTCCATCGTCTACATTCGAGCTTACGCTCGCCCCCGAATGAATTCGGGGGATACATTGTTGTAAATCCCCCTATTGCCTCCTTTATCAAAAGGGGATTGAGGGGGATTTGTTTCTGACACTTGTTGCATACTATCAAAGTATCAGAGTTTTAAAAACAGTTGGGGATGATAATATCCGTTAAGATGTGAAAACAGGAGTAAATCAGATGAAAATTCACGACATTAAAATCAAAGAAAAGTTCGTTCAAGGGATTGAAATTCCTCTCAAAAACGCAACGCTCATTTTGATAGTCGCGCCGAAGGGCTATATCGCCTGTGGCTACTGGAGTATGCAGTCGGCAGAAAAGTTCGGCGATGTTGCATGCATAGTTAGAGGAGTAAAAAATATCGACGCTCTTCTCAAAGCAAAAATAGAAGAAGTGTCTCCCGCCGCCGAGAAAATAGGACTTAAAAAGGGCATGAGCGCTGTAAAAGCCCTGGAGAAGATGCTGTGATTAACAATGTTAATATCGACAAACTGATTGCCGGCGGCAGGGGAATATCCAAATCGGGAGGAAAAACGATTTTTGTTGAGGGCGTTATTGATGGCGAAAGTGTTGATGTTGAGATAATTGAAGAAAGAAAAAAATATATTTTGACACGTCCTCAAAAAATATTAAAAAACTCGCCGTTCAGAATATCGCCTCCTTGTAAATATCATTTCTCTGTCGAAGAAATTGCCCAAAATATCCCTTACTGCGGAGGCTGTTCGTGGCAGCATATTGAATACAAACATCAGTTGAAACTAAAAAAAATTCTGATTGAAGACGGGCTGAAAAGAATCGGCAAATTGGAATTCAAACAGATAGATGATGTTGTGCCCTCCGCTCAAATATTCAGATACAGAAACAAGGCACAAATTCCCATTTCATCCGTTAATGGCGAAGCAATTGCCGGATTTTTTGCTCACGGGACACATGAAGTCGTCAAAATCTCCGATTGCATAATACAGCCTGAAATCGTCTTTAAAATCACCAACTACATAAGAGAAAATATAAAATCAATCGGCATAGAGCCGTATGACGAAATCAATCATAGAGGCTCTATGAGGAACATTTTCGTTAGAACAAACCTTGCCGGTGAACTCCTCGTTGGATTTGTTTCAAAAGAGATGGATTCTAAATACAGCATTATTGCGGATAAGTTAATCGAAAAATTCCCGGAAATTAGAGGAGTTGTGTTGAATGAAAATCCCGAAAAGACAAACATAATATTCGGCAAAAAGTGGGAAAAACTCAGAGGCGAGAAACATCTTGTCGAGAAAATATCGGAGTTGGGGATAAGTTTAAAAATTTCATACGGAGCTTTTTTTCAAACAAATCCGTTTATTGTATCGAAGATGTATGGTTATGTTGCCTCTCATTTTGCCGATAAGGGACTCAAGAAAATTTTTGACCTATATTCAGGGGTCGGCGGTTTTGCCCTGTCTTCAAGTAATCATGCGAAGGATGTGGTTGCCGTCGAAGAAAGCGAGCAGTCCGCTACTGATGCTGTAACCAACGCTCACAGCAACAACATAAAAAACATCCGCTTCTTTGCTTCCAAAGTCGAAGATTTCCTCGAAAAACTGAAGGATATGAAAAAATCAGGCGTTGTCATTGACCCGCCCCGTTCAGGGCTTAGCAGACAAGTTTCCAATCGTCTGGCAAGATTGAAGCCGGAAATCGTCGTATATGTCTCATGCGATGTTGCCACATTCAGCAGGGATTCAAAAATTTTAACAGATAGCGGCTACAAACTCACCTCGATAAAACCCTTCGATATGTTTCCTCAAACTCCTCATATTGAAGTTGTCGGAACATTTCTCAAAGTTTAGTAATTTTTGATATAATGAAACCGTTGGAAAAGCCTCACCACAGAGGCACAGACACAGCTGCCGTCAGGCAGGGACCACAGAGGAAAGGAAATCAGCGAATTAGTTGTAACAGAGACGAGAGGAGAGAGGTTAGAGGCGAGGTGCGAGAGGATAGAGGATTGAATAAAAATTTCCATTCCCTAACCTCTAATCTCTATTCTCTATTCTCTTACATCTAATTTTATAATCTCCATCCGCGTGTTCCATATTTTCCGCGGTAATATCTTTGTATTATGAGAGTGTTGAAAAAGTCAGTATTTAGCAAAGCCAGCGCCATTTAGCCGGTAGGTTTAGCAATTTATGTTTGAAAAATTGCTGACAGTTCTTTCAATTTCTGAATTTTCTCTCAA
>JBGFRZ010000051.1:0-14107 GCA_041694835.1 Ignavibacteria bacterium
GACGGCGTTTAGTTCAACAATAAGCGTATTGACGGAAAGTTTCCCGGTGATGTATCTTAAAATAGCTAATCCAGGATTTGAAATGTCGCCTGATTTGACTGGTTGGACAAAGGAGGGCACAGCAGCTTCCATTGAGCGAAACAACACCATCAGGAGAACAGGAACATCCTCTTGTAGATTTGATAATCCGACAAGTGCCTATACAGGCAGAGGAATCGTTTCATCTACTTCAAGTGTTATAGCAGGTGTAACATACCAGGTCGGCGCATGGTTTTATGTAGCACAAGCAGGCGGAGTTATAGCAGATACCCAAATTCGCATAGGAATGAGATGGACAAACGTCTCAGGCGCCATAATTTACACAAGCACATCAACCGACTTAACACTTTCCGCATTTACAACCTGGCAAAGTGTAACATATTCTACAGTCGCTCCTTCGGATGCTGTCGGCGCGGTTATGACAATTCATGTCAAAGAAACGGCCGATAATAACAATGATGTTTATGTTGATGATGTTTTTACCAGACCAGACACAATACCACCGGGCGCAATAACAAATTTGACAGCGGAAAAAGGCGTAAATCCCGGTGAAGTCAATCTAACATGGACAGCCGTCGGTGATGACGGATATTCCGAGAATAACGGCGCTTCTGCCGGCTATATTTTAAGATACGCCACATATCCTTTGGTCGCTGCTTCGTCGTGGACATGGTATAATTCGGCAGTAGAGTATTTCCAGCAGTGGCCAGTTGCCTCCGTTGGCGCTGTGGAGTTGAGAACCCTGTCGCTTGTGTCCGGTGTTACGTATTATTTCCTGATAAGAACCCGGGACGCCGCAGGAAATGTATCTGCTTTTGATGTACGAGCCATAGATGCCCCGCAGGCGTCTGCCGTCGCAAGAGAAGGGGTTAGGGCGGGTGTAGTTATAAACGAAGTCGCTCCCGACCAGACATCCACACAAGGTCACGATTTCATAGAATTATATAACCCTGGACCGGGGACTCCCAACATATTTGGGTGGGAATTATTTGAATACAGCGCTCAGGACACATATCTTGAAAAGGTTGAGGGCAACTGGAACTTTCCTGCAAATTCGTATCTGGTGATAAGGTTTAATCAGACCAGACAGATGACTTCTCCGGTGCAAATCACTTCCAATTACTTTGAGTTATACACCAATAAAACCGGCATTGCTCAGACCGACAATGTCATCATGATTTCTACCGGTGGGCCCAACTCCACCATTCTTGACGTGGTCTGTTTCGCCGACATGAGCGGCTCTCTTACAAATTCAACACGCTTGAGGGCCGCCTACAACATTGCTCTCTCAACAGGGCAGTGGTTCGGGCCCCTTGCCGACGGCACAAATGATTCGGTTGTAGAAAGTTATATGGCGTCAACGCTTTATAACACATCTTCCGGCTGGGCGATAGCCAGAAACAATCTCTCTGCTGACGGCACTAATCCAAGTTATAGAGAATGGGCAATGAACTATACAACGTCTCGCGGCGCGCTCAATACAGCATTTGACTCTGTGGCGCCGTCAGCTATAAGTAATCTGGTTGTTGTGGCGGGAGAGAACCGCGGCACAATGCGACTCACATGGACGGCCGTCGGAGACGATAGCACAACTGGCACAGCCGCGGGGTATATTCTCAGAAGCCGTTCTGATTTGATGACCGTGGACAACTTCGACACCTCAGCAAATTACAGCTTTGCCTCTAAGGAAGGTCAGGGTGACACAGCTCGTTGGGTCCCGAGGGCAAGCGGTCAGCCGGAGTCGTATCTTGTTGGAGGTTTTTTTGCAGGCACGACATATTACATCGGACTAAGAGTACAGGACGAGCGACCGAACACATCCGCTGTCTCTAACATCGTCTCCACCATTGCCGCCAATGTCATTGGCTCCAATGTCAGAATAAATGAAATCGCGCCTCTTACCCCCGGCAATGATTGGATAGAGTTTTACGGTGCTCGTGGTCCGGTAAATATAAACGGATGGAAAATACTCGGAATAATAGCCGGCGGAACAAGCGAGGTTACATTAAAGACACTTCCCAATATAACTCTTCAGACGGGCGACTATCTTGTTTACAATTGCATCGATGGGACGGATGAGACCGACGCCACCGGCAGGGGTGCGAACGGTTACTGGGATGTTTTTGGAGCGGCGGACTTGCGTGGATTTGAAGGCGTTGTGGTGTTAGAAGATAACTTCGGAAACATTGTTGATTTCCTTGCATATTCTCAAGGGGTAGAGCTGTCGTGGGGACCGATATGGACAAACGCTGCCAACTGGCAGCAGTGGTCTCCTCCGACGGCGTCGGTGGGCAATGCCGCCGACTGGAGCGGTGGAACAGCAACTCATTCGCTCGGCAGAGATGGGTTCTCAACGGATACCGACAACACATTGTCTCAGGCGAAAGTTGACTGGAAGATATTTGCCGTCCCGACAAAGGGCGTTCAGAACGACGATATTCCGCCTAGCGCGATAACAAATCTCTCGGCTCTGGCAGACGCCAACGTGGAGGGGAAAATCACACTTACATGGACAGCGCCCGGTGACGATATTTATGTCGGCAACAACTTCGGCGGCTATTACATAATCAAATACGCCACATTCTCCGTTTCCGTAGAGATGAGTTCCTGGACATGGTGGAACTCTATTTCAACGACAGTTGCGTCTGATGTCAACAGGGGCTGGGCGTTCAAGACGCCGTCGGCAGTCGGTGCGACGGAAACTCACGTGTTCACGAATCTCTATCCCGCTACGACTTATTATTTCGCCGTCCGCACGGTTGACGATATGTCTAACTGGTCGTCGTTGGATGTTCAGATAGGCGCAAACAACCCCGCCAATCAGGCGCAGGCGCTCGTCACAAATCTACCGCCTTCGGCTCCGACGGGAGTTGTCGCGGTTTCAAGCAACACCGCCGTTCTTTTGTCGTGGTCGGCTAACACCGAACTTGACTTAAAAGAATATCGCGTGTCGTCCAACACGGTAAATAATTTTAACACCGCCACAGTCGTTGCGGTCGTCTCATCGGGGACGATTTCCATAAACGCCGGCGGACTCATAAACGGAGTCACTTACTATTTTTGGGTGCAATCGACAGACGTCTTCGGTATGCTCAGTTCAACCTCGTCCGTTGTTTGGGAGGTGCCGAGGATTCGTCCGCCGTCGGGAGTTGTTTCAAATCACAGAGGAACTCATGTGGATATAAGTTGGACACATTCGCCAGACGTGGGTGCTGCGAATTTTGCAGGATATCTTATTTACCGCTCCACCGACCTTTCTACCTTCTACCCTCTACTCTCTACTTTATTAAAGGGAACGACTCATCAAGACACAGCGGGCGTAGATGCGACCAAAACATATTATTACTTCCTGCGCTCCTCAGACACCGCGGGGACGATTAGTTATGCGACGGCGGTTTCTAGCGCAATTCCGGACAGCGTTCCGCCAACTATTGCTTTGATTGCGCCGGCTATCGTGGAACTCGTAATTGAGATAAAAGGCGGTCAAATCGTTTTTGAGGCGGATGTTGCGGATTCGCAAGGGACTCCTTACATTTCCGGCGTCGCCACTGAGACGGTAAAAGTCAACTTTGTCGTTTCAGGAGTTACGACGACGCTTGTTCTTGACGGAATATCTAACATTACATATGTCGGCGGGACGAGAGTGCTTTCTGCCCGGTTTAGAAAATCCATAGACGCCCAAAGTGCAACTATAAGCCCTGCGCTTAAAGACATACTTACCACTGGTGGAACATTCTACTATTATATCACCGCCCGGGATGGCGTGGGCAACTCTGCCGTCGCGATGACTTTGCGCAAAATCATTGTCAATGCAGAGTCAATAACATCCGATCCCGTCGGCGCTGCATCTGGCGGCACTGTTTCATTGAGCGATGGCAACCCTGACGATGGCGAGACATCAATAGTAATTTCGCCCGGCGCACTTGAAAGGGACACAACGATTATCATAACGCAAAAAGACCCGCAAAAAACAGCAGACGCCGTTCCGCTGGCAAATAGGGAACCATCGATACTGCTTGACAAAAATAACAGAATGCCTATTGCCATCTATGAATTCAGACCGAAAGGCATGAGATTCAAGAAACCTGTCACACTCACGCTTTTATATCTTGAAAGAGATGGGAAACTCGTGAATATAGACGGCACCGAGATTTCGGGAGTCGATGAAAAGACACTAAAAATTTACTGGCACGACGGTTACGAGTGGCGTTATGTTGGCGGCACCAACGACACGGCGAAAAATACTGTCACAGCCAAAGTCAACCACTTTACGCTTTTCGCTTTATTTGCTTCAAGAGGACCTTCTGAAAAACCGACGGCGGCCGAGAAATTCATAACTCCTGCGACTGCCGACGGAATAAACGACGCCCTTGTTTTTGACGGCTCGCCTGACGATTTCAAAGAAATTACGATTTATGACATCAACGGCAGGATTGTAAAAAAACTTGAGAACACAAACAGCTGGAACGGCAAAGATGAAAACGACAAGATTGTTGAAATTGGCGCATATATCTGGCGTGCCGTCTATATCAACGGAAAAGTCAATTACGGCACGGTGGTTGTTGCAAAATAGAAAGGCAGATACATGATGCAAGATACAGGTAGAGACAAATGTAGAAGGGTAGAAAAGTAATGAGTAATTATTTGGAAATATTAAGGCGGAAAATTACCGAATTATTTAAGGACGAAGACATACAAATATTTTTATTTGGTTCAAGAGCGCGCAACAACGCTTCAAATGTATCTGACATTGATATCGGAGTAATACCAAACACTGACTCGGCCAGAAAGAAACTCACGTTATTCAAGGGAAGCATAGAGGATTTGAATATACCTTATAAGATAGAGGTTGTAAATTTCAAGGAGGTCTCGCAAGAATTTAAGGAAGAAGCGCTCAAAAACAAGGTTGTATGGAAATACTAAAATTGCGATGCGACGATGCGCTCAAAGCGCTTGGCACACTTGAAGAAATATTAAAAGAGCCGTATTCGGTTATAGTTCGCGATGCCGCCATACAAAGATTTGAATATACTTTCGAGGCATTGTGGAAATTTTTGAAAGAGTATCTGAAAGAGAAAGAAGGTGTTATATCCAATTCGCCGAAATCATGTTTTAGAGAGATTTTCTCGCTTGGTTTCATAACGGAAGATGAGACAATCGCGTATATGGAAATGACTGACACAAGGAATGAAACATCGCATACGTACAAGGAAGAAATGGCGAAAATAATTTATGATAAAATTGCTGGATATTTTACCTTGATGAAAAATATTTTAGATAAAATAAAGGTAGAAAGATGAAAAAACGAAATATGAAAAAAATTTGGGCGAATGTATCGTCGTCATTTAATGAGTCTGAAAAATTTGAAAAAAAGTATAATGCAAGTAAAACACCACGACAACTTTTGAGTGATATTCAGGTATGCAGAGAGCAGTATTATAAATTGAGAGGATGTCTTGAAGGTAGAAAAGGACTACGAAGAGTTTTTAAGATTGTTAAACAAACATAAGGTCAAGTATTGCATAACCGGCTCTTTCGCCGTCGGTATTTATGGTTATGCGCGATATACAAAAGACATTGATATTTTAGTTGAGCCATCTGAGAAAAACGCTATAAGAATACTAAGAGCACTTAAAAATTTCGGATTTGGCGGAGTCGGATTGAAGACGGGCGATTTTACAAAAAATGGAAATATAATTCAGTTGGGGTATGAACCCGTCAGAATAGACCTTATGACTGCAATAAGCGGTGCGGGTTTTAATGAGGTTTGGAGAACGAAGAAAGAAATGTTTTTCGGTAAGACAAAAGCATTTTTCATAGGAAAGAAAGAATTGCTCAAAACAAAAAGAAAAACGGCACGAAAACAGGACTTGCTTGATATTTTGAAAATAAAATGAAAAAACTTACTAAATCAGTGATTAAGCAAATAGCGATTAAGCGATTAAGTGAAAAACACTATTTGCTATTTGCTATTCGCTATTTGCTATCCACTATTTGCTATTTGCTATTTACTACTTGCTATCTTTACGGCGCTTTTAAGGAAAACATCTGGACGGCTCGCACTGCTGCGATGGGCGGGGCGTTTTCTGCCGTCTCCGATGATGTCTCGTCGACAATATTCAATCCCGCGGGACTCGCTCAGATTGAAAGAAACGAAGCCAATTTTACCTACGCTCAGAAATTTTTGAATCTTCCCAATGTTCAAACGTCCAATATGAACGGTCTTTTTGGATATACAGTGCCGAAAATCGGAGCGTTCGGTCTGGGGTATCTCTCAAGCGGTGTATCTGATTTATACACAGAGCAATCCATTATTTTAACATACTCTGCGCCGCTTCATATCTTGCTCGGCGAAAAAACCGTGACCGTTGCCAGAAGAACAAAAGAATTTCCAATTTTACCCATTCCAATTTATGCGGGTTTAAATATAAAATATCTTTCTGTCGGATATAATCTGGACGAGAAAACTAAATTGAGGAGCGGCGGCGACCCTGTTTTTAAAGACGGGACTTCAAAAGGCGGAGTTGCGGTTGACATCGGATTTTTGGTTATGCCCCTTGAAAAACTCTCAGCGGCGCTTTCGGTGAAGAATCTTTTAACGCCAGATGTGGGACTTAAAATATCTGAAACTGTGCCTCTGGAGTTAACGCTCGGCGGTGGCTACAAGTTTGGGGATGCGGGAGTTTTTGAGGATTTGAAAGTTTCTTTGGATTTGTCGAACAGGATTCCGCAGGGCGCCTCTCCCGAGTTCAATTGGCGATTTGGTGTAGAGTCATGGTTTAGCTATCACAGATATGCGGCGCGGCTCGGCCTCAACAATACCGAAATCGCTTTGGGCGGTGGAATAATTCAGAGCTTGGGTCATGTAGAGCTTCAGTTGGATTATTCATTTACCATGCCGATGCATCTTTCTGATAATTTTGGCTCTCACCGCCTCTCTTTGTCTACGCGTTTCTAACGGCTCTTCTCCAAATGTTGTTGTAACATTGGGTAAGGATTCTATGATGTGTAAAAACAAAGTATTTTCACTCATTCTCGTCCCGATAAATCGGGACTGCGAGGCAATCAAGTGTTCACACTTGATTAAACCCGCTCAAACACTTTGTTTTTATACGCACAACAAAAAATGGAGAAGACACAATTTTACAAATGTGCAAATTTTGGAAATTTGATATAATAAGTTAGGTCGCGTTCAGAAAAATCTCAAAATGAAGGAGGAAAAGATGCGCAAATTTTTAAGTGCATTGGCAGTTTTGCTTGCCGCCAGTTTGTTTTCGTTTGCTCAGGTTAGCAAAGACATAGTTGTTACCGAAGTAGAAGTCGCCCCTGTCAGCGAAGGCGCCGTTAAGGGACTCGCCACGATTGTGTTAAACAATGTTATTGAAATCAGCGAGATTCAGGTTTTGAAAGTCGGAGGAAGGACTTCCCTAAAATTTCCGGAGTACATCTCAAAAAAGGGTAAGGTCTATCCTCAGATAACTATCCACACGAAACAGGCCAACGACGCTATCGTAGAGGCTGTTGAGACGGGAATGCCGAGCGATGAAAAAGCGAAGGCGATTTCATTCAAGGTGACGAAATTTTCAAGATTCACCAGGCCCTCGAAACTCAAAGTTTTTGCCGCGGTTATTTTCAACGATGCCGTGGAAGTGGAATGCAAGGTTATGGAAGGAAAAAGGGGGCCGTGGATTTCATGGCCGGCGAGAAAACCGGAAGAGGGCGGGAGATGGATACAGCAGGTAAAAATCAGGAACAAAGCCGTAAAAGACGCCATAGAAAAAACCCTTCTTGAGAGATACTCGAAGATGATTTCCGAGGGCGGCTCAGACGACGAATAAAACACACAAAAATATAGAGCACAAGCACAATTACAGAATAACGGAAGTTAATTGCCTCTTAATCTCTTTCCTGTTTTATTATCTTTTATCTTATGTAAATAAATTAAAAGCGGGGATAATCTCTCTGCTTTTTTTGTTATGATATGGATTACTATGAATTTTTTAAAAAGTTAAACGAAAAGAATGTCAAATATATCACAGTCGGCGGTCTTGCCGTAAATCTGCACGGTATACCACGTCTTACATACGACATAGACCTTATTGTTGAGATGAGCGATGAAAACATACAGGTTCTTATGAAATTATTGAACGAAATGGGATATAAGCCAAAAATCCCCGTCAACATCTTGGATTTCGCAAATATGCAAAAAAGGAAAGAGTGGATTGAAAACAAAAATATGAAAGCATTTTGTCTTGTAAGCGACAAGTTGGCCATAAGAGAGGTGGATATAGTCGTAAACACTCGGGTCAACTACGATTCTGCAAAAAAGAATGTCGTATTTTATGATTTGTATGACACAAAAATCGCGACTGTGGGCATCGACGACCTTATTAGAATGAAAAAAAACACAGGCAGAAAACAAGATGAAACGGATATAGAACATTTAAGAAGAATTAAAAAGTGAAAAACTCGCATACGACAAAACCCGTTGAAAAAATCGAGGTCAAAGGCTTTTCTTATTATATTGGCGACGAAATGCTCAAAGAGTATAGTGCGCTCTCTGTGGAAAAAAAACTCGCGTGGCTACATTCCGCTAATGTATTTGAAAATGGATTAAGCGCGAAAGTCAGAATACTTCATGAGAAATTCAGAAAAGCGAAAATGTAATTGGGGACGGTCCTCAATTATCAGTATGGTTCTGTAAAATGTGGTAAAAAATGGGAAGATTAGCGAGATTTATTCCTGGAAATTCGTATTTTCATGTTTTGTCACGCGGCAACAATCGGCAGAAAGTATTTTTTGACGTTTCAGATTATGAAAATTTCATAAAAATATTGGTGTTTTGCAAAGGACGTTTTTCATGGCGCGTCATTCACTATGTATTGATGAGCAATCACTACCATCTGATTGTTTATAATGAAACGCCTAAAAATTTAAGTGACGGGGTAAAGATGTTGAATCAGAGTTATGTTAAATACTACCGAAAAAAATATCAGGGATGCGGACACCTTTGGCAAGATAGGTTCAAAAGTTTCGTGATAGAGGATGGCAGATATATCTTGGAATGCGGGAGGTATATAGAATTGAATCCCATCAATGCCGATATAATTGAACGTCCCGAAGATTACAAATATAGCAGTTATAGTTTTTACGCTTTTGGCAAGAAAAATTCGCTGATAGATTATAATCCGGAGTATTTGAGATTATCGGATGATTTTGAAAGAAGGCGGTTTATTTATCGTGAGTTTGTTCAAAATGGATTAAAGGAAAGGCGTGGGATTGAGCGATATTTCCGGACAGGATTTTATGGCAGCGATGAGGGAAAAAGAAAATATGACACATTGGGATTGCGCTCCAGGAATTTCAAGACAGGTCCCCGGTCACCAAGAAGCAGTAGTTGCCAATTGAGGACCGTCCCCAATTCCTGACCAATTTCGCCAATTTCGATTAGAACCGTCGCATTTTTTTTATGAATTCTTTTGTAGTATCAATATTCGGTATCGCACTTACTCTGTTATTTTATTTCAGTGATTTGAGTGCGCAAGAGGTTTTATTAAGTGAGAATTTTGAGGGTGTTAGCGTCGGACAACTGCCTCCTGGATGGGCCAAATACGGCACAGGCAGTTTCGGCGTTGTCGACGCCGACCCGTCAAATCTCAATAGAAAATCTCTGCGGATAAGCTCCAACACAATTTCCGACAAAACTTCGGTGTCCACAATTTACGTTTATTTCGTCATTCAGACGACGCCCGGCTACACTTACAGTTTTTCATCGGATATTTACGATAATTCTGCCACCACATCCACTATTTCCATTTACTGGTATCCAACTGCGGACGGTTCGGGTTCCAATGTTGGCATTGTAGAGAGCGATATGAGTGTCGACTCCGCAGTATCGTGGAGGAACCTGAATGTGAAAGACGATGCCCCATCCGGCGTCTATTCGGCAAAATTTCGCCTGAATTTCAAGGTCCCGCGGCCAGCTGGCGATTATTCTATTTTTTATGATAGTGTGACTGTGCTTGCCACTAAGGGTTTTATACCCGAAGATACAATCGGGTCACTTGACGCTATTATTACGGAAGTGGCGCCGTCTGAATCCCAGGACTGGATAGAATTTTTTGTGCTCGCGGATGGCAATACCTGCGGAATGAGAATCTATGAAAACAAGGTGCCGGTTAAAAAACTGCAATGGCTGCCGAAGGGCTCTACTTATTATGTCGGAGCTGATGTTAAAAAAGGCGACTTCATTTTGCTTCGTTTTAACTCAAACGCTGATGATGAACGGAGTGTCAGGAACGGTGTAATAACTTTTCACACCACGGATTCCGGACTTACCGGCACGGACAACGTGGTGTCTCTGATGCGGAGCCCGACGAATTACGTCGATGTGTGCGCATATTCAAATTACGATGGTACCTTATCGGCTGACAATATACGAGAATTTGGCAATGCAATGATTGCTGGCCTATGGATGCCTTCCATATCCACTGCCACGGCGACTAAATCAGAATTAGAAAATAACATGGTGGGTAAATGGACAGAAAAATCGGGGAGTGCCATTGTAAGAAAAGTCAAAAATGTCGCGGGCAGCCGACTGCCTGTGCTCAATACCGATGTCGCCGCGTCTAAAGACGCTTGGGAAATAAAAACAACACAGACGCCCGGCAGAGGATACACTTTTATCGAAATAGAACCCATTGCTCTAAAAATAAAAGGTCCAAATCCGTTTAACTCGCTCAAGCAGAAAGTTGAACTTACTTTTAGCATAGGTGATAAAAGCATCAAAACCCTTCGGGTCTTTGACGTGAAAGGCAGGGAAATCAGACGTTTAATTGACCAGGACAAAAAATACGACGCTTCATCGCTTGGCGGCATAGGCGCCGATATAGTTTACTGGGACGGTAAGGATTCCGATGGCGACAGAGTCCCGACGGGAATATATATATTGCATCTTGAAGCGTATGATGCTACATCAGGTGAAACTTCTAAAACATTTGCAACAGTCGGGGTCTTCAGGGGAAAGTAAAAATAGGTGAAGGTAAAGGTAGAGGTGGAAAGTTAAAAGCGAATAGTGAATTATGAATTCAGAATTATGAAAAACGACATTGGAAAACTTTTTTCATTCATCATTCATTATTCATTATTCAGCACCGCAAGGCGGTGCGGCTACTATTTGCTATTCGCTATTTGCTATTCGCTATTTGCTGTTCCCCGTCTATTCGCTCAGGCAAATATCAGCACCGGCATTGAAGTAATAGAGATCAATTTCGACGACGATATCGACGACGACGGCTTTGAATGGCTCAAACTACAAAACAGAACCGGCCGTTCCATAGATATTTCCGGATGGAGAGTCGTAGGAAAAACACTATCGCAAGCGCCCGGTTGGGGCGATATCAAAAACATCCCGCAAGGCGCTACCTTTGTTATTTCCGAGCCCGCTGTCGGTTTAAACAATTTTGCCACAAGATATGGTTCATTTAAAAATACCAATAACTATCTTGCCATAGCCAGTGGTAATTTATCGCTCAGCAATACGGGCGGACGCATAACAATATCATCGATGACATCGGGGGATATCCAGGATTTCAATTATTATCCCGTAGAAGAGAATTATTCCGTCGTGAAAATATCTTTTGACGCCGACGAAACATTGCGGTCTTCATGGAGAATTGGGACGCCTGGCGGGACGCCTTTTGAGGTTGGCGCTGTATCGACCGCCCCTGCTACGATTTTGCTTACCATTGACGAAAACACAAACCCGTTTAATCCCCATGTTTATCAATCTGTTGCCATTAACTTTGAATCGGATAGTTCCGCTGTGAAAAATTTGTATATAATTGATGTTACAGGAAAAGAAGTCGTGAGATTGGTTTCAAATGATATAACGTTTTATGGAGCTTCGCTTGCTGGTATAAATAAAGCCATACTATATTGGAACGGGAAAAATTTTGCCGGCGAGATAGTCCCCGTCGGTATTTATGTAGTGTGCTTTGAAACCGTCGATACGAACAAAAAAATCAACCGTCTTAAAAGGGTTGTTGTCGTCGGCAGACAATTTTAACACACCCCCGCCCCCTCTTGATAGAGGGGAAAAAGACGCACTTGATATTGAATGTCAAATTCAACATAAATTTAGGGTGTGTTAAAGAGGTTAAATTTATGAAAAAACTAATAATGCGCAAGAGCACAAGTGCACAAGAGCGCAAGGGACAAGACAATGCAGCAGAGCAGCAGAGCAGCAGAGCAGTGGCTCGTGGTTCGTGGTTCGTGGCTCGATTTCAACATCTCCCAGTCACCAGCCACCAGTCACCATCCACTATTTGCTATTCCCTACTGCCTATTGTCTATTGCCTATTTTTAACTATTTCCTATTCCCTATTGCCTATTGCCTGTCTTTACGGTGCTTTCGAAGAAAAAATACCTTCCGCGAGAAACGCCGGTCTCTCAGGTGCAGCAGTTGCTTTGTCAAACGATTCCGATCTTATTTTTTACAACCCCGCATCGCTGGGGCAACTCCCCGGGGCGAGTTTTTCATTCTCTCATACATCGCTCTTTAATATATCCGATTTATCTTACATGGTTTTCACGGGGGCAGTTCCGACAAGAGCGCTTGGAAGTTTCGGTTTTGCGTATTCTCAGTTTGGTCCGGCAATTTATAAAGAAACTGAGGTTGTCCTCTCGCACTCCTTTTCTTTGGGCAGAAAATTTCTTTTCGGCTATAACATAAAAAATCAGTCGGTGAATATTAAAAATTTCGGCTCGGCAAGCGGAATGGGTATAGATGTCGGCGTCTACAGCATCGTGCTCAATAATGTTGCGGCCGGATTTTCCGTCAAAAACTTAAACAACCCCACACTTGGAGCGACGGCAGAAACGCTTCCGCAAAACTACAGAATCGGCATAACATATTTTCCCGAGTTGGGCATTGTTTTTCTTCTTGATATGAGCAAGGATATTCTGGCGGATGAACTTTCATATCATGCCGGCGGAGAAATCAATATCACGAAAAACTTTATTTTCAGAGCGGGCACAAGAACAAATCCTGCCGGATTTTCTGCTGGTTTTGGCGTTGTTTTCAACGCTTTCAGATTAAACTACGCTATGCTCACTCACCCCGTCCTTGACGCTCAGCACTTCTTTACTCTCGGAGTGAGATTCGGCCAGGAAGAAGTGGATGTGTCGCCCGGGCGTCGGCCGGGACGCCGCACAAGAAGAAGAACCGCCGACACAAGAGCGCGGGAAGACACCGACGAAGCGTTAAAGAGTTTGATAGTCAATATAAACACCGCTACGCTCGAAGAGTTAGACCAGATTCCCGGCGTCGGCGCTTTGACTGCCCAAAGAATTATTGACTACCGTCAGGAAAGAGGACGGTTTGGCACAATCGAAGATCTGATGAATGTCCAGAGAATAACAAAAAAGACATTCGAAAAAATAAGGCCTTATATAACGGTTGAAGATGTAAAAAAGGCGCCGAAAGAGATTGCGCCACCTGAAGAAGTTGCACCGAAGCTCGTTCCGAAAGTTCCGGTTCAAAAGACAGAAGAGTTTCCCGATGAACCCGAGGAAGAATCATCTGCCCCGGTTTTGCCTCCCGCTAAAGAAAAGAAAAAACCGCAGCCAATAAAAGTCGAGCCGGAAGTTGTTCCGGTTCTGGATGCTCCCGTTATTCCTGTTGTGCCCCCGGCACCTGCGCCAACGCCTTCAGCCGCGCCGGTCGGTGAAAAAGAAATTGAACCATCTCTCATCAGCGATGACCGTTTGGATGTAAACTTAGCGACGGAGCAGGAGTTGGAAGTCGCTGGTTTTACATCTACTCAGGCAAAAAACATAATCAGATATAGAAAGAAGAGCGGAAATTTCACTTCCGTTGATAACCTGTTGAAAGTGCCCGGGGTTGACGCAAGAACGGTTGAAAGAGTGAGGGAATTGATAAAAGCAAATAGCAAATAGCGAATAGCAAATAGTATGAGGCCGCATAAAAATCTTAAAATTTGGGAAAAAGTGATGTTGATGATAGAAGAAATTTATCAGCACACTGGCGGTTTTCCGAGAGAAGAAG
>JBGFRZ010000024.1:0-14010 GCA_041694835.1 Ignavibacteria bacterium
CCTAAAAAATGCATAACTTTTCCGAGTGCTGTTCGCTATAGCGTACGGTTTTTGTATTTTCACTCGGAAAACATTATATAAAAATGTCTATTTTTAGTCCAAATCTTACTTAATTACCTAATTTTTGAGCGTGAATAAAATTTACCCCGCACCACAGAAAGCCCCGTCTGTAAAGACGGGGATGACCGGGAACAGTTTTCCCGCAGGGTTCTTCCCCCAAGCCACGCCTCTAAAGGCGTGGTGCGGGGTTTACACAGCTTTTTTTACGATGCCGCTTCTCAAACATCTTGAACAGACGTAAACCTTTTGGACAACGCCGTCGATAACTACCTTTTGATGGCTTAAGTTAGGCTTAAACTTTCTGTTGGATGCTTTGTGAGAGTGGCTGATTGATTTGCCGCTTTTGGGTGCTTTGCCGCAGATTTCGCATTTGAATGCCATTTTTTTGGAATCGCTCCTTTGAAAATCTGTCTATCTATGGTTTCATTTTTTCTTGTTTTTGAGAAAGTGTGTATAAAATAAAAGTTGCACTCCGCTCATTATACTAAAAACTTTTTTAAAAATCAAAAATGATGGATTCCCCTGTTCAATATCTGAAAGGCGTTGGCCCAGCCCTTGCTAAAAAACTCGCAGCGATGGGAATAAACAACATATCCGATCTTCTCAACTACTATCCTTCGGCGTATCAGGACAGAAGTAGGGCAAAGAAATTTGCGGAGTTAATTGATGGAGAGGACTGCCTTGTATTTGGGAAAGTTGTTGTGAGTGGAATGGTCGAGACCAGATATAACCTTTCAATATTCAAATGCGCCTTAACCGACGGACATACTTATATATGGATAAATGTTTTCAGATATGTAAATCCGTATAAAAAATTTAACATCTTCCAGAGATACCAGATGGATTTCAAAAAGGGCAACGAACTTTACGTGTGGGGAACGGTTCAAAAAAAATTCGGCGAAACAAACATAATTTTGAAAGAATACGAACTTATAACAACCGAAAGGTCTAAAAATCCGGAAAGAATAACCCCGGTTTATCGTTTAACATCGGGCATTACTCAAAAATGGATAAGGGAAAAGATAGGGATGGCTATTGAGAAATACGCAGGCAATCTCTCCGAGGTCTGGCCCCAAAAAGGCGACGACTACCTGACACTATACTCCGCGATAAAAAATATCCACTTCCCGGAAAGTTTTGAAACCCTTGAAAAGGCTCGCAGAACTCTTGCCTTCGATGAATTTATGATTTTTCAGACGACGCTCAAGATGTCGAGGAGCTTCTACAGGGAGAGCGTAAAAACTCACGGATATCAGATAAAGGGAAACTTACTTTCACCTTTTAGAAAAAACTTAGGATTCGATTTTACATCCTCTCAAAAAAGGGCCATAAACGAGATTTTCAACGATATGCGTTCGCCGATGCCTATGAACAGAATTCTTATAGGAGATGTTGGATGCGGTAAAACAGCGGTAGCCGTATCGGCGATGTTATTGGCGGTGGAAAACGGCTATCAAGCCGTTATCATGGCTCCCACGGAAATACTTGCCCAGCAGCATTTCGCCACGCTTAAGAAATATCTTGGTCATCTTGATGTCAAAGTGGAACTCCTAACTTCATCTGTTCGTGCGAAGAGAAGAAAATATGGGGAAATCCTTCGAAGAATTTCAGAAGGAGAAGTTGATATCGTCGCTGGGACGCACTCGTTGGCTGAGCCGTCGCCACACTTCGCCAAAGTCAAACTTTTCGTCATAGACGAACAGCATAAATTTGGCGTAAATCAAAGGTTGCGATTGAGGGAAAAATCACCAACCGCAGATGTGCTTCTTATGTCGGCTACCCCCATCCCGCGGACGCTCGCGCTTACAATTTACGGTGATCTGGCTTTATCCTTCATTAAAGAAATGCCGCCGGGCAGACTTCCGGTAAAGACATTTTACATGAGGGATACAGAGGCATATGATTTTGTAAAAGATGAATTAAGGAAGGGCAACCAGGCTTTTATAGTATATCCACTCGTGGAAAACTCTGAAAAACCTGAACTCAAATCGGCGTTCTCCGAAGCTGATAATCTTGCAAAAAACGTATTTAACGAATTCAAGGTCGGACTTATTTACGGAAAGATGAAATCCGATGAGAAACAAAAAATGATGGAAGATTTCAGGGCAGGTGTTGTCGATGTCCTGATAGCCACAAGCGTAGTCGAGGTGGGGATAGACATACCTGGTGCAACCGTTCTTGTCGTCGAGCATGCCGAGAGATTTGGTCTTGCGACCCTTCATCAGTTAAGGGGACGCGTTGCGAGAAGCGACAGTCAGTCATACTGCATTATTGTTGGCGATCCCAAGACGGAAATCGCTCGTGAAAGAATGGAGATACTGCTTAAATACTCGGATGGTTTCGAAGTGGCGAAGGCCGATTTGAAACAAAGGGGACCGGGTGATATCATAGGCACTTATCAGCATGGTGAGCTTAAGTTCAAAGTCGGCGACATACTGAAAGATGCCGATCTGGTGGAACTCTCAAACAGTCTTGCGGAAAAAATTGTGGCGGCGGACGGAAATTTAACCGGTTATCCTGCGCTTAAAAGAAAGATATCCGAAATTTACGGCGGAAGAGTATTTCTCCCGCAGATCGGTTGACCCCGTACCAATCCTATTAACAACTTTACCTCTAATTGTTGATTTGCGACAAAAGTCGTTTCGCATTACACCTTACAATAAAAGTAAAGTTATCAGAGGAATTGGTGCGGGGTGAATTTTGAAATTTCGATAAAATTTTGTAATATGAGAGTGTTGAAAAACCTTAATTTTTTGAACGATTTGGCAGTTTTAGGTTAAAAGTTGAAATCGTTTAGACCGCAATGTCCGACGAGCAAAGCGAGGAGTTTTGCGGTCTGATTGAAACTTTTAACCGTTAAGAAACTGCTCTTTAAGTGAAAAAGATGGGTTTTTCAATAATCTCAATATAAAACCGGTATGAAAGTTAAGACAATAACGGCAGTTTATCCTGGGAGTTTCGACCCTCCGACCAACGGACATATAGATCTTGTCGTGCGCGCTTCGAAGCTGTTTTGCGGCTTGATTGTGGCAGTTACGGATAACCAGAACAAAATGCCGAGCTTCCCTCTGGAAAAAAGAATAGAAGTTTTGAAGAGGGCTACGAGAAATATAAGGGGCGTTAAAGTTGAAAGGTTTTCCGGCCTGCTTGTTAGATATCTCAGAAAAAAAGGCGCGAAAGTGATAATAAGAGGGCTAAGAGCCGTGAGCGACTTTGAGTATGAGTTCCAGCTTGCCCTTATGAACAGAAAACTCTACAAGGACATTGAAACGGTTTTTCTGATGCCGGACGAGAAATACGTTTATCTCTCGTCGAGCCTTGTGAGGGAAGTTGCCCGCCTTGGCGGGGCAATAGATTGTCTCGTGCCCCGAGATGTGAAAAAACTTTTGCGCGGATAATAGTTATGCAAGCTTTTCAACCCATAAAAAAACGTTTAGGCGATTTGCTTGTCGAAACAAATCTTATTTCGCGTGAGCAGCTTGCGCAGGCGCTGGAACTTCATAATAAAAAGGGAATCAAACTTGGAAGAGCCCTCCTTGAACTTCATTTTGTAACGGAAGATTTGCTTTTGGCTTTTCTCGGAAGGCAGTGCGGAATATCTTATGTATCGCTTAAGGAATGCGGCGAAATACCGGAAAAAGTGATTCGTGCTATTCCCGAGCATATAGCGAGGCAGTGGGAGATTTTTCCGATAATGCTCAAAGAAAACGAACTCACCATAGCCGTATACGATCCGTTCAACGTTTTTGCGCTTGACGACTTGAGACTTCTTACAGGCTATGAAGTCAAAACAGTGATTGCGCCGGTCGATGAGATTAATGCATACATAGACAAATATTACATTCAAAGAGGTGTCCCCACCGCAAACTTTCCCGAAAATTTTCTTCATAAAATTGCTTCGTACGGCATAGACATTGGAGCGACTGAGATTTATTTTAGCGCTAACACGCTCAGATACTTCTTCAACCTCATATATCTCAAAACTGTCGAATTGAGCGACAAAGAAACCGAAATTTTGAATGAAAAAATAGCGGCAATATCCGAAAACCCAGGCGAAAAATTCTTTTCTTATCGCGCTCCTTTTTGTAAAACTGAATCGATGAACAAATATTCGCTTGCTCCACGAAATTTCGATAAAACATCTCTCATCAAGATAAAAGACACAACTACTATTCACAAACTTCAGGAGTCAGGTTTCCAGCCGGACGACATACTGATTTTAAACAAACATCTTAACTCAAGCGATGGCATTATCATAATTTCGGGCGAACCAGGTTCTGCAAAAACAACCACTATGATTTCCATATCGTCCTTGGTGGCCTCAAATCAGGAAATAATCTATTTTATTGGCGATGAGGCATCATGTGACATAATACAGAATAAATTCATCATTTTATCGGGTAAGAGTATGGTCGCATTGAACGAGAAGTTCGATTTCAGCGCGCATTATGTTTTTATAGACGCTCTCGGACGCAATGAAATCGGAATGCTCGACCTGTGGGCCCAGAATTCATGCGTGGTTGTTTCGACTTCCGACGAAACGATGAAGATAAAATCGCCACGTCTATACATAAGGCAAAAACTCGTAAGACGCCTTTGTCCCAGGTGCAAGGAAAATTATGTAATATCCAGGGATTATCTTGTCAACTCCGGGATTCTTCTTGACGTTCAAAGCGATGAAATAATACTTTCAAAAGCGTCGGGCTGCGAGTTCTGCAACTTTACGGGATATTGTGGTAAAACGCTCGTTTATTTTATGACGGAGGAATACGATAAACTTAAGCATGACCAGATAAAAACAAATATGCTCAAAGTCATGTGGAACAAAGTGCTCGTCGGAGAAATAACTCTCGAGGAGGTTCTTCTTTACAGATAACTATGCTAAACATGAACGATTTATTGATTCTCATGATAGAAAAAAAAGCATCAGATCTTCACATAACGTCCGGCGCGCCCCCTGTTTTGAGAATAGATGGGCAGATGATACCGACAAATTACGAGAAACTGACCCCCGATGTATGTCAGCGCCTGATATACTCGCTTCTTACTGACGCTCAGAAGGAAAAATTCGAAGCCGTAAATGAGCTGGATTTGTCTTTCGGAATAAAAGGAGTGGGGAGGGTCAGGATGAATGTTTTCAGGCAGCGCGGCGCCGTCGGCGCGGCATTAAGGTCGATTCCTCAGAAGATAATGACCTTTGAAGAGCTAAATCTTCCGGCGGCGGTTTACGAGATGATGAAGATACCGAAAGGACTTATACTTGTCACCGGTCCGACGGGTTCCGGAAAATCTACTACCCTTGCGTCCATGATAGATTACCTTAACGAGCATCGCCACGGGCATATAGTAACGATAGAAGACCCCATTGAATACGTCCACAGCCACAAAAACTGTGTCGTTAATCAAAGGGAGATAGGCTCAGATACGGGAAGTTTTACAGCCGCCCTGAAATACATCCTCAGGCAGGACCCCAACATAATACTTATCGGCGAGATGAGGGATCTTGAGACGGTACGTGCGGCGTTGACCATAGCTGAAACCGGTCACCTCGTTTTGGGCACCCTTCATACAACAGACGCTGTGTCGTCGATAAACAGGATAGTAGACGTTTTCCCGCCACACCAGCAGTCTCAGGTAAGAAGCCAACTTTCATTCACTCTCCATGCGGTCTTTGCCCAGCAGCTTCTGCCATTGGCCTCGGGTGTTGGAAGGATTCTGGCCTGCGAGGTAATGGTGGTGACGCCGGCCATTCAAAACCTGATAAGAGATATGAAAACAGAGCAAATTTATCTCAGCCTTCAGACGGGGGCGAAGTTTGGAATGCAGACAATGAACCAATCTCTATACGACCTATATAACAAGAAAAAGATAACTTATAATCAAGCCATAGATTCTTCAACGGGACCGGAAGAGCTCAAAAAAATTATACAAAAAACGCTATAAATCTCTCGTATTTTCGGTGAGGGATAAAGAGGTGCCATGCCGCAATTCAACTATAAAGCAAGGCCGCCATCGGGGGCCGTAGTAACTGGAGCGATAGAAGCCGGCGACATAAGGTCAGCCATGGACAAACTAAAGTCGCAGCGGCTCATTCCCATAGAAGTAAACGAGGCGAAGACTGGTGGAATTTCTGCTTTCATAGGAAAAATTAACCCGTTTAAGCCCAGAGTGAAAACAGGCGATGTCGTGCTTTTCTCAAGACAGCTTTCGACGATGGTTTCGGCAGGCGTCCCAATAGTTCAGGGTCTCAATATCTTATCCGAACAGTTAGAAAACCCGCCTTTCAGGACCGTTGTCGGAGCTGTCAAGGAAGACATAGAGGCCGGAGTTTCTATGCCCGATGCAATGAAGAAGCACCCCGATGCTTTTTCGGATCTGTATGTTTCAATGATAAAAGCGGGAGACGAAGGCGGCATACTTGACGCTATCTTGCAGAGGCTTTCACAGTATATGGAGGCGTCCGAAGAGTTGAAGGCTAAGATAAAAAGCGCGATGACGTATCCAGTTGTCATAGGCGTTATAGCGTTTGCCGTTGTTATATTTTTGATGGTTTTTGTTATACCTACTTTCAAAAACATTTTCGCAAGTTTTGGCGCTGAACTTCCGCTCCCTACAAAAATTCTTCTCGCGCTCTCGGCCCTCACACAAAAAATATTTCCTCTTTTCATAGTTGGCCCTATCGCAGGTTTCTGGGGTTTCAAAAGGCTTAACAAAATCCCGAAGGTAAGGTTTAAGATAGACGCTCTCAAACTTAAAGCTCCGATGTTCGGACTTATGCTCAGAAAAGTTGCGATAGCCAAATTTTCAAGAACCCTCGGGACTCTTATAAAAAGCGGCGTGCCTATAATGCACGCTCTCGACACCGTCGCGAAAACATCGGGCAATATGGTTATAGAAAAGGCGATTTTTGAGGCGCGCGACGAGGTGAAAAAGGGAGAGCACATGGTCAATCCTCTTAAGAAAAGCGGCCAGTTCCCACCTATGGTGATACAGATGATATCCGTAGGGGAGCAGACAGGAAACCTCGACACAATGCTTGTTAAAATTGCCGAGTTTTATGATTCTGAGGTAGATGTGGCTGTTAAAGGTCTTACGAGCATGATAGAACCACTCGTCATGGCCTTTATGGGCATCGTCATAGGGGGAATAGTCATAGCGATGTTCCTGCCTATGTTTGAAATGAGCCAGCTTGTTTCTAAATAACGATATCAAAGGTGTGTGATTTTTGTCACTTAGAAAAAAGGACTTGACAAATGTTCAAAAAAATGGTATAAGTTGTAGATATGCGGCGCATGATAGCGTCGCGATTTCAAAAAAAGCCCCCCGCTTAACGGGGGAAGGAGGTGATAAGGTATGAGAAAATCGAAAGGTTTTACACTCATTGAACTTATGATAGTTGTTGCCATCATCGGTATTCTGTCGGCCATAGCCATTCCCAGATTCGCCGATCTGATAAGGAAATCTAACGAGGGAGCCACAAGGGGAAACCTTGCAACGATCAGGAGCTCTCTCTCCATCTACTACTCGGAAAACGAGGGCGTGTATCCTTCAAATCCAGTGTCGTTGGCGACTCCCTCCGTCGGCGGTGTAGCAGGTAAGTATTTAAAAGAGATACCAAGAGTCAACATACCGCCTTACGGTGGCACAAACACGTTTAACCTGGCGGCGTCTTCAAACACCAATGGGTTGGGCTGGGGTTATAACCCGAATGTGACTTTCCCGATAGGTATGTCGAGGTCGCAGGGAGAGGTTTGGGTTGACTCTACGTCCACAGATTCGAAAGGCACGATTTGGAATACCTATTAATCTCCAATCGTGTTTATGTTTGAAAGGGAGGAGTTTCACTCCTCCCTTTCTTTTTTTGGAATATCTTTAACTATGGAGTTTTTTATTTTTATCTTGGGCTTGGTTTTCGGGTCATTTGCCAATGTCTGTATTTACAGGATTCCGAACAACATTTCGATTTTGTCGCCGGCTTCGTCCTGCCCTGGTTGCGCTAACAAGATAAAATGGCACGATAACATACCCATTGTAAGCTATGTCATTCTCGCCGGGAAGTGCAGAGTATGCAAAAATAAAATCCCGCTCATATATCCTTTGGTCGAACTCATTACCGCTATCGTTTTTCTATCGGTCTACAGAAAATTTATTTATTCAGATTTCTCCAATCAAACAATCGGAATAATTTTTTTTCTGCTGTTTACATGGACTCTCATAGTCATTTCAGGCATCGACTTTTATCACAGGATAATACCCGATTTTTTTACATATCTTCTTATAGGTGTCGGAGTCCTGTTTTCGCCTTTGAACGACTTTCTCGGACACTCGGTAATCGGAAGAATTATCGCTTCGACTTCCGGGGCTTTTGCTGGTCTTTTGTTCGGCATTTCAGTGTCTTTCATAGGCGAAAAGGCATTCAAAAAAGAAGCTTTCGGCGGCGGTGATGTGAAGCTTATGGCGGCCATCGGAGCATTTTTGGGTTGGTTAGCCGTTTTTAAGACGTTGTTTGTCGCCTCGATGGTGGGAAGTTTTATTTCTATCTTCTTGATACTTCTTAAAAGAATAAAGAAGAGCGATTACATACCTTTCGGTCCGCTCCTGTCAGCCGGCGCTTTTTTTGTTTTTTTATTTTTAAAACCCGCTTGAAATTTGATAAAATATATGCGCCCATAGCTCGGCGGCGTCCTGCTCTTATATCGCTCAGTCGACGTGTCTGACGGAGATTATCCTGCAAAAAGCGCCGTTAGCTCAACTGGATAGAGCGTTTGCCTACGAAGCAAAAGGTTACAGGTTCAAGTCCTGTACGGCGCAGTTTTCGGGAAATCAAAATGCCGACTCTTCTTTGGCGCGATTTTTCTTGAATATTAAGTGGAAAAACATAGAAGATTTATAGAAATAGCGATAAAGGAAGCAAGGAAGGCTCAAAGTTGTGGCGAAGTGCCGGTCGGCGCCCTCGTTGTTAAAGACGGGAAAATCATCTCAAAGGCACACAACCAATCCATCTTGAAGTCGGATCCGTCCGCCCATGCCGAGATAATAGCTTTGAAGAAAGCCTCAAGAAAGTTAAAAAATTATCGTCTTATAGGAACAAGCGTTTATGTTACAAAAGAGCCTTGCGTTATGTGTGTCGGCGCTTTGATAACAGCCAGGGTCGAAGAAGTTGTCTTCGGTTGTTATGACAAAAGATTCGGCGCTTGCGTTTCAGTTTTTAACATAGCGGACAGCAAAAAATTGAACCATAGAATAAAAATAATTGGTGGGGTTTTTGAGGAAAAGTGCCGCACCTTGCTCCAAAATTTTTTTAAGTGCCGTCGTAATAAATCAGCAAATAGCGAATAGCGAATAGCAAATAGTAATAAGTTTTTTTACTAATCACTAATCACCAATCATTGCTTTTATATGGGGGCAAACAGGGTTCGACAGGGGTTTTGAACCTGAATGGCAGCAGGCACGGTGTTGGTCGAGGGGCACCGTCAAAAAAATCGACCAAATACAAACGCCAATACAGAAATGGCGATGGCCGCTTAAAATCGGTCACGCGCTCCTTCCGACACCTGATAGGAGGGGATGCGCGACAAAATCAGGTTAGTTTGTATTCCGCTTGTTCCGTCGGATACAGATGAAATCAAAACGGGGCTGGCTCGAAGGCGGTTTTAGTCCGGGGACAGTTTTCGAGCGAGAATAATTCCGGAATAAGCCTGTAGAGACCGTTGGGTTGGACTTCTGGACGCGGGTTCGATTCCCGCTGCCTCCACCAGGTTAGAAATAAACCGCCGACGGCGGGTTGACCTCACCTATGACGAAAACTGCCGATGTAGATATCTGTTAGACGCATTACACGGCGTTCGTTGGAGTTTTTTGTATGTCTGTTGTTTTTTTTGTAAATATCCTTGTGCCTTTAATAGCGGGGCTTACTTATTTCATAATGGCCGCAGAGATTAAGCGGGTGAGCAAAATCCGAAAGATTATGTTCGGAGAGCTTGGCTACAACAAGGCATTCAACGCTTTTCTTCTTTTCGGGATATATTTTGTAACCAGACCTTTGCAGAATTTATTAGGGCATTATCCGTGGCCAATGATAGTAAACTCAGCCCGTCAGTTTTTTTTGATGGCCATAATATCACCTTCGATACTCGTCGGCATATTCCACTGGGTTCCTCTCGAAAAAGGAACGCCGAGGTCAGCCATTTTAGCTTCATATGTAGTTGGATTTATGATGGCTGTTATTTTCATACTGATAAATTCCATAGCTGTTGATGGCTCGAAAATTTTGACCACCTTTTGGGGAATAAACATACACGACGCCAAGTGGTTTTCAGAAGGCCCGGTTAACGTTCATCTCGTTGTGGTCCATTTGATTTCCCAGCTTGTCTCTCCCGTAGGTTTTTTTCTTCTTGCCGCAGCCTATGTTCGTCACCGTCGATATAACTATCCCACGGATTCCATATACAATCTGATGCCATTGAAATGGAAATATCTGGAGACGGGCCTTCTGATTTTTGCTGTTTCGATGATTTTCGCTGGTCTTGCCGCGTTTTTGGGTCAGTACTACACTTATTTGTGGGTGATATATTTTGTCGGAGCCACCATCTCCGGAATAGTTGAATTGTTAGGTGTCAAAATCCCCCCGAGGCAACCCCCACCGGAACTTAGAACATAAAACTATATCCTGAAAATTGGTATAAATATCAGGGCCAGATATGAAATAAGCATTGCGACAATACCGACGACATCGCCTATTCTCAGCCAGCTTTTGAAGGCGATTTTAATATTTAAGGTCTGCTGATCCCGCCAAGGCGGGACTAAAATGCTAAAAATTCGAGCACTACAACTTAAACCTTTTACCCCGTTAGAAAAATCCTTTCTAACGGGGCACAGCAGAGACACTGGGAAAAATGAGGTAATTCAAGAACTACCCCGATTGTCATCGGGACAGGCTCCGAAATTACCGACGGAGATTTGCAGAAAACGGCGATTTGTTGTATAATTTAAAACAAAAGGAGAGGTCGCCTAGCGGCTTAGGGCGGCGGTTTGCTAAACCGCTATCTCGATAAATCGGGATCGGGGGTTCGAATCCCCCCCTCTCCGCCAAGACCGACAAAGTAATAGAATGAAGTTTTTCGTCGATATCTTCCAAAAACAATATTAAATTGTCAATTTTTATTTCCCACGGAGTTCCGAGCGAAGTATCATCATATTGAAATTAAAAGTACTGAAAAAAGTCATTAGCCATCGAAATCATGAATGCTCGCTGAAATTTACAAAACCATATTTATTTAGGACGCAGATTTACAGGATTGTCGCAGATAAAAAACCTCTTAACCACTCGGATTAAGTGGTGAGAATTAAGAAAAAAAACTTGGTTCTTAATTCTGTTTTTTCTGCGTATATCTGCGTTCAATTAGTTTTTAGGACGCAGATTTACAAGATGAACGCAAATAATTCTTAAATCCTGTTGTTTCTGCGTTCATCTGCGTCCCATCAGTTTTTGTCGGGACAAATTTTGTGGCAATGTTTTTTTGTTCGTGTTAATTCGTAGTTACTGATGGTTCCAATTTTTTTACGGAGAGATGTGTAATCTAAATGATATGCACCAATTCAAATTAAACGAAACTTTTAAGAAAAAGTGTCTGAAATTTTTGACGACACTCATCTCAACAAAAAGTTTATCAAATGGCGAAAAATCCGCCGCGAAACTCGTCGCCGGAGAAATGAAGAAACTCGGCTACGACAGTGTGGCAATCGATGAGTGTCACAATGTGGTGGGAAAAATAGGAAACGGAAAAACAAAGCTCCTCTATGACGCTCACACGGATACCGTGGGCGTAGGCGATGAAAATCTATGGAAAACTGACCCGTTCAAAGCAGTTATCAAAAATGGCAAAGTTTACGGCAGGGGCGCTTCCGACGACAAGGGTTGTGTCGCAGCGATGCTCTATGCGGGCGCTCTGCTCAAAAAACAAGAGCAGCCCGGCGATTTCACTTTGCTTGTTTCTGCGTCGGCGAAAGAGGAAATCGGCGGCAGAGAGTGGCTCAGATTTATAGTCAAGGATTTGAAGTTCAAACCGGACTTCGTCGTCATCGGCGAGCCGTCGGCGTTAAAAATAATTTACGGACACAAAGGCAGAGCGGAATTTAAAATCAATGTAAAAGGCAAAGCGGTTCATGCAAGTATTCCACAAGAAGGTGAGAATGCAATTTATAAATCAATTCCAATTATCGAAAAAATTAAAAAACTAAATTTATCTCTCAAAACAGGAAAACTCGGCAAAGGGGTTATTACCGTCACAAAAATAGAAACCAATTCGCCGTCAATCAACTCAATTCCTGAAAGTTGTTCGTTTTACATAGACAGAAGAACGATTGAGGGGGAAAACAAAAAATATGTCGTCAAACAAATTAAAAAACTTTTGGATAAAAATGGAAAAATTGAATATGGAAAATATTATACCCCCTGGCTTATGGATAAAAAATCTCAACTTCTCATAGCCGCCCAAAAAACATTTATTGAGTCGTTTGGCAAAAAACCAAAAATGGTCGTCTGGCCTTTTTGCACCAATGGGTCATTTACCATGGGGGACAAAAAAATTCCAACAATAGGTTTTGGTCCGGGTTCAGAAAAACAGGCACATACAGCAAACGAGTCGATTGAAATTTCCGAACTTTTTGACGCAATAAAATTTTATTCATATCTTCCTCCAGTGCTTTGTGACAGAAATAGTTGAGCATTTTGGTTCGTTAAATTGTAGCCGCAACGCTCTCCCTTCCCAATGGTGTAAGAAATCGTCGCGTTGTTTACAGTTCTGATGAAGTGGTATAATAACCACAAGGAGGTCTGTAAACAGCGATATGGTAATACACAAAAGGGCACGCCTGACACCCTTACAACGTCAGGAGATCTTTGACAAATACAAGCAAGGCGCTCGTATCTGCGAACTTGCCGCAACTACAATGTCAGCCGTCCAACGATTTACAAAATAGTTTATCGTGGACGAAGTGGTGACTTTTATCACCACAAAAGCATTAACAAACGTTATCGGTGTCTAAAATATGGCATCAAGCGTTTAGCAAAGATAGAAGTAGTTCTTGAAGCCAAACTAAAAGCCGAAGCGCTCAGATACAACAAAAGTTATCCGGGCGAAATGTTTCACGGCGATATAGTTGCTCTGCCGTTACTTGCTGGAGAATCGTCAACGACAAAGCCCGAATACCTTTACATTGCCGTGGATGATTATTCCCGGGAACTCTATGCTCAGGTACTACATGAGAAAAGTCAACACTGCTCCGCCGAGTTTCTAAAACAAGTTCTTGACGAATGCCCTTACACGATAGAATGCTACTACACTGACAACGGCAGGGAGTATCAAGGCAATCCGTCAAAGCATGAGTTTATGAAGCTCTGTCAGGAAAACCGCATAGAGCAAACGTTCACCATGCCCAAAACACCTCGCACAAACGGGAAGGCCGAACGTACAATTAGAACTATCAAAGAACTTTGTCATCGTAGAACGAGATTCAACAGCCGTGCGCACAGAAAAACAGAACTTGTGCGTTTTGTTAATTATTACAACTCTGTCAAACCCCACAAAGGTATCGATGGTTTGACACCCACAGAGAAACTTTTAGAGTACTTTTATCCCGAAAAACTGTAAACAACGCGACGATTTCTCACACATTAAACCATATAAAACGCCCTTCTGCCCTTGGCTTTCTCTTTCGGGATATAGAAGGAAACAAACCTGAAAATATTAAGGATAGCAATAAGTGATATTATTGTTTTAATGTTCATAAAACGCGCGTTTAGAAAACACACAAACGCATTGCCGGTTTCAGACGGAAGCGATTTCCTCTTTTTTGCCACCCCTTTTTTGAACACCCAACACATACCCCGGACTTACTTTCAGGCGTCGGGCTGTCTTGCGAATCCCGGTGCCTTTGCCCAGCAACTTT